>JBCBZH010000132.1:0-11384 GCA_039815415.1 Bacteroidota bacterium
GTGGGGGCGGGGATGCACACGGCGCCCGGGCTGGCGGGGCAGATGTTCGCCACGCTCGGGCGAGCGCACGTCAACCTGCTGGCCTTCGCGCAGGGCGGCGGCGACCATGCGTGCTCGGCCCTCGTGCCGGATGCCGATGTGCTGCAGGGTGTCCGCGCGCTCCACGAGACGTTCGCGCGGCGGCGCCTGCGGGCCCACGTTGTCGTCATTGGAGCGGGCGTGCTGGGTCGCCGCGTGCTTGCACTGCTTGGCGATCAGGCTGAGACGCTACGGGCATCGGGGCTGAATCTGACGCTTGTCGGGCTGGCGGGGTCGCGGCGCCAGCTGTGGGACGAGGGCGGACTCGATCCGGCGACGGCACGGCAGGCCCTCAAGACCGCCGAGATCTCGGACCTCGACGCGCTGGTGAATCGCCTCAAGGCGGCGCGGCTGGAGCGGCTGATCGTGGTCGATGCAACGCCGAGCGCTGAGGTTGCCACGTGTCATGCAGCTCTCCTCGAGGCGGGCATCGCCGTGGTGACGCCGAACAAGGAGGCGATGGGTCGTCCAGCGGCGGTATGGCGTCAGCTCGAGGCCGCCGCAAGGGCAGGGGAGGCGCCGTACCTGTACGATGCGTCCGTGGGCGCGGGCCTCGGCGTGGTGGCTCGGCTACGGGACCTGCTTCGCACGGGAGACACGGTTCGGCGGATTGAGGGCGTGCTTTCGGGGACGCTCGCGTTCGTGTTCAGCCAGCTTCGGGCGGGCGTGCTCTTTTCTGAGGCCGTCGCTCAGGCCCGCGATGCCGGGCTCACCGAGCCGGACGTGCGCGACGACCTCTCCGGGCGCGACGTGGCGCGCAAGCTGGCGCTCCTCGCCCGTGAGATGGGCCTCGATGCGGATACGGACGAGGCACACATCGAGTCCCTCGTCCCAGCCGAGCTGGCGAATGTCCCGCTCGATGTGTTCTGGGAGCGCCTCCCAGAGTTCGACCTGGCGTGGGCGGAACGCCTCGCCGATGGAGATGCCCAGTACGTCGCGCGTCTCTACGCTGACGGGCTGGTGGAGGCAGCCGTCGAAACAATCCCCGCGGGCTCGCGGCTTACGGGGCTTCGAGGCGCCGAGGTCGCCGTCGCGTTTCATACCGAGCGCTACGGCGATCACCCTCTTGTCCTACGTGGCCCCGGTGCCAATGCAGATGTGACAGCGTCTGTCATCCTCGCGGACATCGTCCGTGCGGCGGAAGCCATGCGTTAATCCATACTCGCCAGCTTGCTATGAACATCGCCCTCGTTGGAACGGGACGCATGGGCCGGGCCGTTGAGGCCGTTGCCGCCGAGCGCGGCCACGCCATCGTCGCTCGCTTCGATGCGGAGACGCCGCTCCTCGACGCCCGCGACGCCAGCGCGTTGAATGGCGCTGACGCGTGTATCGACTTCTCCGTGCCTGACGTGGCGCTCGACCAGATCCATCGCTACGCCTTCTGGGGCGTCGACGCGGTGGTGGGGACCACCGATTGGCACAACGAGC
Source organism: Bacteroidota bacterium (assembly GCA_039815415.1). Taxonomy (GTDB): domain Bacteria; phylum Bacteroidota; class Rhodothermia; order Rhodothermales; family Rubricoccaceae; genus JBCBZH01. The sequence continues at coordinate 1,507 of JBCBZH010000132.1, forward strand.
TGGCGACCGTCCGCGACTGGGTGGACGAGGGCCAGATGGGCCTGCTCCACGCCTCCAACTTCTCCCTCGGTCTGGCGCTCGTCGCGCGCGCCCTCGAAGGCCTCCTTCCGCTTCTCGACCAGCTCGAGGACTACGACGCAGCCATTCACGAGACCCACCATGCGGCCAAGCTCGACAGCCCCAGCGGCACCGCCCTTACGCTCGCTCAGGTCTTGCTCAACGGACTGGCACGCAAGACCCACATCGAGCCTGAGGCCCAGCACAAGGCCATCGACGCCAGAGCGTTGCACGTCACGTCGGCGCGTGTGGGGCACGTGTTTGGGGAGCACACCGTGATGTTGGATAGCGCCGTCGATCAGATCGAGATCGTCCACCGGGCGAAGGACCGACGCGCGTTCGCAGTCGGGGCTGTCCGGGCCGCCGAATGGGTCCACGGCAAGACTGGTCTCTTCACCCTCGACGATCTGCTTGCTTGGGAAGTGAGGGATGCCGGATGAAAGACGGAGAGGGGAGGCCCGGGGCATCGTCATCCCGTAGTACGTTCTGTGTACCTCGCGTCGCCTCCGTCCCGGATCTGTCTTGACTCGCCAGCCTGTCTTTCGAGGGACTGCTCCAGCCCTCGTCACGCCCTTTACGCCGGATGGCGAGGTGGATGAACGGGCCTTCCGCGGCCTGATCGATCGCCAACTCGAGGGCAGCGCCGGACCGGATGGCACGATGTACCCGGGCGTCGAGGCGCTGGTGGTGCTGGGGACGACCGGCGAGAACCCGACCGTCACACATGACGAGCGCCGACGATTGGTCGAGCTGGCGATGGAGCACACGGCGGAGCGCGTGCCGGTGATCGTGGGGACCGGCACCAACAGCACGGCCCAGAGCGTCACGTTTTCCAGAGAGGCCGCTGAGGCTGGAGCCGACGGGCTGCTGATCGTCGGGCCGTACTACAACAAGCCGACGCCTGACGGTGTGATGGCCCACGTCGGCGCCATTGCAGATGCGACCGACTGCCCAATCATCCTCTACAACGTTCCGGGGCGAACCGGCTCCAACCTTACCGCCGATACCCTGCTCCGTCTAGCGGAGGCGGTCCCGACCGTCGTCGGCATCAAGGAGGCGAGCGGAGACCTCAACCAGATCGCCGACGTGATCGCCGCGCGGCCCCACGGGCTGGCGGTCTATTCCGGCGACGACGACCTCGCGTTCCCGACCGTCTGCCTCGGCGCGGAGGGCCTAATCTCGGTCGTCGCCAATGTGGCACCTGGCCCGACCGCCGAGCTGATCCGCCGCGCGCTGGCGAACGACCTCGAAGGCGCGCGTGCGCTCCACTACACGCTCCTCGAGGCCATGCGGGCGAGCTTCTTTGAGGCCAATCCCGGTCCGGTTAAGGCAGTCCTTGCCGAGATGGATCAGATGGGAGCCACGCTTCGTCTGCCCCTCGCCCCCCTCACCAACGCTGCCCGCCAGCGCGTTCTCGCGGCCTACCAGCCGTTCATTCGCTCCTGATCCATGCGTCCTGCCGACACCACCACTGTTCTTCGCGACTACCTCGCCGGGTGGAACGCCTCCGACGCCGACACGCGCCATGGGCTTCTCGCCAATGCCGTCGTGCGAGACGTGGTCTACATCGACCCGCACATCCCGGAGCCTCTGGCGGGCCTGCCGGAGCTGGAAGCCCACATCGCCACCTTCCGGCTGAAGTACGATCACAAGCTTGAAGCAGCCCTTCCTGCGGACGTTGTTCATGGCGTGCTCCGCACGCGCTGGCGCCTGAAGCTGCCCGAGGGCGAGGAGATGTCGCGTGGCCTCTTCGTGGCTGACATCGGCTCCAACGGGCGCCTCACGCGCATCATCCACTTCCTCGATCGTCGAGCTGGCGAGTAGCGTTTCTCGCCAGCTCGAGTCACAAGAAGCGGGCTGGCGCGTGTTTGTTCTGTCTGATTCTTCCTCTGTATGTCTGACCTCGACGTTCTCCGCCAGCGCATCGAGCACCACGCCGACCACGATCCCGATTCGCTCGACACGCGCGATGCGATGCTCGCCTTTCGAACGCTTCGGCGTGCGTTGGAGGACGGAGCGGTTCGTGCCGCTGAGCACGGCTTCGACGGCGTGTGGCGGGCCAACGCCTGGGTAAAGAAGGGCATCCTGCTCGGCTTCCGGCTCGGCCAGCTCGAGGATTCGGAGGCTGGCCCCTTCTCATTCGTAGACAAGGACACGTATCCCGCGCGGGCCTTCACGGCAGAAGAGGGTGTGCGCGTTGTACCGGGAGGATCAACGGTTCGGCGGGGCGCCTATCTGGCTCCCAGCGTGGTGTGCATGCCCCCGATGTACGTCAATGTGGGGGCCTACGTAGATGCCGGGACGATGGTCGACAGCCACGCGCTGGTGGGGAGCTGTGCCCAAATCGGTCAGCGGGTGCATCTCTCCGCGGCGGCCCAGATTGGCGGCGTGCTCGAGCCCATCGGTGCTGCGCCGGTCGTGGTCGAAGACGACGTGTTTGTCGGCGGTGGGTGTGGCGTCTACGAGGGGACGGTCGTTCGCCAGCGCGCCGTGCTCGCGGCGGGCGTCATCCTCACACGCTCCACGCGAGTCTACGATTTGGTGAACGAGACCGTACTCAGAGCTGGCAACGGGCCGCTTGAGATTCCGTCGGGGGCAGTGGTCGTGCCCGGAACGCGCGCCGTCGATTCCGATTTCGGGCGCGAACACGGCCTCAGTCTCAGCGCTCCCGCCATTGTCAAGTACCGCGACGCCAGCACCGATGCCAGCACGACGCTGGAGGACGCACTCCGCTAGGGGAGGAGCCCACAGCGGGACCTCGTCTTAACTCCGTGATCGGAAGAGGGACGCCACCAGGGCGACGACCGCCGTGTAGAGCGCGCCGCCGAACCACAGGCCGACGATCAGGAACAGATTGCGCGTGTCCTCGCCCAACGCCAGCAGGATGGTCAGCAACCCGTGGTGGACCACGGCCACCACCAGCGCGCCGATGAGCGCCTGGAAGGGGTCAATCCGCATCTTGTCGCCCTGATCCGACTGGAAGAAGCCGATCACGAACCCCATGACCGTTTTGATCATGGCATTCATGCCAAGAGGAAAGCCGACGACGATGTCCATCAGCAGGCCCGCTCCGAAACCGGCCACGGCGCCCGCTACGCGGCCATACTGGAGTGCCTGGAGGGCCACATAGAGCAGCACCACATCCGGAACCACGCCCCACAGCTGGAGCCGCTTGAAGACCAGCCACTGGACCAGCACCACCCCGACGCCCAGAGCGATCTGGCGGAGAACAGCGGGCATGGGCGGGACGAGCGAGGGGCGACACAGCGGGACCGAAAGCTACGCGCTGGGAAGGGCGATGAGCTGAGAGCCAGGAGCCATCCCCCTCGCCAGCTCGACGTGCTCTGCTTCAGGCTGATGAGCGAGACGGCAGTGAGGATTCGAGCCGCCGGAACCGCCAGCTCGAACCCAGACCCGCCGAGCTGGCGATGCGCATGGGCGCACCTCGATGCTCTACTCCTCGTCAATCGGGATCCGGGTGCCTTCGGCCAGCGCACGGACGATGCGGTCGGCTGCCTGGGCGATGCGGCCTCCGCGTGTGGTGTAGTGATTCGCCATGATGACGAAAACAAGCGGCTCGCCGCGTGGCCCATCGACATAGCCTGCGAGGCAGCGGACCGAGAGCAGCGAGCCGGTCTTGGCACGGACAGGGACGCCGCGCAGGCGCGAGCGAAGCGTGGAGCCAGGGCTTCCGCCCGTAGGAAGGGCGCGCATGAAGACGCCACTGGCGGGATGATCCCGCATCTCGCTGAGCACCGCCGCCAGCGCCATCGGGGAGATCAGGTTCTTGCGCGAGAGGCCCGAGCCGTCCACGATGTTGAGGCCATCGGTGTCGGCGCCCGCCTCGTCGGCGAAGGAGAGGACGCGGCGGATGCCGCCATCCAGCGAGCCGTTGGGGGAGACGGTGCGGAGGAGCTGCTCGGCGTACAGGTTGTCGCTCTCCGCCAGCACGCGGGCCACGATCCGGTCGAGCGTCGGGGAGACGGTGACCTGCAGCGGCTCGGCGCTGTCATAGTTGACCGGGGTCGGCAGGTCATCGGCATCCACCATCTGGGCCGGCACGGTGATGCCTGCCTCCTGGAGGCGGTCCGCCAGCGCGGCGGCGGCGTAGAGCGTCGGGTTGGCGACGGGCAGGCGGAGGGTGCCGCGGTAGCGCGCGGACACGCCGCCATCGAGCACGATGTCATCGGTGCCGAGGGCGCGCCGGACCGTCAGGCCGCGCCGCCCCGTCACCACGTCGGCGGTGATGGAGCCGAAGCCGGGCGGGTCGATTTCGACGCTCGCCTGCGCTCCGTTGGACGTCCCCGCCAGCTTGACGTTGACGAGGTTGTCGGCCCACGGCAGGCCGCCCCCCGCAGGGGCATAGCTCTCGGTGGCAATGTGGCTCACGTCCCAGCCCTCCGGGTAGGGCTCGTCCTCGCCGCGTCCGTCGTCCCCGATGATGCGCCCTTCGATGCGCCGCACGCCCGCCTCCGCCAGAGCGTTGGCCCAGGTCTCCATTGGGTCCTCGGAGGACAGGTCGCTGCCGAAGGTTGGGTCGCCCGCGCCTCGGATGACCAGATCCCCGCGCAGGATGCCGTCCGCGCCTTCGTCGCCGAAGAAGTAGAGGCGGGTGGTATAGCGGTGGTCCGGCCCCAGCACGTCCAGCGCCGTCGCGCTGGTGAGCAGCTTCAGCGTGGAGGCCGGCATGAAGTTCTTCCGGGCGTTCCGGCTCACGATCACGCGGCCCGTCTGGGCATCTTGCACGAAAATGCCCCAGAAGGCCTGCGGCAGGTCCGGGTCCTCCAGGATCTCCGTGATGGCCTCCCGGGTCGCCAGCTCGATCTCGGCCTGGGAGCGGGTCTCGGGGGCCTTGTAGGTGGTGTCGAGAGTCGGTGGCTCCTCGCCCTTCGGTCCGCTGGGCGTGGACTGGGACGCGCCGATGGAGGGCACGGCGAAGGTGACGAGCAGGAGGGGGAGGAGAAGAAGGCGTCGCATGGGCGTGGGGGACAGTGCGCAAGCTAGTGGTCGGCCTCAGCAATTCCGACGGATTGTTGTCGCTTCTGTGCGAGGCGGCCAACGGGGATGTCCACGCATCCCGCATCTCTCGTCCAGGCGCCAGCTCGTCTGAAGGACTGAGACGGTGCCCTCGCTTCCCTCCGTCGAGCTGGCGAATCGGGGGGAAGAGGTGCGGTTATCTTGGCATCCCCACCCACACTCCCAGTCTGTATGGCGAAGAAGGACCGCCGCCGTTCTGCTGACTCCGGTCGCGCCGCGCGCACCGGTGGTCGCGGCATCACGACGATGCCGTTCGACCGGATCAACTACGTCCTGTTGCTCGGGGCGGTTGGTCTGATCGTGATCGGCTATACGCTGATGCTGATCGACAACGCGACCAACGACAACCCGGTCGATAGCGTGATGTCGCTCTTTATCTCGCCCTTGTTGCTGCTGGCCGGGTATGTGGGCGTTGCCGGAGCCGTTCTGTGGGGCGTTCCACGAGATGCCGGACCGATGGACGAGGCAGAGCGTGCGGTCGAGTAGATCCGTGCTGATTGCGGTCGCTCTCCTGAGTGTCGGATGTGGGGAGGACACGCCGACGGTCACCATTACCGAGGCCGATCCCGTCGCGGAGCGCCGCCCACAGCTGGCCGACACCAGCGAGCTGGCGATGGCCGACACCACGCTGGCAGACTCGGCCCTTGTGGTGGACTCCGTGGAGGTGGCGCCGGTCGATACCGTGGCGGCGCCGCCAGACTTTGCGCCGTTCTGGACCACCTTCCAGGGCGCGATTCGCTCCGGGAACGTCAATGCCGTGACGCGCTTCGCGAAGCTCGGGGAGGCCGGCATCGGGCTGGCGGATGTGGATCAGGCCTACATCGCCGCGTTCACAGAGCCGTTCAAGACCGCCGTGCTGACGCTTACACCTCGAGACTTCGAGCGCGACGGAACGATCCGCGAGATCCGCGTCGTGGTCGGGTTCGACGCCGAGGGGCGCGTGGTGCCGGAAGACGAGGCGGACCGGGATGAAGCCATCCGCCTGCAGTTCGATGTCGTGGACGGGCGCTACCGCTGGGTCGGGTTCGCAGACGAGGGGTGAGGCCCAACCCGGTTGCTCACGTTCCATCGGGAGCGTGTGGGCGGATGGGCGTGTGGAAGCAAACCGCCGCACCTCACACTCTGCCCAGATGCGAAGACGTCGCCAGCTCGAGGCCGACACCGTCGAGCTGGCGATACTGGGCTGGACAAGGCATCTTCGCCCTGCGCGCAGAGCTATTCGTACAGCCGGTAAGGCTCGGCGAGCTGGCGGAACTGGTCGGCGTCCTCAGCCCAGGAGGCGATGATGGTCTTCGGCGCGTCGCCTCGGCGAAGCGCTGTGTGGAACTGCCGCGTCCCTGCCAGCTTGGCGAGCCAGTCGGCCTTGAAGAAACGCCCCTTGGCGCGGGCATCGCGGTAGACCGCATCCAGCAGGTGCACGCCGACAACGACGGGTTCGAACGAGCTGGCGTCGGTGACAATCGTGCGGATGCCTGCGATGGTCCGGCCTTCGCCCTTCGGGTTGGTGGCCTGGCCGGGCAAGTCGCGTGGGATGAAGTCCTCGGCCTCGAAGCGGACGCCCGCCAGCCCGCGCCCGTTGAGGTCCGTCGCGATGGCGTCTGCGTTGGCGCCGATGGCACCCACCAGCTTGAACGGCTCTAAAGTGCCCCGCCCCTCGCTGGCCGTGGTCCCCTCGAAGAACGCCGCGCCGGGATAGATGCGCGCCGTCTCCACGTCCGGGATGTTGGGTGAGGGTGCGACCCACGGCAGCCCGGTATCCTCCCAGGCCATGTTTCGCGTGTAGCCTTCCATCTCGACGACGTGCAGGTCGAGGTTTGCGAGCCCGCTCATCCATCCCTCGCCCTGGATCATGTCCGCCAGCTCGCCGACGGTCAGCCCGTGCGCGACGGGAATCGGGTAGAGGCCCACGAACGACTCATGCTCGGGCTCCAGAATCCACCCCTCCACGCGGTCGCCGATGGGATTGGGGCGGTCCAGCACCACGAAGGGAATGCCTGCCTCGGCGGCGGCCTGCATGGCGTAGCCCATCGTGGAGATGTAAGTGTAGAAGCGCGCACCGATGTCCTGCATGTCGAACACGAGCACGTCGAGGCCGCGCGTCTGCGCCCGTGTGGGCTTCTTAGTGGATCCGTAGAGGCTGTAGACCGGGATCGCGCTGGCGTCATCGTCCACCCGCGCGCCTGCCTCGGCGTCGCCCCGGATGCCGTGCTCCGGCCCAAACAGCGCCGCCAGCTCGACGGCCTCCGACGCCACCATGCGGTCGATGAGGTGCGCCGGCCCACCATCCGTGGTGTCCACGCGCGCCGTGTGATTCGTCACCAGCCCGACGCGCGGCGCTCGAGCTGGCGAGAGCGCGGCCAGCGTAGCGAAGTCGGTGTCGACGAGGCGTTGGGCGCCTGTCAGGGTTTGGGGGTTCGGAGTTGGGGATTGGGGGGGCTCGGATGGAGCCTCCACGCAGGCCGAGAGGGCGAAGAGAAGGCTGAGAAGCAGAGTCATTGTCATTGTGCAAGACGGTGGAGCTGACGACCCCAGCCCCCAATCCTGATTTCCCAACACCTAGTACCGCACCCGCGCCGTGTAGCGGATCGTCGCCGTCTCATTCGCCGCCAGCTCGAGGGTGAACTGCGCCGTGGTGGCATCCAGACGTTCGTGCTCGTGCGTGGACTCGAGGATCGACCAATCACCCCAGAACACGCGCTCAACGACATCCACTGTGGCGGCTTCCTCCTTGCGGTTGCGGACTTCCACCTCGATGGTGAACTCGCGCGTGCGGTCGTTGATGCGGCGGTCGGTCATCTGGCGGCGCGTGCCGACGACATCGAAGGCGTCGCCGATGTAGAGGCGGACGGTCTCGTTGCGCGGCGTGTGGGCGATGCGGTCCTCGCCGAGGAACTGGAGGTTGCCCCTGCGGTCGGCCTTGTAGACGCGGACGGTGCCCGCGGGCAGCGGCATCCCCATGTTGTTGGCCTCTGCGTTCTCCATCTCGAGGACCACCGCCGCGCTCATCTCGTCGCCGACGGCTCCGGGGCCTTGGCGGCGCGGACGGTAGAACGGGAAGTAGGTGCCTGCCCCGTCGAAGATCAGGCGGCGCTCGACGCCCACCTCGTCGGCGGACAGCAGCTCGAGCTGCTTGGTCTCGTTCTCCTCGATGGTGGTCGGGGTGGGGAACGTGTAGAGGTGGTACTCGAAAAATGCCTCCTGCTCCGGCGGGGCGGCAGCGGCGCGAGTCTGTTGCATCACCTCAATCCCATCGTACATCGCTTGAGGACGCCCGTAATTCTGCACGCGTCGCACGTCGCCCGCGATGAGCTGGAGCCCGGCGTTGGGGTAGCTGGCGCCCGACTGGTTGTTGACGGTCACCCAGCCGGTCACGTCCACCTCTGTCTCGGCCTCGTTCACGACCGCCACATAGTCGGCCTTCCACGAGATGCCGTTGGTCATGTAGCTGGCCTCCACGCGCTGCTCACCGCCGCGCTCCGAGTTCAGCCGCCACAGGAGCGACGGACGCGAGAGCAGGCCCTCGGGTAGGGTCAGCAGCTCGATGGTGCCGCCGGGGTTGACGAGCACACGGCCATCGTCGGTGCGGATGATGCGGCCCTGGTTGGGCTGGCTGATGAGCGTGCCCTCGTCCACGACGGTGCGCTCGCCCATCTCCCGGATAATGCGCACGCGCTGGCCGACGGCGGCGTCGAGCACCGAGTTGGTGCCGATCAGGTTGTACTGGTAGTTCTGCTCGAGCACCGAGAGTCCCCCGGGGGTTGTGAGCGACTTGAGCGCGAGGCTCGTCGGATCGATCTGCTGCGGGACGCCCTCGAAGCGGAGCACCGTCACACCGCGCTGCACCATCAGCGGCCGCACCTCGCGGACAACAGCGAAGCCGCCGTTGTAGACCGTCAGCGAGACGGCCTCGCGGTCCTCCGGGCTGGACACGACGGGCGATTGGGCGTTCGTGGGCACAGCGAGGAGAGCCGCCAGGGTGGCAGCGAGCAGAGGGATACGCATGGGGGACAAGCTAGTGCGGGACATCGGAGAAACCCAGGAGTGTGAGGGATGGGTGCTCCCGCTCTTGGGCTGCCGCCAGCGCCTGTTTCGTCACACAGATGGAACCAATGAGGGCAACGAGCTGGCGAAGGAGGCTACCGGTCAGTACGGACCCTGGTGGTGCGGCGCTGCACGCCGCCGCGCTGGCGACCGACGCCTACAGTGGGCGCAGCACGGACGCAGGATGAGGAGGCAACAGACTGTGAGTCCTCAGCTTGAAGGGTGGTTGCAGATCTACGCGCTGGTGATAGCCGAGCATGGATTGCCACTTCCCTACAATCCCAGGTGAGACGGGTTGCTTGGTGTGCTCGCTGACGTCTCCGCAGAGTCATCCTGAGCGGAGGGCGAAGCCCGGAGTCGAAGGATCTGTGCCGAGCACCGCGCCAGCTGGCTAACGCCGATCTTCGGTTCCAGGCTGGGGGCTCGTTGTACCATCCTGAGATCCTTCGGCTGCACTCGCTCTGCTCGTTTCGCTCAGGATGACAGTACTGGAACATGCAGATCGAGCTGGCGACACAGCCGTGCTTGCCAGCCCGAGAGGTGAATCCTACTGTGAACGAAGACTTGGCTCGAGCAGCGCCTTGCCTGTGCGTCGCATCCACTACTCGTCCTTGACACCTCTGTGGACTATGACCAATATGTCGCAATCGTCACGTTCGTATGCGCTGTTTAGCATCTCTGCCGAATGAGTACAGATAATCGCCTGTAGGCCATGCGGCTCAATGCATTGTTCGATGAGAAAA
>JBCBZH010000164.1:0-9587 GCA_039815415.1 Bacteroidota bacterium
GAAGAGCGGAGCGATAGCTTTCCATTGGGCGTCCGTCAGGTCGGAGCCGTAGCGTCGTGCTCGCATGGCTTGTCTTGTGAAGGTGGAACTCCACAAGATCCTGGCGGGCGTTCACCAGGGGGCTCGTCCCAAACAGCCTCTCACCACCTCATGGTCTCCCGCACGCCCTCTTCCCCATCCCGGACGAAAACAACCGAACGTGAGTTCACCCCTCGTTGGCAGGGCTCCACGCCCCTTCTTTCAGCCGCGCCTCCGGCGAGCTGGCGACAAACCGCGAATCCGCTGAGCCGTCTCAGAGCACTGGAAAGAGCCAGCCGAGCGTGTCCGCGATCTCCGGGCGGCGAATCGCTCCGCCCAGGTGTCCCGTCCACAAGAGGAGATAGCTCACGAGTGCGGCCCCAGCCATTACAATGGCGTTGAGCCAACGAGACGGCGCCTCGTCCTCAAACTCGCGGAACATGGCGTTTATAGTCGGGAGAGCCAGGAGAACGAGCCCGAAGAACGCTGCCCTCCCGAGCACGGCGTGCAGCTCGACGAGGTCGCGAACGGCTTCCAGCTCTGTCTCGATCGACTCAAACGCGGGTGGACCGGAGAAGTATGCCACACCGCCCACAACAGCGCTGACGAGCAAGAGCCATCGGCCGGTTGCAATAAGAGTAGCTGCCGAGCGACCGGACTCGGCAGAGGTCGAAGCCCGGCCCCGCCACGCTCCAAGACAGAGCAGGACAAGAGCGAGGGGCGTGAGCACCACCGGTACATGAACCGCAACGAGGTGGACGTGGTCGGCCGTCACGGGAGGGCTGTCAGTCGAGGCCGGTGCCGATTGCCTCGGCTGGCGGTATACCTGCGTCGACGGCGTCAAAGTCCAGCTCACTGCCGCGCATGCTATGCGGAATCAGGTACACGACGACCATGCACAACGCGGCAATGGCGACCGCGACGCGCGAGCGTACGGGCTTCTTCTTCACTCCCATGCCAAGCACCGACGCAGCGACAACCCATACGAACCACATGATCAGAAGCTTGTTGTCAGTGAGGTCGTATCCCCATGGGAAACCGGTCCAGTAGGCGCCGAAAGCATACTTCTGCACGAACGGCCCGAGCACGAGCCCACCGACTGTCATCCCGATGAGTGTGATCCAGGTGAGCGTCCGAATACCCTGGGGCGCGAAGACGGCGCCAAGCCCCGTGCGCATCCCGACCAGCACAGTGAAGAACATCGCGATCACGTGCGAAACGAGTAGAGGGGTCGGCACCGGGTCCTTGTAGCGCAGGATGATCGTCGGCTCATCGGCTTCCGCACTCGGGATCCGCATCGTCCTGCCTTCAGTCTGGACCTCCACGTAGTACTCGACCTTCCCGGCGGCCGGCTGTACCGGGAGGTACGCTGCCAGCTCCGGTCCGTCCTCGCCCTCCTCCTCCGCGAGGGGTACCGAGGCGAAGTCGTCGTTCGTCGGGTACCGACGATAGGTGAGCGTGGCCGAGGCACCTTCTCCGAGCTCAGGAAGTGCCACGCGTGCTTCATCGATTGTCTCCTGGCTGCGCACGAGCGCGTACGCGTACGCCTCAGGGCCTACGACGATCTCGCCACGGAGTGGATAGGTGGGGCCCGTTGTGCGCTGATAAATCGCTGCACTCGCCATCATGACGACGGCCCCAACCCATAGGAGTGCCCCTACCCATCGGGGCTGACGGATCTCAGACATGCGGTCGAGCGATACAATCTGGACAATGGCCTAGCAGGTGCACCACCGCCCCTTGGATGGACTCCGCCCAAGGGCCATCGACTGACAACGCAGCCGTGAGGTCCTGGCTCAGGCACGCGACCCGGCCACAGTCCTCACACAAGAAATGCGGATGGCGATGATCGTCGGCCTGGTCTCCTCCGATCGCGTACTGATCGACCCCTCCAACCCGGCTCACCACAGGGGCGAGACCGGCCTCCCGAAGCTTGACCAGGTTTCGGTAGATCGTTGCCTGATCCCACCCCGTTTCGCCGAGTTGGGCAAGCACTTGTGTGAAGGACAGCGGGCCTGTGGCCGCAGCAAGAACACCGAGCACTGCAACACGGGGCGAGGTCACGCGGAGTCCGCTCTTGCGCAACAGCTGACGGGCCTCGTCCTTGGTAATTCGCATGAGGGCTTCGCGGCCAGGATGGAACTGACGTTCCAGTGTGGTGGGGCAACTACCTGCTCTTACAAGTTACTTGCAGGAGCAATCGCTTGCACCAGACAGCACCGCCCGCGCCACGCCAAAGCGATGAGCCAACACGGGAATCATCCACCCTTCCAGAATGCGGTACGAGATCGCTTGCCTCGCGCCGGTCGTCGTAGCTGCGCTCGCCGACGTGGCTAGCGAAGAGCGGTTCTTGCTCCAGGCGCCCGTTCCACCACTCGTTCCTCAGCTCGTCGAAGGCTCCCTCCGCAGCGGCTTGGGCCACGAGTGGGCTAGCAAGGACGAGGAGAAGGAAGCCTCGCGTGGCGCATCGATCCGAAGAGAAGGTCAGGGTGCCGACTCTGCATCGATTGCGACGAGCTGGCGGTCGATCTGCCGAAGATGATGATGAAGGTGGCCTATGTAGTCATCGATCAGATAACGCAACGTGGCCGGTTCATTCGCAGGAACGAGCCGCCACGCTATTCGATCAAGTGAATGCTTGACATGAGGGCGATCGAGAACGTCGTCCGGCAGACCGTCGATGACTCGGGCGAACTGCTCATTGTAGAGACGCCACAGCTCAATCAGGTCTGGCCAACGTGCATCGGCATACCGGCCCAGCGAAACCCAGGCGTCCTGATCGTACCCATCAAACACAAGCCCACCCTTATCCCCAGCCCGGATACACCGCACGTAGTTGTTCGCGGCGGAGTCGATGAGGTGGCCGACGATCTCCTTGGGCGACCATTTCTCCAGGGCAAGAGGTTGGTCGGGTTGGGGAACCACAAGCAATCGCGGCACCGCATACGCGATGGACTGGCGAAGGGACTCGGCGGATTGCATGGCACGGACACTAGACGATTGCCAAGATCGCCAGGGGACAGCGACTGCCAAGCGATCCGTCGCCAGCTCGAGATCAAGACGCAGCCGGCAGGTTCTCCTCGAGCCACTGACGGATGGCGGGCTCGGGCAGCGCACCCGTGAACTCGGCCACCACAGCCCCATCCACGAACAGCTTCACCGCCGGGATGCCCCGAATGCCATAGTGCTGTGAGAGGCCGGGCTGTCCGTCGGTGTTGACCTTCACCAGCCGCCACGCGCCGCCACTCTCGCGGGCTAGCGTCTCTATCGTTGGTCCGAGCACGCGGCACGGCCCACACCACGGCGCCCAGAAGTCCACCACGACGGGCTTCTGATGGCTCTTGTCGAGCACCTCGGTCTGAAAGAAGGCAGGAACGGACATGACAACGAGCTGGCGAATCGGGAGTTGAACGAGGCTGAGGAGCTCAGGTGCCCGGTCTCACCCGCGCGGCGTCCTCCCTTTTCCTCCACCGTCTGCCTCCGATGATGCGCTTCCTCCTCCTGGCATGCATCGCAACTCTGGCCCTTCCAGGGTGCGATTCGGACTCCGACCTGTGTGGAGGCCTGGACTGCGACGTGATTGGAGATTGGACGCTTATTAGCATCGACGGAGAACCTGCCGTGGGCTGGATGATTGTCCGCGAGGGTGAACGGCGTGCTCTTCTGCCAACGGGGTCCGATGCCTTCCCGGAGATGGGCGGCGGCTTCATCGGTGCATCGTCCCAGGACACTGATCTCCGAAAGCGGTTCGACATTACGGGCTGGGGCATGGAGACGTCCTCCGGCCGGTTGGCCGCCGATGTCTACGGGTACGTCGCGTCCATGGAGGGCGTCCAGATGGAGTATGTGGTTCTGGCCTCGGACGCCCGGCTCGTGTTTCCGGCAACGCAGTCTCAAACTCCAGTCGCGTTTCCGGGCCTGTCAGCTGGGACGCGACTGGTGTTTGGACGGTAAGGTCCAGATCGGATCTTCGTTGTCTCGTCACCGTCGCCACGCACAGAACACATGTCTGGGCCGTACTCTGGGAACGTTTGGGATCCGTTCGCAGCCTGCGGGTTGCCTCCAGGCTCAGAACCATCGGACGAGAAATCGCCGACATGTCACCGCAGGTGCGGGGCGGGTAGAGCGTGGATCGGGGCGTGACGACATCGTCCCGCATGCCCTTCAGCTCTGTCCTCAGGTCTCCCGTCTCCGCTCTCGGAGCCGGCGGCCGCTTCTCAGCCCTCTGCTTTCGTGACGTTCTCTGACCTCCACCTGCGCCCTGAGTTGGTGCAAACCGTCGCCGACCTCGGCTACGAGTCTCCCTCGCCCATCCAGGCCGAGCTGATCCCGATCCTCCTCGATGACCGCGACGCCATCGGCCAGGCGAGGACCGGAACAGGAAAGACGGCTGCGTTCGCGCTCCCGATGCTCCAGAAGCTGGCTGTGAGCGAGACACGCGGCACCATCCGTGCCCTCGTCCTCTGCCCCACCCGCGAGCTGGCGGTCCAGGTCTCTTCCGCCGTCTACACCTACGGAAAAGCCCTCAACGTCCGCGCGCTCCCTATCTACGGCGGCCAGCCGTACCACAAGCAAACACGCCGCCTGGAGCGCGGCGTCGACATTGTGGTCGCCACGCCGGGCCGCCTTGTGGACCTGCTCAACCAGGGCCTCATCGACCTCTCCAGTGTGGAAACGGTGGTGCTGGACGAGGCTGACGAGATGCTCTCGATGGGCTTTGCCGACGACCTCGAGGCCATCCTGAAAGCCACGCCTGAGACGCGCCAGACGGTCCTCCTCTCCGCCACACTGCCCGCGCGCATTCGCCAGCTCGCCGGTACGTACCTCACCGATCCGGAGACCATTGCCGTGACAGGCGGCGATAAGACGGCCGCCGACATCGAGCAGCGGGGCTATGTGGTGCGCCACCGCGACAAGCTGGCGGCGCTCATCCGGCTCCTCGAGACCGAGGAGGTCACCAGCGCGCTGATGTTTGTGCGGACTCGTGAGGCCACTACCCGCCTTGCCGCAGACCTCACCAGCGTCGGCTTCCCTGCCGAAGCCATCTCTGGCGACCTGAGCCAGGCCCAGCGCACGGCCGTCTTGGACCGATTCCGGAAGGGCGTCGTCACCATCCTCGTCGCCACCGATGTGGCGGCGCGCGGGCTAGACATCGACCACGTCTCGCACGTGTTCAACGTAGACCTTCCGCTCGACCCTGAAGCCTACGTCCACCGCGTAGGCCGGACGGGCCGCGCCGGACGCAGCGGCACCGCGCTCTCGCTCGTCGATCCGCGCGACCGCAACCTGATCCACCGGATCCAGCGCTACGCCAAGCGCGAGATCCCCGCCACACCGCTTCCCACCATCGAGGAGGTCGAGACCATTCGGGAGGCCCGTCGCCGCGAGGCCCTCGCCGGAGCGCTGGACACGGCGACCGAGGCAGACCGCCAGCTCGTTCTCGAGCTGGTGACCGCAGGCGAGGATGCGATGCGGATTGCAGCTGCCGCCGTCGCCATGGCTCGTGAGGCCCGGACGGAGGCTCCGCTCCACCCCATCCACACGCCTCGCCCCAACCGTGGCCCCTCCAATCGCTTCGCTGCACCTCGTCCTAGCGGCGAGCGAACCAGCCGAGACGCCGGGTACGTCCGACTGACGCTCGATGCAGGCCGCGATGCCAACGTTCGGGTTGGGCAGATCGTAGGCGCCATCGCCAGCACAGCAGACATTCCCGGGAGTGCCCTCGGCAAGATTCTGATCCAAGATCAGCAGACGCTGGTGGATGTTCCAGAGGAGCTTGTCGGCCGTGTGCTGTCGGCGTCGAGCTTCCGCATTGGCAGTCGCAAGGCCTCCGTGGGCGTGGCCTGACTCAGGTCACCAGCCCGTTCGGCGCCGGGGCGGCTCGGAGCCACGGGCTGGCGGGTCTTCACTGGTCGCTGAGGCGGTCGCCTGATCGAAGGTGAGCCGAAGGGCGGTTCCTGCCACCACCTCGGCGACCTGATACTGCTCGCCCTTCGAGGGGTGAAACACGCGAACCTCGTACCGTCCGGCGGCCAGCGGCAGGCGCAACGGCTGGTTTTCGACCGTCCCCTGCAGATCTCCGTCAACGAACACGCGGGACCCCGCGTCGGCCATAATGGTGACGATTCCAGGCCGTGCTCGGAGCGTGATGGCCTGCGTCGTCAGCGCGTCGGGCGCGATGTTCAAACGAAGCCGTTCCGGCTCGTAGCCTGCCGCCCGCACCTCGACGATGTGTTCGCCAGCCGGGAGAGCATCGAGCGAGAGAGGCGTCTGGCCCACCCGTTCCCGAGCCAACCACACCGATGCCCCTTCAGGGACGGACGTGAGCTGGAGGCGCCCCGTCTCACGTTCTTCCCTCTCCACGCGAGGCGCTTCGCCCGACGGCGGCTCCGTCACGTCCACCGTCGCGGATGAGATCGTCGGAGCTGCGGCTTCACCCTCCGGGCGCGCTTCGATGTTCTGCGACAACCGTTCTGGCTCACGTGCCAGATCGGACTGGAGCCAGATGAGAACAGACGCATCCTGGCCCGGCCGCAGAGCCAGCGTGGTATCGTGCCCGCTTTGTCTGGACCCCAGCACCACCTCCACGACTCCCGAAGCCACTTCCGGCAACCACGCTGGCGTCACGCCTACCGAGTCCCCATTGACCCACACCGTCACCCCGATGGGCTCTGAATCGACCAGGAGACTTGCGGGGGCACCCTGAACCACGCCCCCCCCAGCTCGAACGGGGGAGACATCGGTTGGCTCCGGGTCCTGTCCAACCATCCACACCACGAGCAACGCCACCACCACAGCCCCCACCCCGATCATCGCGAGCGGGCGGATGGCATCGGAGATGCGTGTTGACGGAGGCGCCTCGGGCGGCGTCCACGGCACGTACTCCCGAGGCGGAGGCTCGTCGGATGGGGAAGGGGATTTCATAGCACAGACTCTCGGCTAACCTCGTGCAGCGCGGCCGATCCTCCAAATCGGATTCTGAACGAGATCCACCGCCCCCTTCCAACGAGGGCATGCGCACAGATCGTCTTGGCTTCTCGCGAACGGACGTCAACGAGTTGGCGAGACCTTGCGCCCCAACCTGGATTCAGAAGCCTCTGAAGTGGCGCCCGATATCCCCCAGGTCGAGATCGGTGTCGGTGGTCCAGCCGTTTGCCGATGGGTAGTACGCCCAGGCGATGTTGCCGTCGTAGGTCAGCTTGAACTTGTACCGGCGCTCCTGGGTGCAGGGACTCTCCAGCGTACAGGCGGACACCTTCGTGTCAGACCGTGCCGCCAGACCCATCGTCGCCTCTGTGCAGACTCCTTTCCCACCCTCGGCTTCGAGCGTGGTCCAGAGCCCGCTCTTGGTCTTGACCTGAGAATCGTTCAGATCTACCGCGACCGTACGAGCGCTCCGATTGGCCGCCCGCACTGTCACTTCGCAGGGCAGGAAGGCCTGTCCAAGAACCCGTGTGTCCGTGCCCGGCGCCAGCTCGATGCGGTCGAGCGCGACCGGGGCGCCGGCGGCCCCGAGGAAGAGAATCCCGAATCCGAGGAAGAGCGTGCGTCGCATGAGGGGTGAGAACTGAACAGGGGCGTCACCTTGACTATGCGGCAGATCGGCAGCGCAGGGATCACGCCAGCTCGAGATTGATCTGTCCTCAGGAGCCCTATACGCAACGAGGCCCAGCCGAACGAATCGACCGGGCCTCGAAAGCGATCGGGAGCCGTACGCTAGTTCAGATGCGCCACCAGCTCTTCGCGGCGGTGCTTCTGACGGAGCTTCCGGAGCGCCTTCTCCTTGATTTGGCGGACGCGCTCACGGGTCAGGCCAAAGCGCTGGCCCACTTCGACAAGCGTGAGTGGCTGCTCGTGCCCGATACCGAAGTAGAGGCGGGTGATCTCCGCCTCACGCGGATGCAGGGTCGCCAGCGCGCGCTCGATGTCGATGTTGAGGCTCTCGTTGGTCAAGTCCTCGTCCGGCGACTCGAAGTTGTCGTCGGCGAGCACGTCGAGCAGCGAGTTGCCATCATCATCGTCGAAGGGCGCGTCCATCGAGAGGCTGTGGCGCGAGTGCTGCAGGCCCTCGATCACCTTGTCCTCCTTCAGGTCCAGCTCCTTGGCGATCTCGTCCGGCGTGGGCTGGCGGCCCAGCTCCTGGGCGAGGCGCGCCGAGGCCTTCCGCATCTTGGACAGCGTGCCGACTCGGTTGAGAGGCAGGCGCACCGTGCGGACCTGATCGGAGAGTGCCTTCAGGATCGACTGGCGCACCCACCAGACGGCGTAGGAGATGAACTTGAAGCCACGCGTCTCATCGAATCGCTGGGCAGCCTTCACGAGGCCGTAGTTCCCTTCAGAGATGAGGTCCGCGAGCGACAGCCCCTGGCCCTGATACTTCTTGGCGACAGAGACCACAAACCGGAGGTTCGAGCGGACGAGCTGGTGAAGCGCGGCCTGGTCTCCCTTCTTAATGCGTTGCGCGAGGTCTACCTCCTGGTCAGGCGTGAGAAGCGGGACAGTCCCGATCTCCTGGAGGTATTGGTCCAGCATCCGTTGGGAACGGGGGACGTACATCGGCGGGGGTCGTTGGTGGTGGTTGGAAACGTGAGGCCACAGAAAAAGGGCCGCACAAGATCAGATAAGCCCCACTGGCGGGCTAGACGGCGTCAGAGAACACTCAAAGAATCCTGGACACACGTTGGGGGAACGACACTCTCCTATCGGGCCATCGGCCTGAGGTTCCGTAACAATTTGGTTTTCTCACGCCCTCCGCGTTCCGTTCCAGGCCTCCGTTCGCGCGATAGGTGTAAGCGGTTTCACGAAAACCCACCAGGGGCTCGATCTATTGCCTCCAATCCGAGCCCGAGATCCTCCCACAGATCCTCCATGGCCTCGAGGCCAACTGAGAGCCGGAGCAAACCCGGCGTAATGGCTCCGGTCGCATCCCCGCTCGCGACGCGCTGCGTGAGACCTGCCGGATGCTGAATCAGCGTGTCGGTAGACCCAAGACTCACTGCGGGAGTGATGAGATGAAGCGCCCGCATGAGTGCGTCTGCGGCCTCAAAGCTGGCAACCTCGAACGACAGCATGGACCCAGGCCCGCGCATCTGCCGCCCCTCTCCCACAAGCTGACGAGGGTCTCGGCCGGGAACGCTCGGGTGGTACACCTGCTGCACGGCCTCGTGCTGGTGGAGTCGGCTCGCCAGCTCGGTGGCTGTCGCTTGCGCCTGCCGGACCCGAACCGGCAACGTCGCCAGCCCGCGATGAAGCAGGTAGGCGCCTTGAGGATGCAGCATCGCACCCGTCAGAATCCGCACCTGCCGGAGCCGCGTCGCCCACTCAGCAGAGCAGGCGACCACACCCGCCAGCACGTCGCCGTGGCCGCCGATGGCCTTGGTCGCGCTGTGCATGACCATCGCAACTCCGAGAGACGCGGGCTGCTGGAGAATGGGGGTCGCAAACGTCGAGTCCACGAACACGGGTATGTCCCCCGCAGCTGCTACAACGCCCGCGATGTCTACCAGATCAAGGGTCGGGTTGACAGGCGTTTCGATGCACACCAGCGCGGTGTCGGGCCAATGACGTCC
>JBCBZH010000147.1:0-10471 GCA_039815415.1 Bacteroidota bacterium
CTCGATGTTGAAGGCCTGGCCATCGATTGTGGCAGTTAGGGTATTGTCAGAGTTGTAGCACGAGTCGATGGAGGCATAGGAGCATCCGCTGAGACCGAACAGGCCGATTCCAAGAAGTCCGAGTCCGAACAAGTAGGGGCGCATTGCTGATCAGGAGTAAAGGGGTCTATCGGGTCAACCGAGATCGTGGGTGAGAACGGCTCACGTCCGGAAAGAAAAGTTGGAACGCGGCATGACGGTGATGTCAACCAGCCGAAGCAGGCACATGCGCAGGGCCTCAGAGGGCAGGGGCATGAACGAACCGGAGGCTGTTGCCATCCGGGTCCGTGACGTACACCTCGCGCGTGCCCCACGATTGGTCGGTGGGCTCCATCTCGGTCGCCAGCCCAGACGCCGCCAGCTCGTTGTGCAGAGCGTCCACATCGGACACATAGAGATTCACGGCGCCTCCTGCCACGCTGTCGCCCGGAAAGGACGACAGGTGCACACGGACATCGTCCCGAACCAGAACGAGATAGCACGGGTCGGCTTGCGCCTCCACCGGTCGGTATCTCGATTCGGCCTCGAACCCGAGCTGGCGATAGAACGATTCGGCCGCCGTCGAGCTGGCGACGTGGAGGATGGGAACGGCAAGGCGGAGCATGGGTCTGGGGGAAGGCATCTCCTAAGGTGGTTCCCTGCTGTGCCGCCGGTCAGTCAGAGGCGCTCGAGAGAGCCCCCGTTGTCTCGATCAGGGGCAGGAGGCGCGAATCTGCCAGCGCGGCGGTTCGGTGCCCGGCCCCGACTAGGTAGGCGGCATCTGTGGCGAAGCCCATGAAGGCGTTCAGGCTCTGGTGGCGGACGAGCAGCACAAGGTCCCACCGCTCCTCTGGCGGCCCGATTACGAATGCACCGCCTTCGCCCATGAACGTGACCTCGCTTCCTGCCGCATCCAGAAAGGGCAGCGTGTGTTCGATGTAGCGGTCGTAGGCCGCTGCGCCCGAGATGGGCGTGTCGGGTGCGAGGTTGGGGGCTTCCGAGTAGTCGGCGACGTCACGGAAGCGGAGCAGGTTCAGCATCGTGATCTCGCCTACCAGGCCACGCTGCATGAACGCGCGCCCGGCTTCCTGGGTGACGTGGATGTATGAGTCGCTCATGGGGGACGGGTGGACGAGCTGGCGAGGATTGGGAACGCCAGCTCGAGGTTAGAAGCCGGGGCCGATGGGTTGCCACAGCTCGAAGCGGTTGCCCTCGGGGTCGGAGGCCCAGCCGAAGCGACCGTACTCGTAATCCTCCACCTTGTCCTCGACGGTCGCCCCAGCAGCGCGAAGCTGGGCGAGCATCGCATCCAGGTCGGCCACGCGGTAGTTGACCATGAACGGCGCCGTGCTCGGGGCGAAGTAGGTCGTGTCCTCAGGGAAGGCCGACCAGACGGTTTGCACCGGGCTGGCGGAATCAGACCCCGCGGTAAACGTGCCGTACGTCTGCCCCTCGTCGATGGGGATGCCGAGGTGGTCGCGGTACCACGCCGCGAGGGTCTTCGGGTCGCGGGCTTTCAGAAAGATGCCGCCGATGCCAGTCACGCGTTCCATGAGCTTGATAGGAGAATGTGGTTGAGGGTAGCGGACATCGGTGCCAACTCGGTGACAGATGCCATCGGTTACCGTGAGCGTGCAGTCCTCGCCAGAACGCGTTTCCATTCGGCGCCAGCCCGACGCCCCGCGGCGATCCCAACAGGGCCGGCTCCAGTGAGTGGAGAGGAAAGGGCATCGTTGGGCGTGACGAACGAGAACCGATAGGCCTCGCCATCGGCCACCAGCTTGACGCCACCCCCGAAGTAGACCCACGGAAAGACCACGTTGGAGACGTCTGAGAGCGGTACGTCGAACAGGAGCCCATCCTCTGTCCGGTAGCTCAGGCGACCGTCGGTATAGGAAAGGACACCGGGTTCACTCCGCGTCAGCCCGATGAGCCTCCATGCGGGCGTTCGCAGAGAGGGGGACATCCGGCTACCAGTCGTTCTCCTCCTTCACCACGCCGGTCTCTACCGGAACCGGGTACTCGCCCGAGAAGCAGGCGTGGCAGTAGTTCTCGCGGCTGTCGTGCGCCTCCTCCACAGCATCCATCATGCCCTCCACGGTCAGGTAGCCAAGCGAGTCCACGCCCAGCCACTCCGCAATGGCGTCTATAGACTCGTGCTTGTTGGCCGCCAGCTCGGCGCGCGAGGGGAAATCCATGCCATAGAAGCACGGCCACATTACCGGCGGGCTGGCGGACCGGAAGTGGACCTCCTTCGCCCCGGCATCCCGAACCATCTGGACGAGCTGGCGAGCCGTCGTGCCGCGCACCACGG
Source organism: Bacteroidota bacterium (assembly GCA_039815415.1). Taxonomy (GTDB): domain Bacteria; phylum Bacteroidota; class Rhodothermia; order Rhodothermales; family Rubricoccaceae; genus JBCBZH01. The sequence continues at coordinate 2,333 of JBCBZH010000147.1, forward strand.
AGTCGTCCACCATCACGACCACGCGGCCTTTGAGGACCCCGTTGACCGTGTTGAACTTGGTTCGTACGCGCTGCTCGCGTGTGGACTGGCCTGGTGAGATGAAGGTGCGCCCGACGTAGTGGTTGCGGATCAGGCCGATGTCCAGCTTGCACCGCCGCCCGATTTTGTTGGACTCCGAGACGTAGCCAATGGCCGCCGTGTTGGACGAGTCTGGGACGGACATGACGAGAGGCCGCTTGCCCTCGCCTTTCTTGATGTGCGGAACCGGCGCATCGTGGGCGAGGCGCTTGCCCATCTTGCGACGCACTTTGTCCACGGTGGCGCCGAAGATCTTGGAGTCTGGCCGGGAGAAGTAGACGTACTCGAACACGCACTGGCTCACGCCGTGGTGGCGGGGCATGCAGACGCCGTTGAAATCGCCACCATTGGCGACACGTTCGACGCCAGCTCGGTCGATCACAAGGATCTCGCCGGGCTCGATGTCGCGCACGTACTCGGCGCCGACGATGTCGAAGGCGCATGTTTCGGAGGCCACCACCCAGCCTGGATGATCGCGACCATCCGCCGGAGCCACCTTGCCGAGCGCGAGTGGGCGGAAGCCGTTGGGGTCCCGTACGGCGATCAGCGCGTCATCGGTCATGATGACGAGCGAGAAGGCTCCCTTGCACTGGTGGAGGGCATCCACAATGCGGGCGACTGGGCCGTCCTCTTTGCTCTGCGCCGCGAGGTGCAGCACCAACTCGGAGTCCGACGACGAGTTGAACAGCGTGCCCTTTTGGACCAGCTTGTCGCGGAGCGAGCGGGCGTTGGAGAGGTTGCCGTTGTGCGCGAGCGCGAGGTTGCCCTCCTGGTAGTGGACGACGAATGGCTGGATGTTGGCCGGATTTGTGGCGCTCCCCGAGGTGGAGTAGCGCGTGTGCCCGATGGCCGTGTCGCCAAGGAGCGTGTTCTCGAACGCCTCCTTCTTATCGAACACGTCCAGCACCAGCCCGAAGTCCTTCACCACAGGCATCGTCTTTCGACCCTTGGACTCGTCGTAGACGCTGGTGACGATTCCGGCGGACTCCTGCCCGCGATGCTGAAGGGCGTGAAGCCCGAAGTACGTCAGGCGAGCGGCTTCCGGGTGGTTGAAGACACCGAAGAGGCCGCAATGGTCGCGCGGTTTGTCCACAGGGAAGGGGGGACGGTGGCGGGGACTGGAGGTTAACGCGGACGGGCCTCGGATGCGTGAGGGGGCGGCGATTCTTTACACGCGGGCCTCATGCTCACAGGCTCACCACCAGTGCTGCCAGCCCGATGCCCAGTGCATCGGCCACGAGGTCGCGCCAGGAGAAGAGCGGATGGTGGTCGCGCCGTCGGTCGGTTAGCTCTTTCATCACGCCGAGAGCGAGCGTGGTTCCTGCCGAAATCGGGAGGGCACGGTCCGCATCCAGCCCGGCGCCTTCGGTGAGCACGAGCTGACCGCCCATCGCCAGCCCGAAGGACGCTGCGGCGTGCATCGCCTTGTCGCGCCCGAGCCACGGGTCGGCCGGGCTCGAGCTGGCGACGACCGGCGTGTGTGTCGTGTCCTGGCGGACCGGCTGGGCCGTTGCGCTGGCGGCCATCGCCAGCCCGAGGCAGAGCACAGTCAGGGAAGCCGCACGGGGCATGGAGAAGGAGCTTCGAGCTGGCGAGAGAAGTAAAGGGGGCACCAGCGCGGTAAATCGACGGATTCCTCGTTCCTACCTCCCAACGCTGAGGGCACGGCGCTGCGGTTCGGCGAACATGGCGGCGCGCGCTACGTGTCCATCGGGAGCGCGACCGGGTTGTCGCCGCTGAGGAGCTTGCCCATCGCGAACCCCGCTCCGCCGAACAGGATGCACGCCGCCAGTACGAGGACGAGGATGCCCGAGCCGGGGAACTCGTCGTAGCGCACGGACACGTTCTGAGAGCCTGCATCGGTGATGACGGTCGCGACGCCAGCTCGAGAGGGCGTCCACAGGAACGACGTGCCTTCAGGGTCGAGGCTGACCGTGTCCGGGATGGCGCTGTTGGGACGCCAGACCACCTGAACAGACTCCGTCGGCTCGTCCAGGATGATGCGGACGGGGTGGCCTTGGACTGGAGCGTCTGGAGCCTCGGCGCCGGCCTCCATGGGCTGAGGCTCGAACTGGATCTGGGCGGTGGCAGGAAGCGAGAATGCCGCCACGGCAAGGATGAGAAGGAAACGCATCGGACTAGGCGGCGAGGGTGTCAGGAGAGGCGTCGGTGTCCTGGGGGGACAGGTCCACCGTCTTGCGGCTGGTCAGAATGCCCGCGATGACCAGGGTGAAGAGCAACCAGGCGACGGGAATAAATGCGGGTAGCCAGCCGTAGCCGGGCATGTCATACGTCGATCCGTAGATGCCACCGTCGAGGGTGAGATCCTGCCAGAGCGTGCCGAAGAGCACCAGGGCGAGGATGACGGGGATAATCAGCTTGATGAGCCAGTCGAACCACACGCCCAGCTTGAACTTGGTGTGGACGTTGACCGCCGCGCGGATCTTCTCGGCCCCAAGGACCCAGCCGAGCAAGAGACACTCCAGAAGCCCGACGGTGAGCAGGCTGTAGCGGAACGCCCAGTTGTCGACGAGGTCGAGGAGCGTCAGGCCGAGGGTGCCATCGCCGGAGAGCGTTGGATCAATGATGGTGGGGAGGGCAAACATCAGGGATCCGATGATGCCGGGCACGAGGACCATCGTGAGCGCCTTGGCACGCGTGATGCCCAGCTTGTCGATGAGTGGGCTCGCCATGCCCTCCACGAGCGACACCGCGCTGGTGAGGCCCGCGATCACCATCAGCAGGAAGAAGAACACGCCGAAGAACTTGACGCCGAAGGAGAACCCGGCGATGCCCTGCGGGATGGCGAAGAACGAGAGCGAGAGGGTGGTGCCCGCCGGGTTGAGCGCGTACACGAACAGCAGCGCGAAGATGGCGACGCCCGCGATGTACTCGAAGCCGCAGTTGAGGAAGCTCACCAGCAGCGAGTTGTTGACGTTGTCCGCGTCCTTCGGCAGGTAGCTCGCATAGGCTGTCATGGTGCCCAGGCCGAGCGAGAGCGAGAAGAACATCTGTGCAAAGGCGCCCTGCCACACACGCACATCGGCGATGCCATCCAGATTGGGTGTGAACAGATAGAGCACGCCGTCCACGCCGCCGGGCTGGAGCAGGCCGTTGATCACCAGCCCGATCATGAACAACCACATCAGCGGGACGAAAATGCGAACCGCCCGCTCGATGGTCTCCGTGCCTTTCCAGAGCAGAAGAATGGTGACGCCCCAGATGGCGACGACTGCCAGCATGGGCCACCACGTCGCGATCATCCCAAAGAACCAGGTGACGGCGCTCGGCCCAGCGGTGGGCTCTTCCATGCCCGCGAACGGTGCCGTGGCGCCCGGCTCCAGCAGCGAGCCCACGGCGCCGAAGAGCATCGAGAGCGCCCAGCCGAGGATCGTGATGTAGTACATCGTGATCGTCAGCGCGCTGGCGATGCTCCACCAGCCCACGAACTCGCCCTTCTTGCCCGCCATCTTCTGCAGCGCCAGCGGGAACGACTTGCCCGTCATGGTGCCGAGGCTGAACTCGGTGATCATCACCGGGATGCCGAGCACGAACAGCGCGATGAAGTACGGCAGGTAGAACGCGCCGCCGCCGTACTGATAGGCGTTCGACGCGAAGAACACGATGTTGCCCAGCCCGATGGCGGAGCCACTCGCGGCGAGGATGAAGCCCATCTTGGACTTCCAGGCGCCGCGTTCGGGGGCAGGAGAGGAGGTGTCGGCCACGATGTGGGCGTTAAGCGAAGGTGAACGAAGCTACGGCGCGCGTCCCAGACACGACGAGGCCGTCTTTTTCCTCTACACGCAGTCCGGCTCCTCTACGGGTCACCCACCTCGAGCTGGCGTGGCTTCCTTCAGTGTCATCCTGAGCGGAGCCCGTAGGGCGCAGTCGAAGGATCTCAGAATGGCGCCACGACTCCCCTGCTCGATCTGGGGCTGTGCTCGACGTAGATCCTTCGACTCGCTCCGCTCGCTCAGGATGACAGGAAAGAGACCTTTCCGACGTCGGCCGAGGAACTGGCGAACCTGTCAGCCCGAGGCGCCGGCCTCCGCAGGCGGGATCAGACCCTCGGCTTCGAGCACGGCGCGGACAATCCGCAGGCGGCCGCGCATCACGTCGAATGTCTGGCCGGGGGCTTCCTCGGCGTTCATCGCGTAGAGGAGATCCCCATCGGGCCGCTTCAGCCAGCCGACGATCCACCCGATGTCTGGGCGCTCGCAGCACACGCCCCAACCGGTTTTGCCCTCGAGGCTCCAGCCGTCGCCGTCAGCGAGAACGGGCATCACGTCGCGGACGGTGGCTTGATCCTCTGCCGAGAACGCCAGCTCGCCACGACGGAGGCCGTCGAGGAAGGCGATCTGCTCGTCTGCCGAGATCTGGAGCGAGCCATTGAGCCACGCCATGTGGAGCGTGTCACCCATGAACGCGTTGCCGTAGGGTTGGCGAGCGAACACGTCGTCGTAGCCTGCCTTCCCGACCTCCAGCGCGAGGCGCTGAAACAGCCACACGGCGGAGACCTCGACGCCCGTACGCAGCGAGTGGTCCTGGTTCCACACGCTCGCCCACCGCTCGACACCATCCCACGCGTGCATCGAATCGGGATCCGACACCACGCCCTGATCCAGAAACACCAGCGCGTTGAAGAGCTTCGAGGTGGAGGCCGGCGTGAAGCGTGTGGCGGCGCGCTCCGGGTTGAAGCGCTGCGTGTGACCGGTCGCCGGATCGAATAAGACGAACGTGCCGATGGCACCTTCGGCCTCGAAGGAAGTGGACCAATCCGGGCGAAGTGTGTCTGTCGCTGCGGTGCCCGGGGCGGAGACGCCAGTTAGCTGGCGCTGACCTTCGGTTCGAGCTGGCGTGTCGCAGCCAGGGAGCGCCACTGCGATGGCCCCGAACAGGCAGAGCCAGCAGAGATGTGGACTACTCATCAACAGGCTCGGTGGGAGGAAGGGTCTCGATGCGGACATCCTGAATCCGGTTTTGCTCTACGGTCTCGACGCTGAATCGGAGGCCTTCGTGCTCGATCTCGTCGCCGGGGGCCGGGATGTCCCCGGTGAGGTGAAATATGAGGCCGCCCAGCGTCTCAAAGTCGTAGTCGTCGGCATCCAACTCCACGCCGACCGCGTCGGCCAGGTCGTCGAGGTCCACGCGGGCCTCGGCCCGCCACACGTCGGGGTCGAGCTGGCGAATGAGCGTCTCGTCCTCTTCGTCGTCCAGCTCGTCGCGGATTTCGCCGACCACCTCTTCGAGCAGGTCTTCGAGCGTCACCAGCCCGGCGGTGCCCCCATACTCGTCCACCACAATCGCCATGTGGGTGCTGGTGCGCTGGAAGTCGGAGAGCATATCGTCCAGCGGCTTGCTGGGCGGCACGTACTGGGGCTGCCGAGCGATGGTCTCCCAATGGATGTCCGGCGCGGCGCCATCGCCTCCGGCGTCGTCCAGGTACGGCAGGAGGTCCTTCGCGTAAACGACGCCGAGGAGGTGGTCGAGGTCGTCGCGGTACAGGGGGAAGCGGCTGTGGCCGGACTCTCGGATCGTGTCGAGGGCGTCATCGAGCGTTGCCGTTTCCGGGAGTGCCTTCATGTCCACGCGGCTCACCATCACCTCTCGCACCGTCGTTTCGCCGAACTCCACGATGGAGTGGATCAGCGCGCGCTCCTCTTCTTCGAGGCTGCCCTGCGCCTCGCCCACATCGGCCATCGTCTTGATATCGTCGGAGGACAGCGGATCCTCATCGGCGCGGAATCGGGTTTGAAGGCGCATCGCCAGCCCGGCGAGGAGGTCGGCCACCGGAGACAGGAGGCGCACAAGCGGCGACAGCAGCGGCGCGACGCCCTGGGCAAAGCGAACGGGCTGGCGACTGGCGAGCAGCTTCGGCGCGATCTCGCTCACCACGAGCAGGATAAACGTCAGCGCCAGTACGTTGACCACCAGCACGACGGTCGGGCTCCATGCGTACGCCTCAGCGAAGGCCAGCACCACCTGAGTGGAGAGAATCGCGGCGCCCACGTTGACCACCGTGTTGAGCATCAGGATGGCGACGAGCAGGCGCCGAGGCCGGTCCAGAAGCGCCAGCACACGCTTCGCCGAGCGCGATCCGAGCGTGTCCAGGGCCTCGCGCTCACCCGCTGTAATGGAGAACAGCGCCACCTCGGAGCCAGAGAACAACGCCGACAGCCCAAGCAGACACACGAACACCCCGATCTGTACGCTCAGCCCGACCGGGCTGAGGACGATGTCGGCAAGGAGGATGGGGCCGAGGAGGCCCAGGCTAGAAGCGGGGTCCAAGTAGGGGTGACCGAAGGCGAGACGGCCGAGCGAACGCGCTGCCGCGCATCCGCCTCAAAGATAGAGAGCGATGTCCGCTCGTTCCTCCGAGGCTTCTTCGCTGTTGCCGGCGCGTGGAGAACTTCGGGTTGCATCCGGCGCGGACTCCGTAGACCTTGCGGCTCCACCCGCCTCTCATCGAATGCCCTGGGATCGTGTCATCGGTCAGAACCGCCCCAAGGAGACACTGGCCCGCACGCTGGCGTCGGGCCGGGTAGCGCACGCCTATCTGTTTCACGGGCCCGAGGGTGTGGGCAAGCGAGCCGCCGCGCTGGCGTTCGCGCAGGCGCTCTTGTGTGAACGCCGAGGCACCCCGTCGGGGCCGGTGGACGACGCCTGCGGCTCGTGCCTGACCTGCATACGGGTCGCGCGACTCGTTCACCCGGACGTGCATCTGGCGCTTCCCTACCCGAAAGTGAGCAAGCGGGCCGATAGAGACGACCGCCCCGACGATTACGCCGAGCGCCTGCAGCGGATCGCCCAGAACCCGTATGCGCCCATCGACTACCGTCATCTCGCCAAGTTGGATGGCGATGGGCCGTCGAACAAGCAGGTCGCCCACCGCAAGATGCCCATCGAGGCGTTCGTGCAGCGGCCGATCACATTCAAGCCGGTGGAAGGGCGGCGCGTGGTGGTGGTGATGCCAGATGCTGAGCGCATGAACGACCGTTCAGCCAACCTGCTGCTCAAGGCCCTCGAAGAGCCCGGCCCCGACGCCGTGCTCATCCTGACCGCTGAGCGCGTGGACGACGTGCTGCCGACCATCCTCTCGCGGTGCCAGCGCGTCCGGTTCGATCCGCTCCCGGCGGCACAGATCGAGTCGGCGTTGCAGGCACGCGAGGGCATCGACGCCGAGCGCGCCACGTTCGTCGCCCGCATGGCCGACGGCTCGTACATGCGTGCCCTCGAGCTGGTGCAGAGCCCCACGCTGATGGAGCACCGCCAGCTCGCCCTCGAGTACGTCCGTGCGGCGTATACCCTGCGGCCGGACCGCATCGCCCCGCTTGCTGAGCAGGCCGCCAAGCTGGGCCGCGAGACCCTTAAGAGCTGGCTCGGGCTGGTGGCCGTGTGGGTGCGCGACCTCGTGCTGGCGCAGGCAGGCCCTCCGGAGGCGCTGGTCAACGTGGACCAGGCCGAGGCCGTCCACAAGTTCGTGGCGGCGCTGCCAATGGCGGATCTCGGCGCCATGTCCGAGCGGGTGGAGGAGGCCGCCGACCTCATCGAGGCCAACGCCAACCCGATGCTCACGCTCACCACGCTCGCCTACGCGCTGGCGGACGCCATGCGCGGCCAGAGCCAGGGCCGCCTCTTTGCTCCGCTCGACCAGGCCTGATCGCCAGCTCGAGGCAACCGATCCGGTCTCCTTTCCTTGGAGGAGGGGGATGGGCGAGGTGGGCACGTTGGAAGGACACAAAAGGCGCAGGCAAGCTCTTGTGGACGGGCTGCTCGCGTGCGATTGCACCCGTCATCCTGAGCCCGCCGGCCATCGGCGGCGGACGCGAAGGATCTGCTCACAGCCTTGCGTCGGGCTCCGACAGAGCGCGACGCTGGGGCCACCGAGATTCTTGGCTGACGCCGACCTTCGCTTCGCTCAGAGGCTGTTTGGGACGAGCCCCCTGGTGAACGCCCGCCAGGATCTTGTGGAGTTCCACCTTCACAAGACAAGCCATGCGAGCACGACGCTACGGCTCCGACCTGACGGACGCCCAATGGAAAGCTATCGCTCCGCTCTTC
>JBCBZH010000389.1:0-2646 GCA_039815415.1 Bacteroidota bacterium
CGTTAGGGGAAATAGGGCTGAAACTCTAAACCTGTTCACGTCTTACAGTAACATCTTGTTATTGTTTCCATCCCCGTTAGGGGAAATAGGGCTGAAACTCAGGTACGCCCAGGCGAGAGCTCGAGGCGCCGCGCGAACAGCCGGATGGCCTCTGTCTTCTTGCCAACGGCATCGACCGCCACAAACTGGACCTCTGGGAAAACAACCGCGAGCGGAATGGCCGGAAGTCCGCCCCCGCTGCCCCAGTCCACGACGGTTGACCCAGACGGAAACGCTCGCTGCGCGATGGTCAAGCTGTGGGCGATGTGCCGCTCCTCGATCTGGCGAATGGTGGACGGCGCGATCAGGTTCACGCGCCGCGTGATGCGCGCCAGCTCGGCGGCGTAGCGGTTCAGCTTCTCGAGCTGGCGAGGGGTGAGATCCACCGGACTGCGCACCCGTCCGTCCCTACGGGGTCCCCTCTCCCGAGGGGAGAGGGACAGGGTGAGGGGACTCGAGGCTGTCCAGAATCCTGGCGAGAGCGGCTTCGGGTTGCTGCAGAACCTCATCGTTGGTCACACGCACAACGCGCAGTCCCTTTCTCGCCAGCTCGAGCTGGCGATCAGTGTCGGCCTGAGCGCGGGCGGGATCGTCGTGAATCGAGCCATCAACTTCAATGACCACTCGTGCAGAGTGGCAATAGAAATCGACGGTGTAGGGGCCGATGGTGTGCTGGCGACGAATCTTGTAGTGGGAGAAGCGACGGTCTCTCAGAAGGCTCCATAGTTTCCGTTCCGCTGCGGTGGAGGCGCGGCGGAGCGCACGGCGGAACGGTTTGGGCGCGAGCCGACCTTCAGACCCCTCACCCTGGCCCTCTCCCACAGGGAGAGGGGACTCCGTAGGATTCGGTATGCCACTGCTCATAAGGCCTTGGCGAGTTGGGAGGCCCCATCTCCTGTCGAGTTGGCGACCGATTCACTAGTGCCGACGCGGTGGCGCTTGAGCAGCACCATCAGCGCCTGTACATCGGCCGGGCTGACGCCGGAGATGCGCGACGCCTGCCCGAGCGTATCCGGGCGGATGCGGCTCAGCTTCTCGCGCGCCTCGAGAGTAATCGCCCCCACAGCCTCGTAGTCGAAGCCTTCGGGCACGCGCCAGCGCTCCAGGCTCTGCATCTGCGCCACCAGCGCCTCTTCACGCCCCACGTACCCTACATAGCGCATCTCCGTCTGGAGCGTCTCGAGAGTGTCGTCCAGACCGGGGCTTTCTACGGCCAGATCGAGCTGGCGAGCCGCCGTGAGCAGGTCGCTCAGGTTGACCTGGGGACGTAGCGCGAGGCGCCCGATGCGCGTAGGCTCCGAGATGGGCGTGGTCCCAACCGACTCCAGATAGCCGTTGATGACCTCGGGCGCGAGAGACGTTTTCGCCAGCGCGTCACGCGTCGCATCGAGAGCGGCCTGGCGGGCCTCGAAGCGTTCGATACGCTCGCGTGTGGCGAGGCCCCACTCGGCTCCGAGCGGTGTCAGGCGGCGGTCGGCCGTGTCCTGGCGGAGCAGCAGGCGGTGCTCGGCACGGCTGGTGAACATCCGGTAGGGCTCGTCCGTGCCCTTCGCCACCAGATCGTCGATCAGCACGCCGATGTAGGCCTGATCCCGCCTCAGCACGATGCCCTCTTGCTGACCGAGCTGGCGAGCGGCATTGACACCCGCCATCAGGCCCTGCGCGGCGGCCTCCTCGTATCCCGTCGTGCCATTGATTTGGCCTGCGAAGTAGAGCCCCCGCACGCGCTTCGTCTCCAGCGTGTAGCGCACCTGATACGGCGGCACGTAGTCGTACTCGATGGCGTAGCCAGGCCGCAGGATGTGGGCCCGTTCCAGCCCGGGCACCTGGCGGAGCGCGGCCGTCTGAACAGGCTCTGGGAGCGAGGTCGAGAAGCCGTTGACGTAGACCTCATTCGTCGCCCAGCCCTCGGGCTCGAGGAAGAGCTGGTGCCGGTCGCGTTCGGCAAAGCGGTCGATCTTGTCCTCGATGGATGGGCAGTAGCGCGGCCCCTGGCCCTCAATCCGCCCTGCGAACATGGGGCTCTGGTCGAAGCCCGTGCGGAGGGTCTCATGGACGGCCGGGTTGGTGTACGCCAGCCAGCACGAGCGCTGCTCGGTCGGCAGCGCGTCCGTCATGAACGAGAACGGCGACGGACGGGCGTCTCCAGGCTGTTCGTCGAGCTGGAAGAGGTCGATGGAGCGGAGGTCGATGCGCGGCGGCGTGCCCGTCTTGAGGCGCCCCGTCTCGAAGCCGAGGCCTTCCAGCGCGGCCGTCAGCCCAATGGCCGCCCGTGCGCCAGCTCGACCACCTCCAAACTGCTTCTCGCCGACGTGGATGGTGCCATTCAAGAACGTCCCCGATGTGAGGATGACCGCGCCTGCACGGATCTCCTGACCGAGCTGCGTGACGACACCGACAACGCGTGTCTCCTCGCCAGCTCGTTCGGTGAGCAGGTCCACCACCATGTCCTGGCGAAAATGGAGGTTCGGTGTCTCTTCCAGCGCATCCCGGACGGCAGCGGCGTAGAGGCTACGGTCGCTCTGGCAGCGGGGGCTCCACACAGCGGCACCCTTCGAGCGATTGAGCATCCGGAACTGGATGCCCGTCTGGTCCGCCACGCGCCCC
>JBCBZH010000220.1:0-7633 GCA_039815415.1 Bacteroidota bacterium
CGACGGGTCTCGCCCAGCCCGAGCGGCCGCGTGCGCGATGCGACCTCGGACGGCATCAGCGCGGTCAGCAAGGGTCTGGTGTAGGGAAGAAGTGATCATGGTGCGGATACTCGGGGCCATCGAGTGAGATCCATCGCGAAGCGTCTGCAATTGACCACAGGCCTGTCAACGGCAGGCTCCGTTTCGTCAAGCTGGCGACCCGAAGACGCTTCTGGCGCTGGTTTGGCAGAGCGTTTGCGTAGGGCCATTCCGCAACTCGCTCGAGTCCATGTCTTCACCCGTCCTCCAGACTGCTTTGACCACCACCCGAGAGGCGTGGCTGTCTGGTAACCCGGATGCGTGGGCGCTCTACAGGTCTTGCTGCACACGCCTTCCCACGTCGTCTGAACGCACGGGCGCGGATCCGCATCGCACGTGCAAGGCACAACGTCCGACCGCAGCTCGAAGAGATAACAAGCGCGCGTGAGGTAGGGCTGGGTGAGATCCCGTAGAGTAGGGTGGGACCACTCTGTCTCGGAGTGTCTGCACACGAGATGACTATCAATTGAGTGGCGACGACCTCCAAGTCGTCGAAATCGAACTGGACTCCGGCGAGTCAGGCCGGGCCGAGACCGGGGCGATGCTGTACATGGATTCCTCGATACAGATGGACAGGGGATGAGGGGCGGGCAGATGAAGGGATACTGGCGCCTACTAGCGGGGGAGAGCCTTTTTCGTACGACTTTCCTCCATCGAGGTCGAGAGCATTCGCTCCCACCGTACTCTGTCTGAGGAAGCAACCTCTTCGTCGTAACAGCGGATAGGATGACGAACCAACGCGAACCACAGAGGACATGATGGTGGATGTGCCAAACGAGATGAATGCAGTGGTTCTCGATGCGTATGACGGGCCGAGCAGCCTCCGGAGTGCTCGACTTCCCGTGCCAAAGCCCGGTCCCGGCCAGGTGCTGGTGAAGATCGCGGCCTCGCCGATCAACCCGTCCGACATTGCCTTTGTCTACGGCACCTACGGCTTCAAGAGCCCGCCTCCCATCGTACCCGGAGGGGAGGGGGCGGGCACCGTCGTGGCTGCGGGCGAGGGCATGGCCGGGCGCTACTTCCTTGGCAAGCGAGTGGCGTGCCTGAAGATGGCTGAGGGCGACGGTATGTGGGCCGAGTACGCCCTGGCCTCGGCCATGGGTGGCGTCTTGCCCCTGAACGCTGCGGTCGGGATGGAGCAAGGCGCGATGTCCGCAATCAACCCGATGACCGCCAGCGCCTTCCTGGAGATCGCCAAGCAGGGACGGCATCGGTCTCTCGTGCTGACGGCCGCCGCCAGCTCGCTGGGGCAAATGGTCAACCGCCTCGCGCGACTGCGCGGTGTTCAGGTGATCAACGTGGTTCGTCGTGATGCGCAGGTCGAGCTGCTGCGCAACCAGGGTGCGACAGCCGTCCTGAACAGCTCCGACGAGGACTTCGCCGACCAACTGCGCAACGCCTGCCGCGAACATGACTGCCACCTCGCCTTTGATGCGGTGGCGGGGCCGCTAACCCACCAGTTGCTGGACGCGATGCCCGACAACAGCAAGGTGACGGTGTTCTCGGGCCTGTCGAAGCAGGCCCCCAGTGTCGGCATCGATCATCTCGTGTTCCAAGGCAAGTCCATCAATGGGTTCTGGCTTGGGCCCTGGCTTCTGAGGAAGAACCCACTCGGAATCCTTCGGACGTGGCGCCGAGCCCAGGCCTTGGTGCCAACTGCGCTTGAGAGCACCATCCGAGAGCGGGTACTGCTCGAAGACGCGGCGCGCGCCATGCAGGCCTACATGGATCAGATGACTGGGGGCAAGTACCTGTTCAAGCCGGATCTCGCAACGGGGGCCTGAGTCACCGCAGCATGGCCTCGTCGTGACCGAAGCTCAGCGCCACCTGGGGATGCTGGTACTTGAATCGAACAATCCGATCCATCGCGACCTGCGCCTGTGTGACGTCGCTGGAGTAGGAACCCGGACCGATTCCTGTGTGGAACTGCTCCAGCGTGTTGCACGCATCCCCGGTGAGCAGGACCTGCTGTTCGACCCCGTTGACGAAGTAGAGCACGTGGCCCGGGCTGTGGCCAGACGAGCTGATCGCCCAGAACGAGCCGTCACCGAAGAGATCGACCCCTGTGCCCAGTGGAGACAAGTCGACACCACCGTCGAAGTCAATCTCCTGCAGCTCCGGCACGCCAGCGAGGTGATCGCCCTGGATGATGAATCTATAGTTCACGTAGCGCTCGTTCTCCCCGACTACGTAGGGGATGTCCTTAGGAAGGTCGACGAGGCCGGCGGTGTGATCGAAATGCAGATGGGTGAGGAACACGCCTTGGATCGTTGCACCTTCTCGCTCGAGCAGTGAGGCGGTGTCTTGCCCGGGCTCCTGCGATCCGTGTCCCAGGAAGCCTTTCACCATGAGGCCGCGCATGGTGCCGAATGGACTGTGAACGTACGAGGCGTCCATCCCCCCATCTACTAGGTACGTCCCACGAGCTCCGTGCTCAACGATGCTCACGTTGACCGGAACGTCGACACGGACGTCCTCGATCTCCGCGGCGGCCGGGTGCTCCAAATTCATGATGCCCGAGAGATCCGTCTTCATGGTGCCCGTCGAGACGGTGCGGACGGAGACCTGCTGGGGGGTTGAGAGAATAGCCTCCCAGGTGTCGAACGCCGGGGCGGGAGCCTGGAAGGGCACCTGTTGAATCATGGAGGGCTGAACGATCAGCCCCGCCACGGTGAGGACCGCCGCGAGGGTGATACCTGCAGCGATCCATACCCTCTTGGCTTTCTTCCCGCCCGTCACGTCAGCCCCTCAACTTGGTGAACACACGCGGATCGATTGACGCGGCGCTCAGCACGCCGCCGAAGAGCGCACCCGCGATGCCGGGCGTCATCACGTCCTGCCCCGACAAGAAGAGCCCCGGAACGGGCGTGCGAGGACTCAGCGCTTCTGACAGGACGCGCCGCGGTGTGGTCTCGAGTCCATAGAATCCGCCCTTCTCATGTGCGGTATACCTCGCAGTGGAGAGCGGGGTCGCCAGCTCGTTGTGGACGATGAACTCGGCGAGCGCAGGAAACTTGGCGGCGAAGTACTCTAGCATGCGAGTTTCGACACCCTTCTTGAAGGCCTTCCATTCGTCGGGTCGCTCGTTGGCGCCGCCCTCGGCGAAAGGAGCCACTGTGGACCAATCGGCGAGGATCATGAACTGGCCAGTGTGCCTGTGTGAGGGGCCTGGATTGTGGTCCTCGTCCTTGAGAGTGGGAAACGAGACGAAGCCGCCGCGAATCGGCGCCGAGGTATCTGACCAGAGGATGTCGCGGACGTCCCAACTCTCGAAGAACCAGTGATTGAATCGCGTAGCACCATGCTTGGCGATGTCGCCTTCGAAGCCGAGGTAAGTCTCGAAGTGGCACAACGACGGTCTCATATCAGCGATCTCCGTTGCCCAGTCTTGCGACTGGATGTCGGCGGGGAGCAGGCGCTTGATGGTCTCGCCGGCGCCCATCGCCGAGACGATGGCAGGCGCGTGGTACTCCTCTCCCGTGTTGGTGCGGACCCCGACCGCCTCGCCGCCCTCGATCAACACAGCGCTGACTGGTGTGTCCACTAGGGCACCGCCGCCCGCAGACTCGACGGTCGGAATCAGACCCTTCGCGATCGAGGACGCACCGCCCGCTGGATAGCCGGCTCCATCGAGATAGTGGCGGATAATCCTTGCGTGAAGCCCAAAGCTCGCTTCGTCGGGGAGTCCGCCGTACGTGAGCCACTGCGCCGTCAAGACCGCAGCAAGTCTCGGATCACTCACATAGTCGGCCACGACTTCGTTTGTCGTGCGCGTGCAATACTTCTCAATCTTCCGGCTATTCCACCACCGATGGGCCGAGCGAAACGGCTCGGGCATCGTTCGTTCTGCCGAGGCGGCAAGCATGGCTTCGTCCGCCGACTCGAGTGCCTCGAAGTAGGCGTCCACAGCTGCGTGGTGCTCGGGAAACCGATCCTTGAGTTCCTGCTTCAGCGCTTCGACCGGGCGCCCAACAGCCAGCTCGAATTCGTCTGGGAAGTGCAGGTTGTCATAGACGGTTCCAATGGAACGGAACTCAATGGTGCCGCCACTGAGCCAATCGAGCAGTTTGCCGCCAGCCTGATCCGGACGAAACATCCCGCAGTAGTGCAGACCGACATCCCAGTCGAAGTCGCCCCGTGAGAACGCGTGCGTGAGTCCCCCAAGATGCGGTGCCTGCTCGAGGAGCAGCACCTTGTGGTCGAACCGAGAAAGCGCGGCCGCAGTGGTCATGCCCCCCATTCCCGACCCGATGACAATGACGTCGTAGCCATCTGTGCTGTTCATTTTGACGATCAGGCGAATGAGACTCCTTGAGTGTATGACACGAGATGCAGACAGTCGACATGCAGTTCGGGACATTCGCTCAGTTCACGGTGCGGTACCGCTCTCATCACACACCACTTGCCCAACTCGAACGCCGAGATTGGCTTACAGACTTTTTAGAGCCTCCCGTTCTCGCAGCCTGCGGACCGGATGGTCGCCGCGAGTCGCTCCTACTCCAACCACGGGGAAACGGGGGCTAGCGGCTCCGGCGCGCTGGGCGCGACTGGCGGGCTGGCGGCCGGTGGGTTGCTCGGAGGCATCCTTGGAGCCGACAGTTGAATCCACACGCCTGGCTGAGTAATGCATCGTCTGCCCGAGGGCCGTTCCCCATCCTGCGCATGGCTTGCGCTATTGAAGCGGGGACCACGACCCCTCTCCCTAAGCCATGTGGCGATAGCTGCTCTTGGGTGATTCGGGTCGCGTATGGTCGTCGAGGTCAGACGGGCTGGAGAAGGCGATCAAACAACGTGTCATACGCCTCTATGTGCCTGGACCACGCGAGTGGCTCAGCCACCTCTCGGAGCACAGACCCAGGCAGGCGCTGGTCCTGATTCGTCAGCACGCGGCGCAAGATCTCAAACAGCTCGTTTTCGGAGTTGTACAGGATGGGAGCGTGCAGCAGGGGACTATGCAGGGCCTCCGGGATCAACTCAGGATAGGTGAGCCGGTTGGGGAGAAGCGGGTGGCACCCGCACGCGATGGCTTCCATCATGGACACGCCAAAGAACTCATGGATGGACGTGGACACCACGAGGTCTGAACGCCACAGCAACGCCGCATAGTCCTCGAACGACTCTGCGTAGCCGTAGTGCAGAACCCGTTCGGCATAGCGCCGGAAGCCGGTCTCGAACTCGGGAGGCTGCTCGTGGAAGGTCTGCCCAGCGAGAATTAGGCGGAACGGCACATCCGCATCATCGAGCCGGTTTACGACCCGGAAGAACGCTTCTGGGTTCTTGTCGTACTCCCAGCGGTGATTCCAGAGCAGGATGGGAGGTCCTGGTTCCTTGGTGCGCTGCGCTTCGGCCTGGGGCCGCACAGCATCAAGTCCAGCCAGGTTTAGTCCGAGATGCAGCACCTGCGATTTCTCCCGAAGCAACGGAAGAGTGCCCACGTGTGTGTAGTCTGGAAAGCGCCGCAGTAGGTCGGGAAGGGCTCCAAAGAACTCGTTCTGGTGGAAGGCCGAGTTGAACACCAGCCCGTCGGCGGCGAGTGCCGAGAGATAGTTGATGTAGGCGTAGGTGACATCGCGGGGCGTGTTGTCCGGGAGCGGATACGTGAGCTGGTTTTCGTGAAAGAACAGGACTGTAGGCGTGCGTGCGAACAGATCTCGCGTGAGCGCGAGGAACGCAGGCAGATTGGTCATGTCCGACACGAACAGCACGTCGGGTACAAACCCCTCGGCCACCATCGTACGGGCCTTCTCCGCCAGGGTCACGGCGCCGCCCTGCATCCGCCACTTCCAGAACCGCGGGGCCAGTGTGACTTCCCGGATGTCGTGCGTGCTGTGTCTCGCCAGTTCGGTCAGAAACCGCTTGTGCGAGCCGCCGAACCAGGGTTCGAGCGCGAGGATCTTCATTCGGGCTGGCGAAAGGCGACGGGCGCGAGGTCAATCAGTCCGATGCCAGTTCGTCCGCCAGCGCGGCGGCTTCCTCATCCGTTGACGGGCGAACCACGGCGATGGTGCGCAGCTGGAGCGACTCCCGCAGCACGGGCTGGCGAACCTCCGCTGCCGAGACTACGCGCTCATCCCCAGGTTTGAGATGCAGCGTCCGGTCGTCTAAGCGAAGATCTACGGCGCCTTCGCTGACGTTCTTGATGAGCATGCCGCGGCGTTCGGCCATGTGCGGGGGAGAGTCAGTTGATGTGAACGAACACAGCCAAGATATTGCGATCTGTTCTCTGCGCCTCGCATGTCCTATTCGTTTCGCCGATTCGCTGATGCCGTTGCGGGGTTGGTCTATCCCAGCCTGTGCCTCGGCTGCGACCGGCGCGTTGCACCATCGGAGACGCTTCCGGTTTGCGCTCGGTGTCTACAGCGGATTCCGACGCCTCCTGATGGGGCTGCCCTGGCACAGATTCGCCAGCGCGAGGCCGGAGTGGCGATCCGCTCTGCGACCGCGTTGTGGGCGTACGACGAGAGCGGTACGGCACAGCGAGTCCAGTATGCGCTCAAGTACGGCGGGCAGCCCTCACTCGGTCATCCTCTTGGGGCCTTGATGGCCAATGCTTGGCGAGATCAGAGCATCGACAGCGTGATTCCAGTACCGTTGAGCCGCCCTCGCTTTCTGGAGCGTGGATACAACCAGTCCGACGCGCTGGCGGAGGGCCTGAGCCAGACTCTGGGCGTCCCGCACGCTCCTCATGTTCTGGTGCGGTCGCGGCCGACGCGGACGCAAACCCGGTTGTCGGCGTCGGAGCGGTGGTCGAACGTGTCGGGCGCGTTCTCAGTCCCGGAGCCTGGGCCGCTGGCGGGGCAGCGTGTCCTGCTCGTTGACGATGTGCTCACGACCGGGGCAACGCTGACTGCAGCTGCACACGTACTTGCGGAAGCCGGAGCGACGGTCGAGGCGGCCGTACTCGCCTTCGCTGGGTAAGCTCTCAACCCTCGCCACCTCGGGAGCGCTTTCCTCGGGCTGGCGCGTGAGTCCCCACTCAGGACGTCTCCATCAGCGTGACGCGGCGTGGGCAGCGGTCGGCTTCCGCTGGGTCGTTGGTGGCAACGACGACGATGCGGTCCGTCAGCTCGAAGATCTCCGATACGAGCGCTCGACCCGGTGCGTCGAGCGTTGCGCCGGGTTCGTCGAGGAGCAGCACTGGCGGATCGTGAAGCAGGGCCCCGGCGAGCCGCAGGCGCTGCCGCATCCCTGTCGAGTAGGTGGAAACGGCATCGTCCGCCCGGGACGCCAGCCCGACGCGGTCAATTACGTTCGAGATGGCAGTCGATCGGTTCGAGAGGCGTCGGGCCTGGGCCAGAAAGGCGAGATTCTCCCTGGCCGTGAACGCGTCGTACATCTGGAGCGCAGGAGCCACGAATCCGACGCGGGGCGTCAGCTCGACGCCCGACGCGGTCTCGCTGGCGGTCTCGAGGCGCGCCTGGCCTGCTGCGGGCTCCAGAACGCCAGAGAGGATGCGAAGCAGAGTGGATTTCCCAGATCCGTTGGCGCCTAGAATCGCAAGCGGTTCCCCGACATGAACGTCGAACGATAGGTCCTCGAACAGGCGTCGATGGCC
>JBCBZH010000224.1:0-7561 GCA_039815415.1 Bacteroidota bacterium
CATGTGTTCTGCCCTGGCCGCAGACTTTTCTAGACACCCTGATGTGGTAGCTATTTACACGACTGAGCAAGCCCATGTTCGGCTGAGCCATCTCCGCCATGGATGTCCGCATGCTGATCCTGGAGCAAAACATCCGGGAGCTGAACGACCAGGTCCCCAAGATGAATGAGAACATCGCGACGGTGAAAGCCAACGTGATGCTGCTCCAGAAGGAGCACCGCCGCTACACGGCAGAACAGACCTCTCTGACGGCCAAGATCAAGGCGGCCATCAATGCCGGGCGCGATGACATTGCGCAGCGCTATGCCGTCCAGATGCAGGGCGTGAAAGAAGCGCAAGGCCGCACTGCTGAGCAACTCCAGTTCGCCGAGCAGGCCTACGAGAAATCTCTGCAGGTCAAGAAGGCGTTCATGCGCGAGCGCGAGAAGAAGATTCAGGAGGCCAAGGAGGCCCTCCGCGCCCACGAGCGTGCCAAGTGGCAGTCCAAGATCGCCGACACCCTCGAGCAGTTCGAGGTCGCCGGTGTGGACTCGACGCACGACGAGATGGTGCGCCGCGTCAATGAGCAGACGGCCAAGAACGAGGCCCGCATGGAGATGGCGCTAGACTCCATCGACACCGAATCGATGCAGATCGAGGAGGATGCGCAGGAGCTGGAGGCCGCCGAGCTGGTGAAGCAGTTCAAGCTCGAGATGGGCATGAACGAACCCGCCGTCGCCGAGCAGGCCCCCGCGCCCGAGCTGCGCATCCCCGATGAGCCCATCTCCGACGGGTCCCTGCCTCCCGAGCGCGCCCGCGAGCGTACGGAGTAAGAGGGATCGAGGGATAGGGGATGGAGGTATCTCCTGTGCCCATCCCTCCATCCCGCATCCCGAAATCCCCTCATGGACAAGGAAGAATTCGAACGCATCAAGGCCGAGGAAAAGGCCCACCTGCGCAAGCTCCGCGAGCTGAAGCAGACCCACCGCGACGTGCAGCGCAAGGCGAAGATCGTCAACGCTGTTCGCGGCATGCGCAACGCCGAGCTGGAGTCTGAGATCGACGCCCAGACGGAGAGCTTCTACCGCGACGCCGCTCACCAGGAAGCCCGCCTCGACCTGGCGATCGACAGCAACGCGCTGGAGAAGGCCGCTGCTGCGGAAGCTGACAAGGAGGCCATCGCCAAACAAGAGGCGGCGGCTCTGATCGCACAGATGAAAGCCGAGATGGGCGAGCGCCCCGGCTCACCGGACGCACGCCCCGACGCCAGCCCGACCGGCGCCAAGTCCATCGGCCGAACGCCTCCGCCTGAGGAGGACCCTCCGCCCCCCTCAGCCGACCGAGGTGCGAAATCCATTGGTCGCCAGCGCGGCTCGTGATGACGCCTGAGTGAACGATTCTCTTCACTCATCGCCCGTCACTCCTCACTCTCACTATGCCCAACAAGCCGATCAACTTCACGAAGGAAGCCTTCATGGAGCCAGCGAACCTGGTCTTCCTGATTGCCGCCCTCGTGATCTCTCTGGTGATTACCGGCAGCCTGGGCGGCCTGCTCCCGCTGTTCATCGCCGCCGCTGAGTTGCTGTACCTCGGCACCCTGCCCCGAAACGAGCGCTACAAGCGCGTCGTCCGCTCGCGGAAGGCCGCAGAACAGAAAAAGGGGCCGTCCGACCGTGACGTGTTCCGCACGCTCGCCAAGGACGACCAGAAGCGCTACGTGCGCTTCCGCAACATGGAGAAGGCGATCAAGGACAACTACGCCAAGCTTCCTTATGCCAGCCAGGGCCTCCTGGACTCGCATCTCAAGAAGCTCGACGGCCTGCTCGACGCCCACCTCGGCCTCTTGCAACTCAAGGAGCGCTACGCACAGTTCGCTCGCCGCACCGGCGAGTCAGACATCGTGGACGCCATCGCGCAGCTCAAGAATGAGATGCAGAACGACCCGCCGCGCGTCCAGTCCATCAAGAAGCGGCGGTTGATGATTCTCCAGAAGCGCCTCGACCGCTTCAAGAAGGCAGGCGAGAACCTCGCCATCATCGAAGCCCAGCTCGAGACCATCGAGGACGTGGCGCGCTACGTCTACGAGCAGTCGCTGACGATGCAGAACCCTGAAGAGGTCTCGTTCCAGCTCGACACGCTGATGAGCGAGGTCGAGGAGACGCAATCCTCGATGGAGCTGATCGACGACGCGCTCAGCGACGTGACCATGGGCGGGCTGACGGACGAAGACATCGCCGCCTTCGAGGCATCCTCGGCGGGCCAGATCAGCCGCATTGACGCTGGGCTGTTGGACGATGACTTCGACGACCTGACCTCGCTGGACCCGACCTCGACGCGCTCCCGCACCAAAGACGCGGGCTGATCTCGCCAGCTCGACGCAGCCGATGGCGGGCTGGCGATGATCGCCGCAAATGCAATCGCCAGCTCGATGCCTTGCCCCCGAGCGATGGCGCTCGCCTGAAACGCGGTACAGACGCCACGCCGTGGCGTCTCTACGCCATCGCTTCTACCGAGCGCCGACACTGAACTGGCACCTCCCGCCTAAACAGGATCCCCCACACCCTTGGCCGACTTCCAAACCCTCCTCACCAACACCGACGCCGACGGCGTGATGACCATCACGCTTCACCGCCCGGATGCCCTGAACGCCCTCAGCCAGCAGCTCGTGGGCGAGCTGGCGAAGGCGTTCCGCCAGGCCCGAGCCGATGAGGCCGTGTGTGGCGTCGTGCTGACAGGGTCTGGCGAGAAGGCCTTTGCGGCTGGCGCTGACATCTCGGAGTTCGCGGACATGGAATCGCTGCAGGCCCACCGGTTTGCGCTGCGTGGCCAGGCCGTGTTCAACCAGATCGAGAGCATGGGCAAGCCGGTGGTGGCGGCGGTCAACGGCTACGCCCTCGGCGGAGGCTGTGAGCTGGCGATGGCCTGTCACCTGCGAGTCGCCAGCGAGGCCGCGCAGTTCGGCCAGCCCGAGGTGAACCTGGGCCTGATCGCAGGCTACGGCGGGACGCAGCGCCTGCCCCGACTCGTCGGCCGCGGGATTGCCACAGAGATGCTGCTCACGGGGGACCGTGTCAAGGCGCAACGCGCCTATGAGATTGGGCTGGTGAACCGCGTGGTGCCTGCCCACGAGCTGATCGAAACGGCTCGTCAGCTCGTTCTCACGATTGCGTCCAAGGCGCCCGTGGCGGTGGCCATGACGCTGCAGGCCGTGCGGGCGTCAGATCTGCCGCTGGCACAGGGCCTTGCTCACGAAGCCGCTCTGTTTGCCCAGTGCGCTGCCACCGAGGACTTTATGGAGGGCGTCGGCGCGTTCCTGAGCCGCGAAACGCCTAGCTTTCAAGGTCGATAGGAAATAGGAGCGAGTTGTTTTCCCGCCAGCTCGTTCCTATTTCCTAGTTCCTCGTTCCGCGCCCATGGCGTACGCCATCCCGATTCTGCTTCTGCTGGCCGTCAGCGCGTTCTTCTCGGGCTCAGAGATCGCGTTTGTCACCGCCAACCGCCTCAAGACCGAGGTGCGGGCACGCCGGGCGGGCTGGCCAGGGCGCATTGTGCAGGAGTTCCTCGCGGACCCAACCACGTTCCTCACGACCACGCTCGTGGGCAACAACGTGGCGCTGGTGCTCTACTCGATGCTGATGAGCCTGGCCCTGGAGTCGCCGCTGACCCGGTTCTACGAAACCGTCGTCGGGCTGGCGTCTCCGACCGGGCTCGTGCTCGTCACACAGACCATCCTGGCCGCGCTGATCGTGCTGCTGGTGGGCGAGGTGATTCCGAAGTCGCTGCTGCGGCAGCCCTCGGGCCGAGTGCTGATGGTGCTGGCCGTGCCATTGAAGCTCACGTACTGGCTGTTCATCGTCCTCATCAAGCTGGCGGGCTGGACGAGCGGGCTCATCGTCAAGCTCGCCGGCACCCCGTCGGACACGTTCAAGCAATTCATCCGGCGCGACTTCGAGCTGGTGATCCGCGAGAGCCGCGAGACCGGAGCGCTCGACCTCGATGAGGAAGAGTCTGAGATCCTGTCCAATGTGTTTGAGCTGCGGTCGCTGCGCGTCAAGGACTCGATGGTGCCCCGCACAGAGATCAAAGCAATTGAAGAGGGCTGCGAGTTGGACGAGGTCCGGCGCACGTTCATTGAGACTGGATTCAGCCGCCTGCCTGTCTACCACGAAAGCATCGACAACATCGTGGGCGTCGTGCTGGCGCACGACCTGTTCCACGGGCCGGATACGCTCTCGGGCATTCTGCGGCCTGCGCGCGTGGTCCCAGAATCCAAGCCCGCCCGCGACCTCCTCTTCGACTTCCTCCAGGGTGGGCGCAAGGGCGCCTCATCGCTCGCCATCGTGGTGGACGAGTACGGCGGAACGGCGGGCATCGTGACGCTGGAAGACCTGCTTGAAGAACTCTTCGGCGACATCCGCGATGAACACGACGCGGCCGCTGCTCCCATTCGCCAGCTCGACGAGCGGACGTGGCTGGTCCACGGGCGCGTCGAGTTGGATGATCTCGAGTCAGAGACCAGCATTGCACTCCCGGAGGGCGAGTACGACACCGTAGCCGGCTACCTTCTGGATCAGATCGGCCACGTTCCTGCCGAACGAGCCGTCGTGGATCTCAACGGTTTCCGCTTCACGGTGCTCAAGGCCAGTCCGGCCCGCATCGAGGCGGTCCGGATGCTGAGACTCTGAATCCGCCCTCCAACACCTATGACCGACAAAGAGACCTACAGCCCGTTCATCCTCATTGACGAGGACTTCCGCTCTCTGATCCTGTCGGACACCCACATGGTGTCGAAGCAGCACATCTTCCACGAGCGCGCCGATGAGGGCTGGGAAGGCAACGGGTATGACTGGACATCCATCGCTCGCGTACTCGTCGCGGAGGAATTGTCCCACCTCAGTGAGGATGTGTCGTTCGATCCCGAGGCAGGCATGTTGTCGGCCCAAGGCTCACTGGACGCGCTCCAGGAGTTGGGCGCTGCGATGCTGTCCGTCTACAACGACGACGCTCGCATCCGAGACCTTCTGAGCCGCGCCGAACTGGACTGAGCCCACCAGCTCGGGGTCCGCCCTCGAGCTGGCGACAAGGTGTCCCCTTCGAACGCCCAGCCCCGCTCACGTTCACTCTTCTGCCCTCCTTGATGCGCCTCCTGCTCCTCAGCAACTCCACCTCACCCGGTCGCAGCTACCTCGAGCACGCCGTGCCCTGGCTGCGCGAGTTTTTGAGTGGGGCGTCTCGTGTGGCCTTCGTGCCGTATGCGGGCGTGACGGTACCCTGGAATGACTACGCGGCGAAGGTGCGCGGCACGCTGGACCCGCTCGGCATCGAGCTGGTGTCGGTGCACGAGGTCGCCAACCCGACGGATGCCCTTGAGGGCGTGAATGCGGTGCTCGTAGGCGGAGGCAACACGTTTCACCTGCTCCGCGAGATGGTCGCGACCGGTCTGGTGGAGGCCATCCGCCAGCGCGTGCGGGAGGGGCTGCCCTTCGTGGGCTGGAGCGCTGGATCGAACGTCGCGTGCCCGACGATCCGCACGACCAACGACATGCCGATTGTGGAGCCACCGTCGTTCGACGCACTGGGGTTCGTGCCTTTCCAGATCAACCCGCACTACACCGACGCCCACCCGGAGGGCCACCAGGGCGAGACGCGCGCACAGCGGCTGGCCGAGTTCGTGACGGCCAACCCAGAGGTTCCCGTCATCGGGCTTCCCGAAGGCACTGCGCTTCGCATCAACGCCCGCCAGCTCGACCTCCTGGGCGGCGACGCCCTTCGGTTCGATCCCGACTCACCGGAGGGCCGCCCAACGACTGTAGAGGCCATCCGCGGGCTGGCGGCCTTGTAACGGAATGCCCTGGCTTGCGTAGGCTCTGCGCATCCCTCCTTCGCCCTGCTTCCATGCCCTTCATCCCCATCACCTCCGCCGACCATATCCCCGGCCAGACCATCCTCGAACACCTCGACGTGGTCTATGGCAACACGGTCCGAGCCAAGCACGTCGGCCGCGACATCATGGCTGGGTTCAAAACGATTGTCGGCGGCGAGATTCGCGGCTACACCGAGATGCTACGCGAGGCGCGCGACGAGGCTCTCGATCGCATGAAAGAAGATGCCATCGACCTGGGTGCCGACGCCGTCATCAACGTCCGGTTCACCACCAGTCAGGTGGCGTCGGGCATGGCCGAGATGCTGGCCTATGGCACCGCCGTCCGGCTTGAGGACTAGGCGTCTAGTGCGCGCCGTGAAGGACGAGTTCTGAGATCGCCGTGTCCGCGTAGCGCGAGCCCGGATACACTTCGCGAATCTCGAGCTCGACGAGGCTGCCACTCCGAACCTCGAGATCGAACCCAAACGACTGCGGGCGCATCACATCCGCCAGCTCGAGCGTGTGGTGGGCCTCTCCGTCCACCCAGAGCCGGAAGGTCTTCACGCGAGCGTTCTTTTCCCAGAGGTCGGCGGACTTGGCGTAGCCGTTTACCAGATCGATGCCCCAGAACGGGATCGGAGCCTCGGTGTCGACGGACAAGATCACGAAACGAAGCCGTTCTCCGATGCCTGTGCCGCTCACACCCTCAACCCAGGCCGTCGTCGCCGTGCCATCGCTGAGGTTCTCCGTGGTGTAGGTGTTGGTGCCGCTCGCCGGGAGCGTCGAGCTGGCGGTGGTTCTCCAGCCGACGGCGCAGGCGAGACTGCACCCAAGGAATAGGCCGCCGTCCTGGGCCTCATACCACGCAGCCTCATGCTCATCCACCGTGGGCTGGATGGGCTGGGCAGACACGCCTCCAAGAGTGGGCATCAGCCAGCTGGCGATTCCGAACAGAGCGACGAAAACGACACGCATGGTCCCAGCAGGCTGTGTTCGCCCAAGATGGGATGTCTAGAGGTCGTCGTCAACCGCCCGCCACCTTCTGCGCGAACGCCAGCACGAGGCGTGCGTGCGCCGCCATCAGGTCCACCAGCTCGAGGCTCTCCAGCCGCGCCTGCGGTGAGGTGGGCAGCTTGGGCGGCGAGATGCGGCCCATCCAGAGCGCCATCTTGTCGCCGAGCTGGCGGGGGCCAGGGAATGCGCCGGGCGCGAGGTGGACGGTGTAGAACTCCGCCTTGCGGGCGAGCCGGTCGTAGACACTCTGGTCGGGCTCGTGCTCGCCCTCGGCCCCCTGCGCCACGAGTTGGGCGCCGAGGAGATAGTCGTGGTAGAGGAATGGAAGCTCTGCGAGGGCCGGGCCGAGCGCGGCCAGCGCGCCGGGCTGGGCCTTGAGGCCAACTTCGGCGGCGCGCGCCGAGACGGTGGCCGTCAGCACCAGCGTCTCCTCCGCCACCAGTTCAGGGTTGGCCTGCGAGGTGAGTGCGGGCAGGACGGCGCGGACGACGTCCTGCGTGGTCGAGAGTGTCCCGGTCGCTGCGAAGGTGGCGATGCGGGCGGTGAGAGCGGCGTCGGTCACTGGCTAGGCAGATCCGGACCCGGCGCCATCGTCGCCGCCGATGGCGTCGCGCATCCGGGTGTCGGCCTGCACGTTGCGCATCTGGAAGTAGTCCATCACGCCGAGGTTGCCTGAGCGGAAGGCCTCCGCCATCGCCTTCGGAA
>JBCBZH010000381.1:0-2881 GCA_039815415.1 Bacteroidota bacterium
CAGCGACCCACTGGACCGTTTCGAGAAGGTGGACCACCCGGTGCCGCTGCTGTCCCTCGGCAACGCCTTCGATGGCGACGAGCTTCGGGCGTGGGTCGAGCGGGCCGTCAAAGGACTCGAGGCCGTTCTGGATGATGGCGCGCAGCCCGCCCTGGCTCTGGAGCTGAAGATCGACGGGCTGGCGGTGGCTCTGACCTACCAGCAGGGTGTGCTCGTGCGGGCCGCGACGCGTGGCAACGGCGTCACAGGCGAAGATGTAACCACCAACGTGCGGACCATTCGGGGCATTCCGCTCCGGCTGCGTGGCGACGTCGTGCCGCAGTCTCTCGAGGTGCGCGGCGAGATCTACATGCGCCGAAGCACATTCGAAGCCCTGAACGAACGGTTGGTTGCGGAGGGCTCGCGCCCGCTTGCGAATCCCCGAAACGGAGCCGTGGGCAGCCTTCGCCAGCTCGACTCCTCCATTACCGCGTCCCGAGGGCTCGACTTCTGGGCCTACGGCATCGGGCCGACGAGCGCGGAGGCTCCGGAGACGCAGACGGTCACGCTGAACTGGCTCGCAGCGCTGGGGCTGCCCGTGAGCGAGGAGCGTCGCCAGCTCGAGTCCGTCGATGCTGCCGTGGCGTATTGCGAGGGCTGGGCGGCCCGACGCGATACGCTCGATTTCGAGATCGACGGCGCTGTGGTCAAGGTGGACCGCCTGGATTACCAGCAGGTCCTCGGGCAGGTTTCGACCGCGCCGCGCTGGGCCATCGCCTTCAAGTTCCCCGCTCGGGAGGCCACCACGCGGCTTCTAGACATCGAACACAACGTGGGGCGGACGGGAGTCATCAAGCCTCTAGCCGTTCTAGAGCCGGTCGGCGTGGGCGGTGTAACTGTCTCCAAGGCGACGCTCCACAACGCCGACTACATCCTCGACCGGGACATCCGTATCGGCGACCGCGTAGTCATCAAGCGCGCTGGCGATGTGATTCCAGCGGTCGTAGGGCCTGTGCTGGATGTACGCACGGGAGCGGAGAGGGTGTACGAGCCGCTCACGGTGTGTCCGGTCTGTGGCCGGGCGCTGGTCCGCCCCGAGGGCGAAGCCGATCTGCGTCATCGAGACGGCGGGTGCCCTGCGCAGCTGAGGCGCAGCGTAGAGCACTTCGCGTCGCGCGGAGCGATGGACATCGAGGGGATGGGCAAGAAGATCGCGGCGCTGCTCGTGGACGAAGGGCTCGTCGAGGATCTGCCCGATTTGTACGCGCTCGACCGGGATGAGCTGCTGGCGCTCGACGGGTTCAAGGAGCGCAAAGTGGACAACCTGCTTGGCGGGCTGGCGGTCTCCAAGGCGCGTCCGCTGGGACGGCTTCTGTTTGGCCTCGGCATCCGGCACGTGGGAGAGACGGTCGCTACTCAGATCATCGCGCACTTTGCCTCGCTTAACGAGCTGGCGAGCGCAGACGCAGAGGCTCTGGAGGCCATCGACGGCATCGGCCCCATTGTGGCTGAGAGCGTGGTGGCCTGGTTTGCGGATGATGTCAACCAGCAGACGGTGGAGCGCCTTCGCCAACTCGGTGTGAACACCACGCGGCTCGACTCGGAAGCGATCGCTGCGTCTGGACCGGCAACGAGCGCGGCTGCAGGCAAGACGTTCGTTCTCACCGGGACGCTCCCAACGATGAGCCGTCCCCAGGCCAAGGCGAAGATCGAAGCCGCGGGCGGAAAGGTGACGGGGAGCGTGTCCAAGAAAACCGATTACCTCGTGGCGGGAGAAGCCGCGGGCTCCAAGCTAGTGAGGGCGGAGGAGCTCGGCGTGCCGGTGTTGACCGAAGACGTACTCGAGGCGCTGTTGAGCCAGGCCCCGGACACTGCTGCGACCGAGATGGCGGAAGAGACGGGCGAGCAGGGCGACCTGTTCGCAGCCTGATGTTCGAGGCGTTCCGAGAGCGGATGGGGCGTCGCGCGTTGCACGCCGCGGTCCGGTCGCGCACGGCACGCACGCTGCCAGCCAATCCGGCTTCCCGCTCGGTTCTGGTCCTCCTTCCGGACGATGAGGCAGGGCTTCGCGCTACGTGGCCCTTCGTCGAGACGCTGGATCTACCCCTCTCCAACCTGACGTGCGTGGTGGTCTCCGAACGTGTGGCCTATGCCCCCGACCGTTTCGCTGGGTCCGTGCAGCGGATTGCACCTGGGGATCTCGACTGGCGGGGACTGCCGCGTGCTGAAGCCCTTGCGCCGTTGCAAGGAACCGCCGACGTGGCCATAAACCTGTCAGACCCAGACGGGCTGGCGGCGGCGTTTCTGGTGGGCACCAGCTCGGCGGCGATCCGCATCGGACAGCACAGTGACACTGCGGAGCCGTTCTACGACCTGATGCTGGCTGGGACCGAGTCGGCGAGCGAGCTTGTGGAGGCGTTGCGCCGTGCGCTGGCTCGCATCGCGCCGTCCATCCTCCCGATTTCCTAGCGACTCTGACGTGCTCTCGACTCTCGACCTCATCGTTCTGGTCCTGTACGCCGTGGGCGTCGTCGTCTTCGGCCTGAGGATCGGGAAGGGACAGGGGTCGGCACAGGACTATTTCCTCGGAGGACGCGATCTCCCCTGGTGGGCGGTGTGCTTCTCCATCGTGGCGACGGAGACGAGTACGCTGACGGTTCTGAGCGTGCCGGGAATCGCCTATGGGGGGGCATTGGTGTTCCTACAGCTGACGCTGGGGTACCTGATCGGTCGGATTGTCGTTGCCATCGTGCTCCTCCCGCGCTACATGGAGGGGCAGATGGAAACGGCGTACAGCTATCTCGGCGAGCGTTTCGGGAACCGAATGCGCGGCCTGGCCTCGGTCACGTTCCTCCTGACGCGCCTCTTGGCCGACGGCGTTCGGCTCTATGCCACAGCCATC
>JBCBZH010000361.1:0-3238 GCA_039815415.1 Bacteroidota bacterium
CACATGGTCCATCGGGTCTATGAAGGGGGATGGTACCGGCGCGGAGGCTCTACGGTGGGCATCGACCCCATCGAGCCGGGCTCGGAGCAGCCGACTCTCGGCGGCACGCAGGTCCTCACGGGTCCGATGGACTTCTCGGCAACCTTCCTTGACCCCAGCAGCTCTCCGCCTCTGAATGTCGAATGGCGCGTGGATGACTTGGTGGTCTCCACCGACCGCACGTTCAGGTTCGATCCCCAAGCCACTGGGACCTACACCGTCGAGCTGGTGGCCTCGGACCCGACGCCGCTCGTGCACGCCACCCGAGACCGGGCGTTCCTCGCCAGCTCGAGGACATGGACGGTGGATGCAACGGTCAGTACCGACGCCGATGCGATGCCAGACACGGAGTTCGGCCTGCTTACGCTGGCGCCCAATCCGGCTCGCCAGCTCGCGACCGTCCGCTACGCGCTGGCGACCTCGAGCACGGCGCGTGTGGAGGTGGTGGATGGCCTCGGACGACGCGTGGCGCTCCTGGCCGACGGGCCGCACACCGCTGGGGAACATGCCGCTGCGCTCCACACCAACGAGCTGGCGCCGGGCGTGTACCTCGTTCGCCTGGTGACGGCTGACGGAACGGACGTGCAGCGACTGTCCGTGGTGCGCTAGAGAACCGCTGGCGCGAGCAGTCGCAGCGTCCCGGCGTCGGCGTCGATTTCGGTCTCGATGCCGATGGGGACCGTGAGCTTGTCGGCGGTGTGGCCGATCTGCGCCCCGGTGTAGGCCGGGATGCCGAGCGGGCGGATGTGTTGCTCGATCACCTCGTCGAGGGAGAACCCGGGTGGGTCGCCGGAGTCCGGGTAGCAGCGCTGGCAGACGCCGAACACGAAGCCCGCCAGCCCGTCGAGCACGCCCGCTTGGCCGAGCTGCGTCAGCATCCGGTCCACGCGGTAGATGGCCTCCGCGATGTCCTCCACGAACAGGATGTGTCCGGCGGTGTCCGGCAGCCAGGGCGTTCCCACGAGCGCGCTCATCACCGTCAGGTTGCCGCCGATGAGGCGCCCGGTTGCGCGGCCCGGTTGGACCGTTCGGATCTGTTCACCATAGGCGGGCAGGCCCTTGAGCGCGTCGGGCGGATCGCGGCGCGGTTCAAGGAGGTCACCGGGCGGCGGGTTGACGATCGTGGCCGCCACGCCGTCCATCACGAGCTGGCGGAAACTGACGCCGGTGATGCCCCGCATGCGCGACATCCCGTTGGGGCCGTGGATGGTCGCCAGCCCGGTCTGTCCGTGAACGGCCAGAAGAAGCGCCGTCACGTCGCTGAATCCGGCGAGCACCTTCGGATTCTGGCGGATGACATCGTAGTCGAGGTACGGCAGGATGCGAGCGCAGCCCCAGCCGCCGGTCGTAGCGACCACGGCATCCACATCGTCATCGGCGAAGAGCGCCGCCACGTCCTCAGCGCGGTCCCGGTCGGATCCGGCGAAGTAGCCGTGGCGGTCGAGCACGTGGTCGGCCACCTTGATGCGGAGGCCAAGGCGCGCAAACCGCTCGCGCATGACTTCGACGGCCCCCTGGGACGAGATGATGCCCGCAGGGCTCACCAGCCCGACGGTCTGCCCTTCTCGCAGCCGGGCTGGTCGGATCACCTCGGGCTGGCGAGACGCCTGTGAGGTCTGAGCGATGACGGCGGGTGTGGTCGCGGCGGCGGCGGCACTGAGGGCGCCAGCGCGAAGGAGGTCTCGGCGATGCATGGCCAAAAGGTAGGCTGCAGAGGCCTCTCTGGCTCTCGTGTGAACCTGGAGCGGCCCGCAGCGTGACAGGCGCATGGCGAAGACCTCCAACGGCGCCACGCGCGCAGCCCGGCAGGCTCGCAGCGGACGCGGCTCGGCGCCCGACCTGTCCTTCCGAGAGCGGGTTGGCGCCCTGAAGAATCTGCCCCCGCTGTTCCGGCTGGTCTGGGCCACCAGCCCGACGCTGTTCACGACCAACGTCGTGCTGCGCGTGTTGCGGGCCCTAATCCCCGTGACCTCGCTCTACGTGGGCAAGCTGATCGTGGATGAGGTGGTGCGCGTTGCGGGCACGGCGCCAACGCTCGACGGGCTGGCAGCGTGGAGCGGTGCGCTGGAACCCCTAGCGTGGCTGATCGCAGCCGAACTCGGGCTGGCGATCCTGAGCGACCTGCTCGGGCGCGGCACGGCCCTCTGCGACTCCCTCCTCGGCGACCTGTTCACCAACGAGACCAGCGTGCGCCTCATGCGCCACGCGGCTGCGCTGGACCTCGCCCACTTCGAGGATGCAGACTTCTACGACCACCTCGAGCGGGCCCGCCGGCAGACCACGAGCCGCCTCGTGTTGCTCTCCCAGGTGTTTGGCCAGGCTGAAAGTGCCATCACCGTCGTTTCGCTGGGCGTCGGGCTGGCGGCGTATGCGCCGGGACTGCTGCTGCTGCTCGCGCTGGCGCTCATTCCCGCCTTTCTTGGCGAGGCTCACTTCAATGCACAGAGCTACTCGCTCGCCTACTCTTGGACGCCCGAGCGGCGCGAGCTGGATTACCTCCGCTACGTCGGCGCAAGCGACGAAACGGCCAAGGAGGTCAAGATCTTCGGTCTCAACAGCTACCTCGCCGAACGCTATCGCCAGCTCGCCGATGCGTACTACCGTGCCAACCGGAGTCTGGCGTATCGCCGCGCCGGGTGGGGCGCCATCCTCTCCGCGGTTGGAACGCTCGGTTACTACGCGGCCTACGCGGTCATCGTCTACCGAACCGCCTCGGGCACGTTCACCCTGGGCGACCTCACCTTCCTTGCCGGATCCTTCGCACGGATGCGGTCGCTTCTGGAGGGGATGCTCCAGTCCTTCTCTTCCGTCAGCGGACAGGCGCTCTACCTGGAGGACCTGTTCTCGTTCTTCGAGATCGAGCCGCGCGTGGCCTCCAGGCCGGAGGCGCACCCCGTTCCGGAGCCCATCCGCGAGGGATTCGTGTTTGAGGGTGTCGGCTTCCGCTACCCTGGCTCTGAGCACTGGGCGGTGCGAAACCTGTCCTTCACGCTTCGCGCTGGCGAGGCCCTGGCACTCGTGGGCGAAAACGGTGCAGGCAAGACGACCCTCGTCAAGCTCCTCGCACGCCTCTACGATCCCGATGAGGGCCGCATCCTTCTCGACGGGCGCGACCTCCGTGAGGTCGATCTCGACAGCCTCCGCCAGTCCATCGGCGTCATCTTTCAGGACTTCGTGCGCTACCACCTCACCGCTGCGG
>JBCBZH010000242.1:0-6858 GCA_039815415.1 Bacteroidota bacterium
CTGGCACGGAGTTAGCCGGTCCTTATTCGTACGGTACCGTCAGACCCTCCAGAAGAGGGTGTTCTTCCCGTATAAAAGCAGTTTACGCCCCTGAGGGGTGTCTTCCTGCACGCGGCGTGGCTGCGTCAGAGTTTCCTCCATTGCGCAATATTCCTCACTGCTGCCTCCCGTAGGAGTCTGGCCCGTGTCTCAGTGCCAGTGTGGCGGATCATCCTCTCAGACCCGCTATGGATCGTCGCCTTGGTGAGCTGTTACCTCACCAACTAGCTAATCCAACGCAGGCTCATCCCCAGCCGCTGAAGCTTTGATCGGTGGACCATGCGGTCCTCCGACATTATGTGGTATTAGCCACGGTTTCCCGTGGTTATTCCCCAGCTGAGGGCAGATTGCCTACGCGTTACTCACCCGTGCGCCACTTTACTAAGGTCCCGAAGGACCCGTTCTCGTTCGACTTGCATGTGTTAAGCCCGCCGCCAGCGTTCGTCCTGAGCCAGGATCAAACTCTCCGTAGTAGAAGAGGTTGATCTCCTGCGAGAGATCCGAAAACGGATCTCCAATCAGGGATCGAGTTTGCCATGCCCTCTCGGACACAGCGTGCTGTTGAGCTTTGTGTTTGGAGTGCCGAAGCACTCCGGGTTTTGACTTGTCTCGTCTTGTCCGCTTCTCTTGACCGAGGGCCAATGAAGAGCGGCCGACGAGGGCTCGCTATGCTTCCAATCTCTCAAAGAACAGGGCCGCCATCTCGGCTGCGCCAGAAGCGCTAGCCATGATCTTGGCCCGGCCTGCCAAACTACGGAATCCGAGTCCAGCGTCAAGTGCTTCGCGATCTCTTCTCGATTGAGTTGAGCACCCGGTGTGCTCATCATGAGCATGGCGTGCGAAGCCCTCCCTCACCATTGCGAGGGCGACTAGGGTACGGAGTCTGACGAGTGAGATGCAAGCACGGAGTTCAGGTTCACAAACCCTTCGACCGAGCAGCTCTCACCAGCCTCAAACGTTCCGTCAGTCGGCAGAGAACAGTGCGGCCACTCGCCAGCCCGAAGGCCTTGGTGACGCGCGGAGCCAAAGGTAGACCGCTCCCCGAGCGAACACTATGGAAGGACAGAGGAGACGCGGTGAGGGAGATGTGAGGGACAGCCTCGTTGGGACCCATTCGAAGCGCGACTCGAGCAGCGACGGGAATGTCCTCCTCTATCTTCTGCGCTGTGTCTCCCCGGCCCTCCTCTTCTATGGCCCGCTCTGAATCGACCTCCACCAGCATGTTCATGGACCGAGCCTTCTGGATCGGCCTCCTGGGCATAGCCGCTGGGCTGGTCGGGTTTGTGCTGTTGCTCAACTTTGCCATCATGCCGCTGTGGACGCGTCACGATGCGGCCATTGCCGTTCCGAATGTGAGCGGGATGTCGGCGGTCGAGGCCGAGGCCACGCTCGAACGAGCTGGGCTCAACGCTGCGCCAGACCGGATGATTTACAACGCCAACCTTGAGGCGGATGTCGTGCTCGAACAGAACCCCGAGGCCGGCACGGAGGTGAAGCCGGGACGCCGGATTTACTTCTATGTCAACGAGAGCCCGAAACAACTGGTCCTGGTTCCGGACGTGGTTTCTCTGTCAGAGGGGGTGGCTCGGCCTCGCGTGACAGAGGCCGGGTTGGTTGTCGCAGGAACAGAGATCGACAGTATGCGCACGCCGTATGAGAACACGGTCACGCGCCAGGTCCCCAACGCCGGGAGCCAGGTTCGCCAAGGAACACGCATGACGCTCTGGCTGAGCCCGGGCGTGGGCACCCGGCAGGTGCGCGTGCCAGACGTAGCTGGTCTCTCAACCGATGAGGCCCGCTCCCGCTTGCGGCAAGTGGGGCTCTGGGTAGACTCCCCGCGCGCGACCAACGGCGAGGTGCTCTGGCAAGACCCGGACCGAGGCGAAACGCTTAAGGAAGGCCAGGAGGTTCGCATCTACACGACGCCCCGCGACGGTGTCTCAGATGATCCAGAAGACTCCGAATCGGACGACGGCTGACCGTCTCAATCGTCCAGATAGACGGAAGGCACGTCGGGGTCTACGGTGACGCGCTCTGCAGCTTTCGTGGGGATGGTGCGTCCCACGTAGTCCGGGTGGACGGGCACTTCTCGGTGTCCACGGTCAATCAGGACGGCAAGCTGAATGGTGCGTGGGCGTCCATGCTGCAGAACCGCATCGAGGGATGCCCGCGCGGTTCGGCCTGTAAAGAGGACATCGTCCACGATCAGCACATCCCGGTCCGTGGCATCCGGCGCATCTTCGGGAAGGGTGGCCTCCGCGTCGCCAGCTCGATCATCTCGAAAGGCCGACACATCCAGGCCATGCACGGGAACGGGATGTCCTGCGACCTCGGAGAGCGTCTCCGCGAGTTGGTTCGCCAGCGCGACGCCACGGCGGCGCAGGCCAAACACAACCAAGTTGTCGGCCCCCCGGTTGCGCTCGACCACCTCGTAGGCGAGCCGGGTGACCGTACGCCGAACACGCTCGGGACCCAGAAGGATGGTACGTGCCATCAGCCCAATGATGAGGATGGAGCCGCCGCTAACTCGCCGCGGACTACGGTGACTGCGCGCCCGACGAGATCCACCCGGTCACCTCGAACGTGAACCTGCACATGCCCGCCTCGCACAGACGCCTGGTAACAGGAAACGGACTCGAGATCCAAACGCTCTGCCCAGTACGGCCCGATGGCGCAGTGGGCGGAGCCCGTCACAGGGTCCTCAGGAACACCTGATCCCGGTGCGAAGAAGCGAGACACCACATCATATGGAGACGACGCATCGGCACGAGCCGTGAGGATGATGCCGCGTGCCCCGAGAGCGGCAACCGCGCGGGGATCCGGGTCGAGCTGGCGAATGACAGCCTCCGATGCCAGCTCAGCGAACAAGTCGAACCGGGAGCGGCCGAACCAGACCGGCTCTGCACCGACGGCGACGGCAAAGCTCTCTGGTGCGTCCTCTTCTATAGGAGAGGTCGCGGGGAAATCCATCGCCAGCGTGCCGCTCTCGAGTTGGCGAACCGTGAGGCGCCCGCTCTTGGTGTCGAACCGGGCCTCTGTGCCGGGCACCAGCTCGCCAGCCTCGAACAGAACGTGTGCGCTGGCGAGGGTAGCGTGGCCGCAAAGGTCTACCTCTAGAGTGGGCGTGAACCAGCGAAGGTCAAAGGCGTCGCCTGCGGGGACGACGAACGCTGTCTCCGACAGGTTCATCTCACCTGCGACGGCTTGCATCCACGCTTCCGGTGCAGGTGACTCAAGCAGGCAGACCGCGGCAGGATTGCCGGTGAACGGCCGCTCGGCAAACGCATCGACGATGGTAAGGGGGATGCTCATGCGGCCTCGAGCTGGCGATTCG
The DNA here is from genome assembly GCA_039815415.1 of Bacteroidota bacterium. GTDB lineage: Bacteria > Bacteroidota > Rhodothermia > Rhodothermales > Rubricoccaceae > JBCBZH01. The sequence goes on from JBCBZH010000242.1 coordinate 3,374, forward strand.
GACAGGCCTCGCGCTGGCACCGGCCGTAGACCGTCAGCGCGTGGCGGGATACCTCAAACCCATAGATCTCCGCGACGGTGTCTTGGATGCTCTGGAGACGTGGATCGCAGAACTCCATGATCTCGCCGCAGTCCTCGCAGATGAGGTGATCGTGCTGCCAGTAGGCGTATGCGCGTTCGTACTTGGCCTGGTGCTGCCCAAACTGGTGCCGGGCGGCGAGGTCGCTTTCGATCAGCAGCTCGAGCGTGTTGTAGACCGTTGCCCGGCTGACGGCAACGCCTGCGTCCTGGAGGCGCGCATACAACGTGTCGGCGTCGATGTGATCCGCCGTGGCGTAGAGCGCCTCGAGAACCGCGAAGCGCTCTGGTGTACGCCGCTGACCGCGCTGCTTGAGGAAGTCCGCGAAGCGCTCGCGGACAGCGTCGAGCTGGGATTGAGGAAGGGACATGGTGCAAGCTACGCGCGATCTCTGGACCGCTCGCACGTACGCAAGGAGACTGACGTACTCTCAACACCTCCACCTCTCTTCTACGCCTATGAACACGGCACTCTGGATCGCTCAAGGCCTGCTCGCCGTGGCCTTTCTCGGGGCAGGTCTCCTCAAACTGGTCAAGTCCAAGAACGAGCTGGCGCCGAGGATGCCCTACGTCGAAGACTTCAGCGCGACCACGATCAAGGCCATCGCAGCCATTGAGGTGATTGGAGCTGTAGGCCTGATCCTCCCGTGGCTCCTGGGCATCCTGCCAACCCTCACGGTTTGGGCCGCCATTGGCTGCGCCCTCACGATGATCGGTGCGGCACTCGTTCACATCCGGCGTGGCGAAATGTCGGATGTGCCCGTGAACGTGGTGCTGCTCGCGCTGGCGGTCTTCATCGCCTGGGGCCGCTGGGGCGGGTAGTCGCCAGCTCGAGGGCTGGACGCTCGCAGGGCTGGCGCCGACGCTACCGTCGGCGCAGTGCCCACTGGCTCGGCGCGGGCACCTCAGCGGTCGCGGCACCATCGCCGCCGCTGCTCGCACTGTCCTCCAACGCAAGGAGTCCTGCCGCGATGGCGGCCACGCTTTGGTGATCGGCTGTCGGGGCGAGATCGGACGCATCGAAGTGGTTCTCGACAAACCCGGTGTTGAAGGCGCCAGACCGGAAGGCCTCGTGCCGCATCACGAACCGGCAGAACGGAATGGTGGTCGGGATGCCCGCCACGTCATACTCCGTCAGTGCACGGTGCATGCGGTCCACGGCTTCGGTGCGCGTGCGCCCCCAGCTCGTCAGCTTGGACACCATCGGGTCGTAATGAACCGGGACTGTGTCGCCCTCCTCCACACCGGCATCCACGCGAACGCCAAAGCCCGACGGGGGGCGGTGGCGCAGGAGCGGCCCCGGTGCGGGCAAGAACCCCGCAATGACATCCTCGGCATAGACACGGCACTCGATGGCGTGGCCGAGAATCGCCAGGTCGTCCTGCGCGTATCCCAGTTCCTCACCTTCGGCAATGCGGATCTGCTCTGCTACCAGATCGAGGCCGGTGATCCATTCGGTCACCGGATGCTCCACCTGGAGCCGGGTGTTCATCTCGAGGAAGTAGAAGTTGTGATCTGCGTCCAGGAGAAACTCGATGGTTCCGGCGCCAACGTAGTCACAGGCCTTGGTGGCCTGGATGGCTGCCGCGCCCATCTCCGCCCGAAGCTCAGGCGTGAGAACAGCGCTCGGCGCTTCTTCGATCACCTTCTGGTGCCGTCGCTGGATTGAACAGTCTCGCTCGAAGAGGTGTACTACGTTTCCGTGTCCATCGGCCAGCACCTGGAACTCGATGTGGCGCGGACCCACGAGGTACTTCTCGACGAAGACGCGCCCGTCGCCGAACGCCGATTGCGCCTCGCTCCGCGCGCGCTCGAACGAGCTGGCGAAGTCTTCGGCGCGCTCCACGATTCGCATCCCCTTCCCTCCCCCGCCCGCAGCGGCCTTCACCAGCACGGGATAGCCGATCTCCGTTGCGATGGCTTCGGCCTCGGCAGGGTCGTCAATCGCATCCGGAGTTCCGGGCGCCATCGGCACAGCGGCCGTTTCCATGAGGGCACGGGCTGCCGTCTTGTCGCCCATCAGCCGAATGGCGTTGGGCGGCGGCCCGATGAACGTGATGCCCGCCTGCGTGCACGCCTCGGCAAACTCTGCGTTCTCCGACAGGAAGCCGTACCCCGGATGCACCCCGTCCGCTCCGGTCTGGCGCGCAGCGTCCAATACGCGCTCCGCGAGCAAATACGACTCTGACGATGGGGCCGGTCCGATCTCGACGGCCTCATCGGCCATGCGAACGTGCAAGGCCGTCCGGTCCGCCTCGGAATGAACGGCCACCGTGGCGATCCCCAGCTCGCGGCAGGTGCGGATCACACGGACCGCAATCTCACCTCGGTTGGCAATCAGGATCTTCCGAAGGGGTCGGGGTGTCATAGCGGCAGATTCTCTCAGGATGGCACAGTCTTCGAGAGGGTTTTTGCGTCTCACGACCCTGTACACACACGGCGCGGTTCGACCCGTCTGATGGATCTCACGCTCGACTACTACCGCATCCTCGAGATTGAGGACGCAGCAGACGCTCGCGAAATTAAGCGAGCGTACCGTCTGCTGGCGCGCACGTACCACCCGGATCATAATCCGGGGGATACGGCAGCGATGGAGCGATTCAAGAGGATCCAGGCGGCGTATGAGGTCCTCTCGGACGACGCTCGGCGCCGGGCCTACGACCGTGCCCGCCGCGATCCGTTTGCAGCCCTGTCTACCGCGGCCTCGATGGCTTCCTTCGGCCCAGGCAGTGCTGGGCGCGGCGGCTTCGCCCGGACCGACGAGAACGACCCTCTGTTCTCATTCTTCTTCGGCGACCACGACGCCCGGACGACACACGGGCACGACCTGGAGGCGCAGGTCCAGCTCACCTTCGACCAGGCCCTTCGGGGAGGCCGTACCGAGGTTCAACTGGCAGGAGGCGATATCGTCCGGGTGACGATTCCCAAAGGCGTTCGGTCTGGCGTCAAGGTGCGCCTTCGTCAGTGCGGTCGGGTGCGCTCCGATGGCCGACGCGGCGACCTCTACGTCACATTCCGGATTGACCCGAGCCCTCGATTCCGACGTGAAGGCGACAACCTGCATGTCATCGAGACCATCTCGGCCCTCGAAGCCATCCTCGGCACCAGCCGCTCGATCACGAACGCCTACGGGCAGACGATCAAGGTGCCTATTGCGCCCGGCACGCAACCCGGCGAGCGGCTCCGCCTGCGCGGCCAGGGCGTGGCTCTGAAAGACCGAGCAGGCGACCTTCTGGTCGAAATCCAGGTGACGGTTCCCCGCGACCTCACCGATGCCCAGCGCGACGAGCTGGCGACGGCGGCCGAACGCGTGGGATTGTTGTAGCGGCTATCTCTCAATCACCAGCTCGGGGCAGAGAGCGCGGAGAGCGCGGAGAGCGCGGAGAGCCCGGAGAGCGCGGAGAGCGC
>JBCBZH010000338.1:0-3835 GCA_039815415.1 Bacteroidota bacterium
CTACAACATCTACGGGGGCACTCAGGACAACAACTCGCAGGGCGGCCCCTCGGCCACGGACACACGCGAGGGCGCCGGAAACGGCGATTGGTTCATCACGCTCGGCGGCGACGGCCACCAGTCGGCCACCGAGCCGGGCAACCCGAACATCACCTACGCCCAGTCGCAGCAGGGCAACCTTCACCGCATCGACCAGCTTACCGGCGAGGCGACGTACATCGTGCCCCAGCCAGGTCCGGGCGAGGGGCCGGAGCGCTACAACTGGGACGCGCCGATCCTCGTCAGCCCGCACGACCCGGCGACGCTCTACTTCGCCTCGCAGCGCGTCTGGAAGTCGACCAATCGCGGCGACAGCTGGACGGCCCTCTCGGGCGACCTGACGCGCAACCAGGAGCGCTTCGAGCTGCCGATTATGGGACGGACCCAGTCGATTGACAACGCGTGGGATGTCTACGCGATGTCGGTCTACAACACGATCACGTCGGTCGATGTCTCGGCTCAGGACGCCAACCTGATCTACGCCGGAACGGACGACGGCCTGTTGCAGATCACCGAGGACGGTGGCGCTAACTGGCGTGCCGTCGAGGTTGGCTCAATCCAGGGTGTACCTGAAACCGCGTTCGTCAACCACGTCTACGCGGACTTGCACGACGCCAATACGGTCTACGCCGCGCTGGACAACCACAAGTACGGCGACTTCGCGCCGTACCTCGTCAAGAGCACGGACCGAGGCCAGTCGTGGGAGATGGCGACCGAGGGCATTCCCGAGCGTACGCTGGTGTGGCGCCTGGTCCAGGACCACGTGCAGCCCAACCTGCTCTTTGCGGCCACCGAGTTTGGCGTCTACTTCTCGCCCGACCGTGGGGGCCAGTGGATCGAGCTCGGCGGCGACATGCCCACCATCGGCGTGCGGGACCTCGTCATCCAGCGTCGCGAGAACGACCTCGTCGCCGGGACGTTCGGACGCGGCTTCCTCATCCTCGACGACTACAGCCCACTGCGTGAGGTGACCGACGACGTACTGGCGGGCGAAGGGCACCTGTTCGCCCTTCGCGATGCCAAGCGCTTCAACTATCGCCGGTCCACCAATGGGTCCGTCGGCGACGACGAGTACCGCGCGCCCAACCCGGAGTACGGTGCCGTCTTCACGTACTACCTCCGCGATGGGTACCAAAGCCTCAAGGCCCAGCGCAAGAAGGCTGAGGGTGAGATCGAGGACGGCGACGACGTGCCCTTCCCCGGCTGGGATGCCCTGGACGCCGAGCGCAACGAAGAAGCCGACCGCGTTGAGCTGCACATCCGCAGCTCTGAGGGCGAGGTGATCGCGCGCGTCGAGGGCGCCAGCTCGAAAGGCATGCACCGCGTCGCATGGAATCTCCAGCGTGACGCGCTCGGCCCGATCACGCCGGGCAACGACAGTCGCGTGGGCGGCTTCGCGGCCGAGCCGGGCACCTATTCGGCCACGCTCGTGCGTGTCGCGGACGGACAGGCGCGCACGCTCTCCGATCCGGTCTCGTTCGACGTGGTGCCGCTGCGCGATGGCGCTCTCCGCTCCGCGCCACCCGCCGACCTGGCGGCGTTCCGCGAGCGCATGGAGCGCCTCGCGACCGAGATGACGCTGTTCTCAAACGCCGTGGAGCGCGCCGACGACCGAATCGAGGCGCTCGAAGCGGCCCATGATCGCGCGCGCCGCCCTGACGCGGACCTCGCCGCGCGCATCGACGCGGTGCAGGAGCAGCTCTACGACCTCGATGTGGCACTCTACGGCTCGCCCACCAAGCGGTCGCTCCGTGAGCGTACGCCGCCGTCGATGCAGTCGCGCATGTTCGTCGGGTACCGCGGCCTGAGCACTCAGTACGGCCCGACGCCGCTGCACGTCGAATCGGTTGACATCGCTGAGCGGGAGCTGCAGCAGGCGCGCGCGCAGCTCGACGCCATCACAGCCGAGGTCGCTCAGATTGCCGACCAACTGCCGGCGACTGGCGCTCCGGTCGTGGACATGGGCGACTAGCGCATCCCTTCCGTCGCTTTCTCAGCAGCGTCCGACCTCCACAGGTCGGGCGCTGCTGTGCATTGGAGGGGGCGCCAGCTCGAGCTGGCCGGCGAGACACCGGACCTCGAGCTGGCGTTGCCAGAGCTGGAGACATCAGGTCTGAAGGCACTCCGATTCCGAAACAGACATGTGACCTTTTCGGACAGCCACGCATCCTTGTGGTGACCGCCAGCCCGAAGCTCCCCTGAATCCCCACGCGTTCACCGCTCTCCTGCGCCCGCACTACGACGACGCAGCCCGCTACTGTCGGCTTCTGTGTGCGCCGTATCCAGCGGCAACCGCAGAGGACGTGTTCCAGGAGGCGCTCGTCGCGGCATTCGAGAAGGTGGAGCGCCTCGACGACCGTTCGCGCTTTCGGCCGTGGCTCTTCCGCATCATCCAGCGGACGTTTCTGATGGAGCGACGCCGCCGGGTTCTTCGTCGCGTGCTGCCGCTGTCCGAGGCTGAGCCGGAGCGGGACGATCTCTACGACGCCTATGAGCAGTTGGCCTGGAAAGAATCGCTGCTCGCGGCTCTCACCGTCCTGAACGCCCGGCAACGCGCAACGCTGCTGCTCCACGAGGTGGCCGGATTCAGTCTGCGAGAGGTCGGCGACGTGGTGGGCGACCGCACGCTCTCGGCGACCAAGATGCGCCTGACACGCGCACGGGCAAAGGTGCGCGAGGCGCTGCTCGCCGACCGGCCCATCCGTTCCGATGCGACGCCCACGGATCTCACCGAAGAGACGCTCCGACTCATCCATGCCGCTCAAGGCAAGACCGATGACTGATCCCCTCCTCGATCCCTATTGGGATGCTGTTCGGACCGAGCAGTATCAGACCCATCTGCGGCACCTGCCCGCACGTCTCGAGCGGACGATCCGCCGCCCCGCGCCAGCTCGAGCCCCTCGCCTTGCATGGGCGCTCGGCGCGGTTCTCGTCGCGATCGCCGTGGGCTTCATTCCGGTTCCGACGGCCACGACGACCGGCGTTCTGCTTTCCGGCCGGAGCGCGAGCCAGCCCATGAGCGAGATGCTCGGTGCACTCGAGGCACTGGACTTTCCGGCAGCCTACAATCTGTCGGTGTCCGAGGACTCGCTGGGCGCCTCGTTCGCCCTTTTTCTGCCCCACGAGGTTGCAGGTCCCCCCGAGGCATGGGCGGTGCGGGTCGGGGCTGCGGTTCCAACGGCGGATCTCCAGATCCGAACCATCGACGTGGTCACCGATCACGCCCTGTGGCTGGCGCTTCTGGATCGCGCTGGCGTGACCATATCTGCGTCAGGAGCCACCCGTGCGGAGATCCAGGAACAGGTCGACCGCCAGCTCGAGGCCCTCGGCACGGGCCACGCCAACGTCGAGCACATCACCGGGCCCGACGGACGGAAAACCATTCGCATCACCATCGACGACCTCCCGTGAAACGCCTTCTTCTCGCTCTCCTTCTGCTTCCCAGCCTGGCGTCGGCCCAGGACGCGTTGCGCATCGACCCGATGACGCTCGTCGCACTTCGGGAGGCCCGCAGCATCGCGGCTACGCTCGACCTCTTCCCTCGCTGGGACTTCAGCACCGCGCCGGTTCTCCTGTACCGGCCTGGTGTTCAGGATGTGGTGCTCAACCTGCCGGATCCCCCAGAGGGTTTCGTGAGGTACACCGGACCCAGCCCTCTAGGCGACGAGCCCATCTGGGTGCGCAACGATTCCACGCTGTTCAGCCTGGATGCCCAGAACACGGCCGCCGAGCTGGATGGGCACCGCGTTCTTGTTGTTGCCGACCCAATGTCTCAGATGCGAAATCAGCTCCGGTC
>JBCBZH010000124.1:0-11716 GCA_039815415.1 Bacteroidota bacterium
AGCCTGTCTCCGGCCTACTGGCACCAAGGGCTTGCCTCTGAAGCTGCCACCCTCCTCATCGACTATGCGTTTGGCGAGTTGGGATTTCCCGAGGTGCGCGCCAGCACGGACGCGCCGAACACCCACTCGCTGCGCCTGCTCGACCGGCTCGAGTTCACGGTTTCGCACCGGGCCGAGGCGAGCGGACTGGACACCGTGTTCTATGTGCGCCCGAACCCGGATGCCACTGCCACCCGCAGAACCTGACAGGCGTGCTGACATCCTGACCGATGGCCTCCCTTCGCCAGCTCGTCCCTCCCGACGCTGCCGCCTATCGGGCATTCATGCTGGACGCCTACGCGCGTCACCCCGAGGCCTTCACAGCCACCGTCGCCGAGCGGGAGTCGCTGCCGCTGGACTGGTGGACCAACCGCGTCTCTGACACACCGGATGCGCCTCAACGTGTCATTGGTGCCTTTGAGGATCACCAGCTCGTAGCGGTCGCTGGGCTCCGCCGGGCACAGCGACCGAAGACGCGGCACAAGGCCACGCTGTTCGGGATGGCGGTGCACCCCTCGGCGCAGGGCCAAGGCATCGGGCGCGCCCTCATGAAGGCCGCCCTCGAGCTGGCGCGGATGATGCCGGGCGTGGAGGTTCTCCAGCTCACGGTCTCAGAGACGAACGACCGTGCACTTGGCCTGTACACCGCGTGCGGCTTTACGCGCTTCGGCACGGAGCCGTACGCGATCCGCGTCGGCGACCGCTTCATCGGGAAGGTGCACATGTGGTGCCCCGTCGGAGCCTCTCGTTCAGATCTCTCGTGACGCGACTGAGGCGACATGAGTAGCACTAGCGGTTTCTCCCCGCCGCTATGTTGAGACCTGTGCTCGCCTTGCTCTCCCCGTGTTGACCTCGTTCTCACTGTGGTCTGCTCGCCTTAGCGCGGCTGCCCTGCTGCTCGTCCTCCCGGCTTGCGTTCAACCGGACGCAGAGCCCAGCGCATCGCCAGACCCAACCTCGGCACCCCCAACCACACCGGAGGCGGCCGACCTGGAGAGCCCTGCAGCCATCGCACAGACGGTGTACGTCCCGGCCTACTCGCACATCTTCTTTCAGGACGAACGCCGGGACATTGACCTCACGACGACGCTCAGCATCCGCAACACGGACCCGGAGACCCCCATAACCATCACGTCGATCCAGTACATCGACTCGGACGGAACGTTCGTGCGGAGCTACGGCGAGACGCCTCTGACGCTGCCGCCGCTGGCCTCCCGCCCCTACGTCGTAGAGGAGGATGACCTGACAGAGGGCGTTGGGGCCAACTTCCTGGTCAACTGGCAGGCTGCTGTGCCCGTCAGCCTGCCCGTCATCGAGACCGTGATGATCTCGACGGCGCAATCGCTGGGCATCTCTTTCGTCAGCCGGGGTGTTGCCATACGGCCCCTCGACGATGTCCCCGCACCGGATCTCCCCTAGCCCGCCAGCTCGCTGCTCATGACTGACTCACCCGTCGCCCTTGTCACCGCTGCCAGCCGAGGCATGGGGGCCGCCATCGCCCAGCGCCTCGCCGCCGACGGCTACCGCCTCGCCCTCTTAAGCCGGTCCGATGACGTTCTCGAGCTGGCGAGGCAACTGAACGGCATCGGCATCACCGGATCCGTCGCCAGCCCGACGGATCTCCATGCCCTCGTGGATCGCGCGCTGGATGCGTACGGGCGCATCGATGCGGTGGTCTGCAACACCGGCCACCCGCCCAAAGGCGACCTGTTGGAGATCTCCGACGCTGACTGGCACACCGGGCTCGAGCTGGCGCTTCTCAACACCGTCCGGCTGGCGCGCCTCGTGACGCCGGTGATGGAACGGCAGGGCAGCGGGGCATTTGTCAATGTGTCCACGTTCGGCGCCATCGAGCCGTCGCTGAGCTTCCCCGTGTCCTCGGCCATCCGAGCCGGACTGGGCGCCTTCGTGACGATGTACGCCGAGCGCTACGGACCGGCGGGCATCCGCATGAACAGCGTGCTCCCCGGCTTCATCGAGACGTACGATGTGGACGAGGACACACGCGCACTCATTCCGCTGCAACGGGCTGGCGGTGTGGAGGAAGTCGCGGCGACGGTCGCGTTTCTGCTCTCTGAGGGCGGCGCCTACATCACCGGCCAAAGCCTCATTGTAGACGGCGGGCTGACGCGCTCCATCTGACGCCAGCTCGAGCGGCGGACGTGCCATGACCGACCCGGCCTTTCTGTTCTGGCAACGCTGGCTGCTCATCGCCAGCATCTTCTTCTCCGCGTTTGGCGTGGTGGTGGCCGTGTTTCCAAACGCATTCTTTCTGACGATGTGGACGGACGCCATCGCCAGCACGTTCCACGGCGGTAGTGAGCCCGAGGCCGCCGCGCACTTCCGGGCGTTTGTAATGGGACCGCTCGGCGGGACGATTGCCGGGTCGTATCTGCTCCAGGCGTTCGTGGCAGCCATCCCGTTCGCGCGCCGCGAGGCGTGGGCGTGGTGGGCCTCGCTGAGCGCCATGCTGCTGTGGTTCGGGGTCGACTCGTCGCTGTCGCTCCTCCACGGCGCCGCCTTCAATGTCTGGATGATCAACCTGATGCCGCTTCTGGTCTTTCTTCCGCCGCTCGTCGCCACCCGGCGAGCCTTCGCCCGCTCGACGTGACTCTTGAGCGCCCCTGGAGCAACGCCTTGGCCCCTTCGGAGTCTTCACTGTATCCCCTTCGCCCCGCGCTTGAATGCCTCGTCTCACGACCGGCTTGATCGTCGCCCTCTTTCTGATTGCTCCAGCCACGGCCCAGACTGCGACGAAAGCCCGAGGCGATAGCCTGAAGCTGGCAGGCGACCTCGTGGGCGCAGCTCAGACGTACACCGCTGCGCTCCTCCAGGGAGAGGACGTTGCCTTCGAGCTGGCGAGCACCTACGCGCTGCACCCACAGTTCGCCGACAGTGCGTTCCACTACCTGACGCTCGCGCTCGAAACGGACGACACGATGCGCCCGCTCTGGCACTCGGACTTTGCCCTTCTCGCCAAAGACGACCGCTGGGGACAGATCGAAGCCACGCAGCTCGACAAGCTCGCGACGCAGGTCGCCGGACCGTTCAACCGGGACTACGCCCGCCAGCTCCTCCGAATGCGTGTGCATGAATGGGCCTACCGCTACCCGATCATGCTCGCCTTTCGCCAGCTCGGCCCCAACTCGCCCATCGTGACGGCGCTGAGCACGGCCATGAGCGAGAACCATGAGGATAACCTGGCAGCCCTCGCGCCCCTGATTGATGAGCACGGATGGCCGGAGCTGTCGGCGGTGGGCCACGAAGCCGCCTATGCAGCGGGCAACGTCATCAACCACTCGGACCTAGCGACACGCCAACAGTATCTGCCACTTCTGAAAGCCGTCTGCGAACGCGGCGAGGGTGACTGGTCCCGCTATGCCCACATCTACGACCGCACCGAGCTGGAATTGGGCAACCCGCAACTCTACGGTACGCAGATGGAGCAGAATCCAGAGACCGGTCGCTTTGAGCCACAGCCCCTCGTGGACCCAGAGACCGTTGATGAGCGCCGTGCGGCATTGTCGATGGAGCCGCTGGCCGATCAGCTCGATCGCTTCAACGAGAACATGGCGCGAGACTTCGGCTCAGCGAACAACTAGAGGCCTCGGGCTGACACGCTCTCGTCTCTCTCACCAGCGCAACACCCTAATGACCCGCACCACCTTCTCTTCCGGCGCCGCGTGGGAACCCGTCGTCGGCTACTCGCGCGCGGTCCGCGTGGGGCCACACGTCCACGTGGCAGGAACTACAGCTACCGATGCCGACGGCGCCATCCTCGCACCGGGCGACGCCGGGCGGCAGGCCGAGATCGCACTGGCGAAGATCGGCGAGGCCCTGGACCGCGCAGGCGCCTCCTTCGCCGACGTAGTGCGGACGCGGATGTACGTCACCGACATCTCGCAGTGGGAGGCCGTCGGGCGCGCGCACGGCGCCGTGTTCGGAGACATCCGCCCGGTGGCCACGATGGTGGAGGTCTCGGCGCTGATCGACCCTCAGCTCGTCGTCGAGATCGAAGCCGAGGCGATTGTGTCCACGGATCCGTAATGCCCTCGCCCTTTCACGCCGACCTCCCGGAAGGGTGGTTCTATCCAAGTACAACGGAAGCCCACCAGCTCGACGCGGAGCTTCAGCGCGAGATCCCGCCTGGACACCTCCTCGAAGGCGTCACTGTGAAAGCGTTCGCTTGGCGCGACGCAAACGACGATGTCCTCTTTCGTCACCAGCTCGACCCGGAGCGCTTCACGGTCGTACACCTGTCGTGGATCGGCGACACAGAGATCGATGTGGATCACCCAACCGTTGCGTTCGATGGAACATTTGATGGCTTCCTGGCCTGGGAGGCCCGCCTTTGGGGCTAACGTGCCACTGTCAGCGGGCGGCTGGTGCAGGCCCCCGCCGCGCACAGACGAGCGAAGTACGTCCCCGCGCTCAGGCCCGACGCGTCAAACGGAATCGTGTGGAGACCGTGCGACCGCCAGCTCGAGACGAGTGAGGCCACCTGGCGACCGTCGGCGGTCAGCACCTCAAGTGTGATCTCCAGAGGCTGCGCCAGCTCGACCCTGACCTCTCCCGTCTGCCGAATCGGGTTGGGCGCGATGGCCTGGAGCCGAGCTGGCGAATCGGACCGCGCGGCGTCCTCGATCGCCGTTGGCTGAGAGGCCCCAAACCGAAGAACGGTGACACTCAGCCCCGGCAGATCCAGGGGGAGGAGTTCCCCACCCCTGACGCTCCCGATCTCACGAAGCGGATCCACTGAGCTGGCGTGACGGTCGGCGTCAAACCGGTAGAGCTCTGCCTCACCCGTGCTGTATGGCACCGCCAGCTCAACGGACTTCGCCTCCACGTACTTGTTGAGGAGCACAACGCTCAGGCCCTCGGCATCGCGGAGGGCAAAGGGCTGAACCCTGTAGCCCGCCACGTTCTGGCCAGAGTGGTGGGGCATCCCCTCGCGCGGGGCCTCGGTGGTCTGGATCTCCACCAGCTCGCTGCCCGGCATCAGCCGACCGGCCTCCACCACCATCTGCCACGCGTAATAGGGCGCGCGTTTCTCGAAGCCCGGGTACCACCGCAGGATGCCGAAGCCGCCGAGTGTCTCCCAGCGGAGCGTCACGTCGAAGCCGCCCTTGAGAGCGTGTAACAGCGCAGCTGCCTGGTACACCCCGCCGAACGTGTTCACGTTGCGCGGGTCGGTCCACAGCTCGCCCGTCGGCGTGCCGTCGCGCGTCCAGAGCGCGGAGGCGTTGTAGGCATCGAGCACCAGCGTGGGCTCCTCTCCCGCCATCTCGCGGATGCGAAGCGGCGCTTCCTCGTACCAGATCGTGCGGTCCATGATCTGCTCGTCGGTGTCCGCAGCGTTCCACGAGAGGAACAGGTTGGACGAGATAAAATCGAGCTGGCGAGACCCGTCCGGCGCGGCCAGCACGCGCTGCGCCCAGTAGCCATTCTCCCACCCTGCAAACCCTGAGGGCCCTCCGATCTCTGCCTCTGGGTCCTCCGTCCGAATGGCCTCGGCAGCCGCGAGGTAGAGATCCACCGACGTTGTGAGCGGCATGTAGTAGGACCGGTCGCTGTGGAGATAGTTGATCTCGTCGAACACGATCCAGCGGTCCACGGTGTCAGCGTAGCGCGCGGCGAGGGCCTGGGCGGTCACGACCCATTCGGCCCGTGCGTCGGCGTCATTCCACCATGGCGTCTCTTGCGTTCCGGTGTACCAGTCCTCAGCCTGAAAGAGACACACCCACGGCGTGTAGCCCGCCGCCGTCACCTCCGCGATCTGCGCGTCCAGCTCCGTCCAGTCCCACACCCCCGGCTCGGGATGGAACTCGGAGGGGTAGGCCCAGAGGCGCACGCTGGTCAGCGGAAGCACATCGAGCTTCGCCAGCGCGTCGGCGGCGCTGTAGGTGTTGCGGTGGTACTGGATGCCAAAGGCGTCGTTCCGGATCTGGGTGTGAACCGCCTCCCCCACCTCAAAGCGGATGGGCTGTGCCACAACGGGGCCCATCGCGCTGGCGATTATGGCCCACGCCAGCCCGACGGCGTACCCCACGGCACGTCGGCTCACGAGTCGATTCAGGAGAGCAAGGTGTCGCATTCGTCCGGCTGGCACACAAAATACCTTTGCGCATCATGCACTACGCCACTGCCTTCTCGCCCCCCCTCGGCCCGTTCTGGGTCGTCACCACCGAGACGGGAGCCGTCACACACGCAGGCTTCGGCCAGCGCGGCCGAGCGATCCAGCGACATCGCGAACTGGTGAACGCCGTCTGGTCCGACGGCACTGACTCGGAACCGGCTCGCCAGCTCGAGGCCTACTTCGCGGGCGAGCGGACGGTCTTCGACCTCGAGCTGGCGCCGGAGGGGACGCCGTTCCAGCAGCAGGTGTGGGCCGCGCTCGGCGAGATTCCGTACGGCCAGACGATCTCCTACGGCGAGCTGGCGACACGCCTGGGCCGCCCACTGGGCGCGCAGGCTGTAGGTCGAGCAAATGGTCAGAATCCGATTGGCGTGATCGTGCCGTGCCACCGCGTGGTGGGTGCTGATGGCGCGCTGGTGGGCTACGCGGGTGGGCTGGACCGCAAGGAGGCCCTGCTCCGCCTCGAGGGCGCCGCCGTGCTTCCGCCGACGCTGTTCGATTGATCGCCAGCTCGAGCTGGCGACAGATCAATCCGCCAGCCCGAAGACCGCGTTCGCGAACACCAGCTCGCCGCTGTGCCAGAAGCCCCGGAACAGCGGACCATCCACCAGCGCAACCACCTCGCCCCGACCGATCTCGGAGACCCCGAACACCAGCGTGTCGGTCAAGCGCTCGGCGGTGTCCGCGCCCGCAAAGCCGCTCACGGGTGTCCCCTCGCGGATCACGCCGACGTTCCACCCGTCGTCCAGGAATTCGACCGCCGTGGTGCCGCGCTTGAGCGTGTAAGTGAACTCCGGGTAGCCGAACCCGAGCGGGTGCGTGTTATCGAGCTGGACGCGGTAGATGCTTCCCGGGTTGCTGCCTGTCGCACGCTCGCGATCTTGGTCTGCGTAGCGCTGGAGACGAGCATCGGCGGAGGTGTCCGGGTCTGCCGAACGCCGCGTCTTGAGACCGAAGCCATCGTGGCGGGCCAGCGCGGTGACCGCACTCTCGAGCGCCACGAGGCGACCGCCTGCTCGCACCCAATCCGTCAGCGTCTCCACCCGGCTTTCCGACAGCCAGGACCCGTAGCTGCCACTCGGCATCACCAGCACGTCGGCATCATCGAGCATGGCGGCGTTCAGGGCCTCGGCCCGGACGAACGTGGCCGGATAGTCCCACGTCTGGTCGAGTGTGTGCCACACCTCACCCATCGCGCCCGACGACACCGGCGACTCGGACAGGACGAGCACCTTCGGCGCACGCATAAACCCGACGCTGTTCGAGCCGATATCATCGCCCTCCTCCACGAAACCGCTTTCGATGGCGTCGAGGGATCGTCCAGCAGCCTGTGCTGTCTCGCGCACCAGCGCGTCGAAGCGGTTGCCGAGGCGCTGATTGCCCGCCCGCGTGATGACCAGCGTGCCCCGATCGTAGCGCTCGCCATTGGACGTAAACGGCTCCGAGACGATCCGCACCCCCACACCTGCCTTCAAGAGCTGCGCCAGCAACCTGGCATCGCCCGCGCTTTCCCACCGCGCCACATAGGCGTACGGCCTCGAGTTGGCAGGCATCGTCGGGCTGGCGAGAGGCGACGCACCACCCGCCCCCACATCCGCGCGAAGCGCCATGCCCTCGAGACCGTAGACGTAGGGCAGAGCCCACGCGGTCACGTCGTAGGTCAGCGAGTCGTCCAGCGCAGGCGCGGGCTCGAACAGCACATCCGCGAGCAGGCCCTTGGGCTGATCCAGCGACACCACCAGATCGCCCGGCTCGATGGTCACCTGACCGACGCTCGACGGACTGGCGAGCCCGCCTCCGTACCGGACGCCCTGCACGGTCTGGCTGCCATCGGCCCAGCCATAGCGGATGCCCTGGAGATCCAGCAGCTCGGTCAGTGCCTCCAGCGTCCCGGCGGTGCCTCGCACCGCGTAGGCGCGCGTGGCGCCGGACAGCGGGCTGGCGAAGTAGCTCGCAAACTCCGCCCGCACGCGCTCGGCGTTGCGGGCCGTGGTGGCAACGGTCGCGAGCCCGGTAGCGTGGTGATTCCGAATGCGGTCGGAGAGGCGAAGCGTGTCGCCCTCGGCGGTCTCAATCGCCAGCCCGGCGCGACCGCTTCCCCCCTGCTCGTACGTCATCCCGATGGCGCCGTTGAACGTGGGCCAGGTGTCGCCGTAGCCAGGATAGAACAGGTCGAACACCTCGCGGGTGAAGTAGAGCCCTCCCTCGCGGTCGAACACCTCCGCGTTGCCCTCGCCGACGAGCCCCTGAAACGTGCGCTGCCAGTCGGTGATGCGCGCGTGGAAGGGCTCTGCAGCGGGCGCAAAGAAGTACGGCGAGTTGACGCCCTGCTCGTGGAAGTCCACGTGGACGTGTGGGAGCCACGTGTTGTAGAGTGCCAGCCGAGCGCGGGTCTCGAGCTGCGTGCCCCAGGCCCAGTCGCGGTTTAGGTCGAACAGGTAGTGGTTGCTGCGGCCTCCGGGCCAGGCCTCGGTGTGCTCGCGGGCGATGGGGTCGGCGACTGGCCGAGCGCCCCGGCGCTGCATGTAACCCGTCACATAGCGGTCCCGCCCGTCCGGGTTGAGGCACGGGTCGATGACCACGACCACGTCCCGCAGCCACGCTTCAGCCTCCGAGCTGGTAGCGAGCATGTAGAGCGTCTGCATGGACGCCTCCGTGCCCACCGACTCGTTGCCGTGCACGTTGTAGCTCAGCCACACGATGGCCTTGTCGGGGGCTCCATCCCCCTCGGTAGCTGCCAGGTTTGAGAGACGCACGGACTCGGCGTCCACGTCCGGCGCCGAGACCACCAGCGTGAGCAGCGGGCGCCCCTCGACGCTCTCACCATACGGCACCAGCTCGACGCGGTCAGACGCGCTGGCGACGTGCTCGACGTAGTCCACCACGCGATGGTGGAGCGTGAACCGCTCGCCGAGGGGATAGCCCAAGAAGGCTTCCGGAGACTGAACCTGCGCGACGGCAGCAGGGGCGAGCAGCAGGGCGAGAACAAGGAGACGAGTCACAGGCACGAGGCGCAAGAGGCAGATGGAAAGGTATCTCCCTCACCCTCGAGCTGGTGCTGCACGACGAAGCCGCCCCGCGCATCCTCGCTCAGAGCGGCCTCTCGATCTCTAGCGTTGGACCTAAGCGTCCGGGATCGCGTCCTGGCCACAGGACGTGCACTGGTAGGCACTCAGCGAGCTGTCGGTGACCCAGGCGGTGGTCCGCTCGCAGCGGATGCAGTGACCGCGTCGGTTGACAAGCGTGGCCGAAGTGACGTTTCGAAAGGCAGCGACGAGGGCAGGAAAGAAGGCAGACATATCCGGGGGAGAGATGCAAACGGCGCGGACAAACCCGGAGATCGACGACCGGTTCAGTGCCTAAAGGTGTGAACACAACTCTCTCACGGCCTCTTCACAGCAAAGCGCTTCCAGACTCCTCTCTTCACGCGCCCTTGCCCGAGAGCGCCCTTCAGAATCGCCAGCTCGGCGTGATCCCCTCGAGCTGGCGAGGGCGTATATAGATCCAGCCCCCATTCCCGACATTCCGCCAGCACCATGTCTGATCGCCAGCCCGACGCTCCCCAGCCCATCTCCCGACGCGAGAGCCTCAAGCGCGCCGCCGGTGCTCTCGCTCTTGGCCTCGGCGCCCCCATGTCTGCGCTCGCCGCCGAGTCTGAGGACGAGCGGAAGTCCGTCCTCGCCTTCTACAGGGCCGGTAGCCGCGACTTCGCGTTCGATGGCAAAGGCAACGACCTCGTCCACAAGATGGAGATCCCGGAGGAGGTAGCTGAGATGTTGATGCGGCCTGAGGCCTTCGGCTACATCAAGCTCGGTGACATTGAGGGGCGCCGCGGCGCGGTGTTCCAGGTAATCAAGGACCGTCGGTAGACCTAGGCAGAGACTCCATTGGCTGCCTGCACCGATATCGTCTCCTGACTGAGCGATGGCGTCTCATGACATGACCCTTCTCCCCGTCGCTCGCACGCGCGAGAGTGCGTTCGCCTACGCGTGTCGAGGCTGTGGGCGGTGCTGCCATCACAAGCGCATCCGCGTGGACACGTACGCGGTCGCCCGCCTCGCCGAGGCCCTGAACGTATCGACGGGCGAGGTGCTGGACCGCTACATCGACGCCGACACCTCTACCCTGAAGCAAACCGACGAGGGCGCCTGCACCTTCCTGGACGATTCCGGCTGCGCTGTCCACAGCGGACGGCCCCTCGCGTGCCGCCTCTATCCGCTCGGCTGGTTCAGCGACCGCGTAGCGATGGAGTCGTTCGGCGAACTCTCGCCCCACCCGGAGACCGACGGCATCTACAGCACCGACGGCACGGTCGCCGACTACCTCGAGGCCCAGGGCACGGCGCCCTACGAACGGGCCGCCCAGCGCTACGCCGAGGTCCTCTGGCGGCTCAACGCAGCCCTCGAGATGGACGGCCCCGACCCCGGCGAGCCCCCACCCATCGCGGATGTGGACGCTGCCGTAGACGCGGACTGCAAAGACCGTGACGTCCCGGTTCCAGATGACCTGGAGGCAAGAATCGACCTTCACCTCGAGCTGCTGCACCGATGGCTGGACGATGCCGGAACACCTCCTGCCAGCTCGACCTAATCCAGCTGCTTTTCGATGCCCACTCCTGACTCTCCACGCTTCCTCTAACACGATGCAAGATCGCCAGCCCGACGCTCCCCAGCCCATTTCACGCCGTGAGAGCCTCAAGCGTGCCGCAGGTGCGCTTGCCCTCGGCCTTGGCGGCTCCGTCGCCGCCCTAGCGGAAACCGGGTCTCAGAAGTCTACCCTCTCGTTCTTCAAAGGCCGCGAACTCGTGGCCGAGGTCGATATCCCTGCCGAGATTGCGGAGGTGCTGAGTCAGCCCGGCGCCTTCGATGTCTGCAAGATCCCTGCGCCTCCAGCGCCCGCTGCCGTCTTTCGAGTTGAGCGCGTCCGCTCCCAGGAACAGCGAGGCTAGACCGTCGGGCTGGCGGACATGGGCGCCGTCTTGCTCGCCAAGCTCTTCTCGGTGAACGGGACCACCGGCCCGATACTAACCTACCGGCTATAAAACAGGTCTGGGGTCAGGACGCGCCCCAAGAGATCGGACGCTCCTGGGTTGACAAGCACCGCTCCCTCCATTGCCTCGCGCCCAAGCAGCATGGGAAAGCGGAGCAAGCTCCGATCCGTCAGCGTCACCTCGATGCCCCAGGTCGGCGCGTCGGCCTTCGTTCCCAACCGGAGCTGCGTTCCAATCACGACCCGCAGTTCGGAGTGTCCACTCGACGACGTCACCTCGCGCTGATCCACAACCGGCGCCACGCAGTCCACGACGAGCGTCGCAGGCGTGCGGATGGGCTTCGCCCGGAAGCGGGCCACCAGGGCGCCACCGTCGCGCTCGGTATGGACATCGAACGCATGCAACGCGGACGTCGCCGCTCCGGTGTCCACTTTCGCACGGACGGCCAGAAGCCCGAGTTCGGGCAATGCCACCCACTCGCGCCACCCCACGGTGACGAGCGATGACGGGCTGGTGGACGGGCTAGGCATTGCGGAGAGCGCGGAGAGCGC
>JBCBZH010000169.1:0-9368 GCA_039815415.1 Bacteroidota bacterium
CTCGGCGTGCTGGAGGAGGCACGGGCTATTGGACTCGGCGAGACGGTTCGACACAGGGTTGAACTCTGGCGACTCCCGGGAAACGGGGAATCAGGAGGGCCGAGCTGGCGCGCGGACATCCGCATACTCTCTAATCACCAGCTCGATGGGAATGGATGCAAGACATCGGGCTGGCGTGAACCCACAGCGAGCGCCCGAAGCTCCCCGTCTGCGATAACGGACGTGTGTTCGCCCTCCGACCGATGCGCCCCGTTCTCATCGTCCTTGCTCTCATCGAGTTGGCGGACGTCCAGGAGGGGCGCTAGCACTACACCTTCCCGATCGCTGAACCCGATGCGTCTCATCCTGATCGCCAGCACGCTGCTGACATTTTCCGCCTGCACCGCCACCCCGGGCTCTGAGGCCCCGCAAGAAGCAGCACGCGTGGCCATCGAAGCGGGTGACGCCGAGTTGGCGACCCACATCTACGAGGCTGCCGCGCGAAACGGCGACCTCCACGCGATGGCGAACCTCGCTCTAGGGTACCAGCAGGGGTACTACCAACGCGGCCCCGTTCTCCCCGGCCGGCCGGGCGCTCGCCACCTTTCCACCCGCCAGAGCGACCTCCAGGCGCAGCGGTGGATGAACCGCTACCTCGCAACCGTACGGCGCCCCTCAAGCAATCCCACACACCGTCACCTGCTGGCCCTCGACCTGCTCAACGGGCAGCGCCAGCCCGAGTCCGCATGGCAACTTCGGATGCACTCCGGCGGAGAGCACGCCACACCCGCCCAGCGCGACTCGGCCATCGCCATCCTCGAAGACCTCCTTACCGACGGCCACCCCGGCGTCGCCTTCGCGCTGGTTAATGCCATCGAGGACCCGGATCGCCAGCTCGAGATCTTCCAGACCGCCGCCGCCCACGGCGACGCGCAGGCGTGCTTCTGGGCTGCGCTCAAAGGAACGAACCGGACGTCTGCGGCTGGGCTAGCGGCCTACCTCGAGGCCCGCGTGCCCTGTGAGGCCATGCCCGGCGCCGAGCGTGTGGGACACGCGAACCCTCTCGACGCCCTCCATGCCCAAGTCGAGATCGAAAACCCTGCCTCCATCGCGCTGATGGACAGTCTTGTGGTCCTGGGCGCAGTCCCGGACGCCTGATCACCAGCTCGTGGCTTCTCGTACGGACACCATGCAGGGTGTCCCTGCAGGGCGCCGTTGCCCCTTCGAGCGAACGACCTACTCTCCCGCCGGCCCGCTCGTGCCCGGCTTGCCCTCGCGGTGGTTGTCGTAGAACCGCGTCGTCGGGTACGCCAGGTCGATGCCGTCGTGCGTCGCCAGCGCGTCGAGGATGGCTTCCCAGACGGCCTCCTCACTCCCCCGCACCCGGCGCGGGTTGACGAGGAAGCGGAGCGTGAGCTGCACGCCCTCGCCCACCACACTCGTGTAGACCGTCGGCGTGAGCTTGGAGTAGAAGATGAGGTAGCTGCGCGCGGCCCGGCGCAGCGTCCGCTCGGCGTCGTCGGACATTGTATCGAGGTGCTCGTCTGCGATCTCGAACAAGAGCGCCTTCATGGCCCGCCAGTCGCTCTCGAATGTCACCACCACAGCTACCTCATGCCATATGTAAGCGAAGGTGCCCGTGTGGTTCACCAGCGCGTCCGAGAACACCCACCCGTTGGGAATGTGGATGAGTCGCCCCGTGGATTGGCCCGCCCCCGTCACCGTCCCCACCTCGAGTAGCGTGAACTGGAACAAGCGCTGGTCGATCACATCGCCCATGTGGCCGCGGATCGAGATGCGATCTCCGGGGGCGAACGGCTTTCGCCAGAGCACGAAGATCCACCCGGCCAAGTTGACGAGTGGATCGCGCAGGGCAATGGCCACACCCGCCGTCAGCAGCCCGAGGAACGTTGCCAACGAGCCGATGGTGCCTGTGCCTACCCAGATCCCGAGCAGACCGATGGCCCCGATGATGACGGACACGTAGGACGACGTTTTCCGCCACCGGTACAGCGCGCGCACATCCTGAATCTGCCGACGCACGCCCAGCAACACGAGCTGGCGAAGGCCCCAGAGCACAAACAGGAACAGCACCGACTGCATCCATCCCGACGCCGCCTCGGGGCTGAGCCCGGTCAGGTCTCCGAGGCCCATGGCAACCGTGTACCACCATCCTTCGGCGTGTCCTTCAGCTCCTGCCGCCTGCCCCATCGCCTGGCTCACCGCGTCGGCGACCATGTCCGACAGCGCCTCGGAAGACATTCCCCCCATTCCCGTGCTATCGGTCCTCACGGAGTCCGCCAGCGCGCTCGGCGCCGGCACGAGGGAGTCTTGAGCCGTCGAGGAGTACACCCGAGAAGGCAGGAGTCAGCGAAACAGGTCTCCACAGAGTACCGCCGCTCGAGCTGGCGAATTGGAGACGACCGGTGTCATCTCGCGCCAACTCGACGCAGAGGCTCTCCTCACGGGAGGGCACGCGCTTACTCTGCGGCGCCCACGGACTCAGCCGTCTCCACCGTCTCGCCTGAGCCTGCCTGAGCGATGAACTCTGCGATGCAACGGGGGCTGTACGACGAGTTCGTCGGCGCAACGATGCGCCCGTTGATCGCCAGCTTGGGTACGCTGATGCCGCCATCCGGCGACGCGAATGCTTCCGAGACTGCGTCCGCCTTGGTCTGGATGATATCGAGATACGGCTGAAGCGCGTCCTGATCCTTGATCATCTGATCGAAGGCATCGCCATCCATCCCGGCCTCGTTGACGGTCGCCACCAGCTCGGGGAGCGTCATCCCCCAGCTCGAGTCCTGGCGACGGAACATCTCGCTCTTCATCTCAAAGAACAGCCCCTGCTCTTCGGCCACGGTGAGAGCCACCACCTGCCCAAGCGACTCCTGGCGGAGCGGATACGGAACGTAGAAGAACTCTGCCGCCTCGCCATTCTCCGCGATCACCTGATCCAGCGACTCCCCGAGCGTCTTGCAGTGCGGGCAGTTGGGGTCGAAGATCTCCACAACTTGAACCGCAGACCCCTCAGCTCCCTCCGATGCGCCCGCCGTGAAGGCCGAGAAGTCGGCGATGGGAGCCATGTTTGGATCGTACTCGCACGCGCCACCCGTGTCCACATTCTGGGCGTTGGCCTGCGCGCCCGCAGCCGCGAGCTGGTTGAGTGGAATCTTGTTCTCATTCGCTGCGACGTCGTCAGCCCCGCCGCGCTGGAACAAGACCAAGGAAGCCCCAAGGAGCACGGCGAAGACGCCAAAGATGGGGACATAGGCCCGAAGTGCGGGCAGTCCGGTGACGGGCTCTGCGCCTCCTCTGCGAGGCTCAGGTCCCACAGATCCGACCTTCCGATGCTCCAAAATGTGGAGGATCAGCAACACCGTCACCAGAGCCGCAGACGTCATGCACAGCGCACAGAAGGACTTGATGACGACCGCCTGGAGATACACGAGGTAGCCTGTGTACCCCATTCCAATGCCCGCCAGCCCGAACGATGCCAGCCGAAGCCGGTCGTTGGCCGTTGCGGTGTAGGCCAAGCGAAGCACCGAGAGGAGACCATAGAAGAGGAATCCCCAGAGGATGTTGGATACCCCGAGGAAGGACGCGAACGGCCCTGAGGTCACGGTGGCACAGCCAGACTCCGTAGGGGCGGCCGTGATGTCAAAGGAATCCACCTGAGGCGCAAGGCCCGAACAACCGTTCTCAAACCCGTTCAGCGACTGGAGCCAGAGGTGTGTCACGAGAAGGACGCCCAGCAGGGCAACACCGACAATGATGCGGCGGAGCAGAGACGTCTGTACAGGAAGAGCCATGTCGCGGAAAAAGTGAGCGCGCGGGTCCAGGGGAACGTCCGCGACATGCACATCGCATGCCAGCGGCGAGCGAGCAAAGGTACGGCGCGATCCCCCAGAAGACGCCTGGAGAGGCCGAAAGCCAGAGGCCTTGTGTTAAAAAAACAACATACAGATTGACGACATACGATCCAGTCCCTACACTCTGTTAACCAATTAGCACACTCTCAATCGCTTCCCCATGCTCCCACCACGTCTTAGCCGCCGCGAGCGCGAAGTCCTCGATGCGCTCCATCGTCTCGGCACCGCCAGCGCCGCCGACGTCCGGAGTGCGCTTGTCGATCCCCCAAGCGACTCCGCCGTCCGCACGCACCTCCGCATCCTGGAAGAGAAGGGCCACATCACGCACGAGCAGGATGGCCCCCGCTATCTCTATCGCCCCACTGTCGAACGCGAGACGGCGGGCCGCAGCGCGCTCCGCCACTTGCTGAGCACGTTCTTCGAAGGCTCCCCGAACCGCGCTGTGGCCGCCCTTCTGGACGAGACAGGATCGGAACTCACCGACGATGAACTCGACCGGCTTGCAACTCTCGTAGACCAGGCCCGTCGGCAAGGACGCTAGTGCGCGCATGATGGGTCCGGAGTGATCAGCCCCCAATGTCGTCCGTCCTTCACCCAGCGCCCGCCAGCTCGGCACCCGCCACGTCGGTGTTCATCGCGCCTCTCAGGCACATCGCCTGCCCTTCTTCACTCCTGACTGATTCGCTCCCATGACGCCCACGTTCGTCCTCGCCATGCTCATCAAGGGGCTGCTTGTCCTGAGCATCGCCCTTGGTCTGAGTCTTCTGTTCCGGCGGGCGTCCGCCGCAGTCCGCCACGGCGTCTGGGTTGCTGCGTTCGTAGCACTTCTGGCTCTCCCGGTTCTCGAAGCGATGGGCCCGAAGTGGTCGATTCCCATGGGACACGCCCCGAGCGTCATCGAAGGGGTGCTCGCTCCCACTCCAGCGGTTCCTCCTGTCCCCCCTGTTCCTGCACTTCTCCCAGATGCCAGTGTTCTGGCGCTCGAGCGTCATGCGGCGGAAGTCGAACGTCATGCTGCAGAGATGGAACGTCAGGCCGAACGTCTCGCGGCGCAGGCCGCACGTGAGGTCCAGATGGAAATCCACCTCATGGAACGCCAGCTCGAGCAGGCCGTCATCGCGAATCGTGCGGTTCAGCTTTCCGGAGGAAGTGGAGCCAGCATCGTGCTGGCATCGGCTCCGGCATCCGTCGTCCAGACGGTTCGCTCGGTGCCACGCGAGGTCGTGCTGGCGATTCTCTGGTTCTGGGGTCTCGGAGCGCTGGCTGTCGGGTTGATGTGGGCAACAGCCTATGCCGCGGCGGCACGAGCCGTCCGGCTCGGCACTCCCGAAACCAACGAGGACCGACTGGAGACGTGGGAACGCATTCGGCTACTAAGCGGCGTGACGCGCCCCGTTCGCTTGCTTCGCTCGCCTGCACTCGACGTCCCTATCGCATGGGGCTGGGGCGATGCGGCCGTGGTGCTCCCCGAGTCCGCCGACGGCTGGGACGATGACCGCATGGAAGCGGTGCTGCTCCACGAACTGGCGCACGTCATTCGGGGCGATGCCTTCAGCCAGCTCATCGCACAAATCGCGCTGGTGCTGCACTGGGCCAACCCGCTGGCGTGGCTCGCCTACCGCAACTTCCTGCTGGAACGCGAGCACGCCTGCGACGACGTGGTCCTGGAACATGGCGCCCGTCCCTCCACCTACGCAGATCACCTCGTCCAGGTCGCCCGGGACCTGCGGCGGCGCTCCGCTGCCCTTGCTGCCGTGGCTCCTATGGCCCGGCATTCCAACCTTGAAGGCCGGGTTCGCTCGATCCTGGATCCGGCCCAGAAACGGGCAACGCTCAGTCGCACGGCGGGCGCGACGCTGATGCTTCTGCTGTGTGCGCTTGCCATGCCCGTTGCGGCGCTTCAGCCCATCGCCTCCTCTGACGACTGCGATCCGTGTGAGGTGGCCCCCGTGGTGGCAGAGCCGGTGACTGCGGCCATCGCACCCATCGCACCGCCTACTCCAGCTCCAGCTGCGGTTCCAGAGCCAGACCCGCTCGCACTCGAAATCGAGGAGGCCGTTGCAGCTGTAGATGCCATCGAGCTGGCGATGCAAAGCCCGCTCGCCTATCCGCTGGACCTGCGGTTGGCGCTCGATACGATTCCGCGCTTTGAGGATGTCATCCGTCCGGCCCTGGAAGGCGCTCTGAACGCCATCGAGGCCATGCGGGATTCAGAGCGGCGCGGCAACGTCACCCTCTCCGATGACGACTGGGAAGAGATGGAAGAGGAGATCCGGGAGGCCATTGAAGATGCTCGCGAGAACTACGACGAGGCGATTCAGGAAGCCATCGACGATGCCCTGGATGGGCTCGACGACGACGCCTGGGAAGTCTCGTGGTCCGACCAGCCCGATGGCGCCCAGGTGAGCGGATACACATCAGAGGCAGCCCTCCGACGTGCCCGGCAGGATGTGGAGCACGCACAGCGAGATGCTCAGCGTGCCCTGGAAGAGGCTCAGCGGTCCATCCAGCACCAGCTCCGCGATGCGGAACACCATCGCCGCATTCGGCAGCGAAACCAGCAGCGCGCCGCTGAAGACCGGGCACGCATGGAACAGCACGTCCGTGCAGAAGCCCGGGCTCGCACACGGAACAACGTCCGCGTGGACCGCCGCTCCAATGGGCAGGGATACAGCTACTCCTACAGCGTTTCGGACGACGGTTCGGTGACGGTTCAATCGTCGAACGCCTCTGGCTGGGCCTCCGGCCTTGACGGCCTCGATCATGGCCTTGACAACATCGAGCGCTCCCTGTCCCAACTAGAGCACGGCAGCGCCCACCCGAGCGCGCTTGCCGGGCTCAGCGCAGGTCTCTCTGGCATCCGCAACGGGCTGGTGAGCATTTCGGGTGCTGCGCAGACCTGGGACGGAAGCAGCGCTGACAAGCGCGCCGTCAAGGAGCGAGTCCAGAGCACCCGCGACCGGCTCGACGCCCTCCAGGAGCGCCTCGACGACTGCAACGACTAGACCGAGACCCCGCCAGCTCGACCCTCGTTTTCTCGCGCTTTCGCCTGATCTGGTGGGAGCCCAACCACACCTCTGCCCTTCCATGAAGCTCTCCTCCTCGCTGCTGCTGCTGGCCCTCGTCGCCAGCCTGACCACCGCCTGTACCTCTCGCGCCGCCTCGCACTCGGCCTCTGTAGCCTCACCAGCATCGGTCTCCGACCCATGCGAGCGCATCGGTGATCCTGACTCGAACCGGGCCCGCATCTGCGAAACCCGGACGCTCACCCTGGATGCTCGCGACCTCGTGCTAGATGCCTCCACCAATGGCGGCGTCAAGGTGACATCGTGGGACCGGGACGAAATCGAGGTCGTCGCCATCATCCAGGCCTCTGCCCCAACGGAAAGCGAGGCTCGCCAGCTCGTAGACGCGACGCGTGTGGAAACCCGAGGCACCGTCCGCGCCGTCAGCCCCGAACCCGAGACCCGGAATGGGCGAAACCAGAGCTGGGTCTCCACCAGCTTCGAGGTTCGCGTTCCCCGGTCTACAGACCTCGATCTGAAGGCTCTCAACGGCGGCATCCGCGTGGAAGGCGTGCAAGGCGAGATCCGTGCGGAAACCATCAATGGCGGCATCGCCATCGACAAGGCGGCCGGAGATGTCCGCGCTCGCACCACCAACGGCGGCGTCTCCGTCGGGCTGGCGGGCAACGCGTGGGAGGGCTCGGGGCTCGACGTCGAAACCGTCAACGGTGGCATCTCCATCTCGATTCCAGCGGACTACTCCGCAGACCTCACCGCCTCCACTGAGATGGGCCGGATCTCGGCTGACGGGCTGACGACGCGCGGACGCCATGAGCGTGGACAGTGGACTGGAGAAACGATTGAGGGCGAAATCGGTCAAGGAGGAGCCCCCATCCGGGCAATCACGACCAACGGCGGTGTATCGATCCGACGAGGCCGCTAATTTTTTAGCGCATGCCTGTAACAGTCGGGTCGATCATTCCGTTACGACTGCACTGCTCGTCTCCACCCACGGAAGGAATGGCCCGATTGTCACTGCTCGCGCTCGCCCTTTGTTTTTCTCTGCCCCTCGCGGCGCAGCCTGTACAAAGCCAGGATCCATCTCCTCCCTCTCCACCGGTCCCCTCGGCGGTCATCTCTGGAACCGAGCTGGCAGCCACGGCAGTGGACGTCGGAGCCATTCGCCTCGATGGCGTACTCGACGAGCGGGACTGGCAGGACGCTCCCGTCGCCAGCAACTTCGTCCAGATGCGGCCCTCCGCTGGCGATCCGGCGTCGGAGCGAACGGAGGCACGCGTGCTCTACGACGACAAGGCCGTGTACGTGGGCATGATGCTCTATGACAGCCAGCCCGACGAGATCAATCGCCAGCTCGGCCGTCGGGACAGCGGATTCGAAAGCGACTGGGCGATGGTCGCTATTGACTCCTACAATGACGACCGGACGGCATTTGTCTTCCAGGTCAATGCTGCGGGTGTATTCAGCGACGCGCTTCTCTACGACGACGTCAACGACGACGACTCCTGGGACGCAGTATGGGACGCAGCCGTAAGCCAGAACAGCGAGGGCTGGGTCGCGGAGTTCCGCATTCCCCTGAGCCAGCTTCGGTTCTCATCTGCAGAAGGCGACCAGACGTGGGGGCTCGAGTTGGGCCGGCGGCACTTCCGCACCAGTGAAGAATCGTTCTGGGCGCCCCTCGACCCAGATGAGAACGGCGTGGTGAGCCAGTTCGGCTCACTGACGAGCCTGCGTGGCCTGAAAGCGCCGCGCAACCTGGAGATCCAGCCGTACATGGCTGCCAGCGTTACGCGGGCCCCAGATCCTTCGGCCGGGGCTGCCATCGCCAACCCGTACTACAGCCCCACAGATGCCGCACCGCGCGTGGGCGTGGACGTCAAGTACGGGCTGACGAGCGACTTGACACTGACCGCAACGGTAAACCCCGACTTCGGCCAGGTGGAAGCCGACCCAGCACAGGTCAACCTGGGCGGCTTCGAGCTGTCGTTCGACGAACGCCGCCCGTTCTTCATCGAAGGCCTGGACGTGTTCAACATGGAACCCCGGCGGTTCTTCAACAACAACAACCCGTCGCTGCTCTACACGCGGCGGATCGGGCGCGCTCCGCAGCGCTCCTCGTTTGTCCCCCAGTCTGCACACGATGCTGCCGGCGACAACGGCACCATCTATACCGACGCTCCGCAGAACAGCACCATTCTCGGCGCAGCCAAGCTCTCGGGGCGCGTCGGGCGGTTCTCCGTAGGCCTCCTGAACGCCACCACCGCTAGCGAGTACGGCCAGTTCCAAGCCTTCGACGGGAGTGGCCAAGTGGTGATGGATGATCGCGCGCTGGTGGAGCCGCTCACCAACTACCTCGTCGGGCGTACACGGGGCACCTTCGGGCGCACCATCGTTGGCGGCCTGCTGACCTCGGTGAGTCCTGCACGATCGGCGCGCGCTGAATAATCTCATTGGCCCACACCTTCGATCCATAAGGCCGCGTGCGCGCCAGTTC
>JBCBZH010000080.1:0-15151 GCA_039815415.1 Bacteroidota bacterium
GTTGCCAGAACGTCACGAACGCGTACTGGAGCCCGTCCGGGTCCCCCTCATGAGTCATGATCCGGTTGCCTCCAAACCGATTGGTTCGGACCGACGCTCGGGTGAGTCCCTGCATTTGAACCTCGTGGGCCTCATCGTCATAGAGACCTTCGTCCGTCTGCGCGTTCCCGGCAATGACGTTGTTGTAGAAGTCGTTGCGGAGGCCGTTCCAGGGCGCAGGCCAGGAGTACGCCGGGTTGCTGGGTCCCTCGTCAATGCGCTCATCGAACCGGACATAGACGCCGTTGCCGTCGTTGCCGACGACGGTGTTCCAGTAGAACGCGTTCTCCTGCGCCACCTGCGACAGGATTCCCGTGCCCGACATATCGTCGGGGAGGATCCGTTTGGTGCGCGCCACGAGGTTGTGCTGCACGAGCGAGCGGAGCGTGAACAGCTCCAGGAAGAGCCCAACGTCGTGGTTGTCCAGCGACTGATTGCCCTCGATGACGGCATCGGTGTTGCCTTCGTCGAACCAGATGCCCGGCCCCCGGTTGTGCTCGGCCAGCACGCGCCGCACCACAAACCGCTCGCTCCAACTGATCTTCATGCCACCGGCTTCCCAGCGCACGCGGTAGCCCTTACGGTTGTTGTACGCCAACCGACTGTCCACGAGCGTGCAGTCGTGGCAGACGCCACCGAGGCCAAGCTGACCGTTGTAGGCCGACTGCACGCGCCGCAAGAAATGATACTCGGCCGCCTCGAACGGGGACATCCCCAGCTCGATGCCTTTTCCGTTCACGAACTCGACGGCCGAGTCCTCCATGATGGACCCTGCGTGCCCGAGACAGACCGCCCCTCTCTGCTGAAGGTTGGCCGTGTGCCGAAAGAGAAGCCCTTTAAGGAAGAAGTAGCCCGGTTGATCGGCATCGCCGCAAGCCATGTCCGCTGCCCCCGGCCAGAAAGCCTGCGCCCGAACAGCCAGCAACGGGCTGGCAATATCCGGAGACCGCCCCTCATGAAACCTGGCATACAGGGCTCGGGTGGCTCCGCTGCTTGTGGTGTCCACCCAGAACGTGCCGTACAGACCTAGCTCCGGGTCCGATGGCGTGGTCGTCAGCTCGGCGCGGGACCCGACGGGCCGGAGCAGGTGGCCGTCCCAGAGATCATCCGGGGAGAGGCCTGTGACAGGCTCTCCGCTGTGTCCGATCAGCAGCTCGCGCCGGATCGTCAGCGCGTCGCCGTGGTCCGGGTCTCGGATGAGGGCGAAGGAACCGTCGGCCGCCACGTCCCAATCGGAGCTCGGCGTCCAGTCCCAGCGCCAGTCGTTTCCGTCGGCCACCCAGCCGGATAGCGGCTCGGCGCCGGAGATGACGACCCGCCCCTCGTCACCCGGAGCGGCCCGGAACGTGATGAGGGCTCCGGGCTGGCCGCCTCGCGGAGGCCGGACGGTCTCGCGGTACACGCCAGCTCGGATGCAGACGGCTTGTCCCGGCTGCAGGGCATCAGCAGCACGCTGAATGGTAGCCCAGGCAGTGGCCTCGGTGCGCCCGTCGTTCGCGTCCTCGCCCGCCCCTCCATCGACGTGGTAGGTGCACGTCTGCGCCACAGGTGCAGCTGCAGCAAGGAACAGAGCCAGCGAGCTGGCGAAGAGGCGGAACACGGACACTGTCAGAACACACGAGCGGATGACGATGGGAGATCGGCCAGCTCGAGAAGCCCTCGGGCGAGGACGGGTTACCGGCGCGTACGGGAACGCCGCCGTTCCCCAGGCCCCGATTGAACCGCGTCGCCCACAGCCGGATGTTCACCCCTCGGCATCCTGCAACCGGGGCTCGGCGTAAGGGAGCGCATGGCTGACCCTGTCTTGCTTCTCCACGGACTCGCGCGCAGCGAGCGCTCGATGCGACCGCTCGCCCGTGCGCTTCGCACCAACGGCTTCGCACCTCACCTCATCGACTACCCCTCTCGGCACCATCGCATCGGCGAGCTGGTGGACTCGGTGGTCGCGCCCGCAGTGGAACAACTGGAGGCCGAAGGGGCCGAGCGCATCCACTTCGTCACCCACTCCCTCGGCGGCGTCCTCACCCGCGCATACGCCGCACGCCGATTCGACGCCGGCAACCCGCTCCCCGACGGCTGCCGAGCGGTGATGCTCGCCCCACCCCATCGGGGCAGCGAGGTGGCGGACGTGGTGATGGGCATTCGTGCCCTCCGCGCGTACTTCGGCCCTGCCCTCGATGAACTCGGAACGGATGGTGCCAGCATCCCTCTCAGGCTCGGGCCGATGCGGGGCATCGAAACAGGCGTCATTGCCGGAGACCGAAACCTATACCCCATTCTCGGACGCGCCCTCCCTGGCCCCGGTGACGGCAGCGTGGCGGTGGAACGCACCCGCGTGGATGGCATCGCAGATTGGCTTCTGGTCCATCGCACCCACGCGCTCATTCCGTTCGCTCCCGACGTAACTCGGGCCACACTCCGTTTTCTAAAGACCGGGCAGTTCTGACAGGCGGAGCGAAAGGCGCAGGTCGCCAGCTCGACCGGCAAGCCCCTCACAACGGCTGCGTCGGCACAAGCAGGTCCCCGTCTCGAGCTGCTGGGTCTCCACTTCCGAACCCGGCCCCCGCTTTCGCGTCTACCTTGGTCTGGCATCTCCCACGCGCACATGACACCGACGTACGCTTCTCTGATTGGCTGGGGCCATATGCCCCGGAGAATGTTGTCACCAATGATGACCTCGCCAAGATTGTCGACACCACCGACGAGTGGATTCGATCGCGCTCCGGCATCGCTCAACGGCATTTTGTCTCTGAAGACCAGGCCACCAGTGACATCAGCGTCGTCGCTGGACAGCGCGCCCTGGAGAAGGCCGGCCTCGATGCGAAGGACCTGGACCTGATTCTTCTCGCCACCTCGAGCCCGGATCACCTCACGCCACCCACATCTAGCCAGGTGCAAGACCGCCTTGGCGCCAACTGCGGCGCGATGACGCTTCAGGTCGGCTGCACCGGCTTCGTTTACGGGCTGGTGACGGCCAGCCAGTTCATCCAGACAGGCGCGTACAAGAACATCCTCGTCATCGGCGCGGAGATCATCTCCAAGAACCTCGACATGACCGACCGCACCACCTGCGTGTTGTTCGGCGATGGCGCTGGCGCGGTGGTGCTTCAGGCCGCCGACACGCCCTGCGGCGTCCGGTCCTTCGAGTTGGGAAGCGATGGAGCGCAGTTCGAGGCCATCATCGCCGACTCACCGGGCACGCGCATCCCGGTCAGCCAGCGCGCTGTGGACGAGCGCCTCCACTACCTCCGCATGGACGGCCGTGCTGTGTTCAAGTTCGCGACGCGGACGATGGGTGAATCGCTGACCCGCGTGATGTCGCAGGCAGGCGTGACGCCAGAGGCGATCGACCTGTTCATCCCCCACCAGGCCAACGCTCGCATCATCGAGTACGCGGCCAAGGCGTTCGACTTGCCGATGGAGAAGGTGGTGATGAACGTGGAGCGCTACGGGAACACCTCGGCGGCCACGATCCCCATCGCCCTCTCGGAAGCACTCGACGAAGGCAGAGCCAAACCGGGCGACACGCTCGCCTTCGTCGGCTTCGGCGCCGGACTGACGTGGGCCTCTTGCTTGTTCGACATGGGGCCGATGGTGGGAGATCACCAGCTCGACGACGACCGTGAGGTCATCCAGGGCCGCCCCCCCACACCGGACACCGTGATCGGGGATGGCGGCATCGTGGAAGGGCTGATCGCCTAGCGAGAGATGAGTAATGGGTAAGGAGTGATGAGAAGGGCGAATCTGAGCTGACGCCAGCTCGTGGGTAGAGTACCCTTCACTCATCACCCATCTCTCATCATCCTCGTGCTTCGCGACCAGACCTTAGCCGTCCTCGGGGCAGGCAACATTGGCAGTGCCCTCATCGGCGGCCTGCTTCGCGGCGATGACCTTCCGGCGGCTCAGATCCGAGCCACGCGCCGAAGCGAGCACGCGTTGGCGACACTCCTTGACCGCTTCCCGGGGATCACCACCAGCTCGAACAACCCCGAGGCCGTGCGTGGGTCCGACATTGTCATCGTGTCGGTCAAGCCGCAGAATGCCGCCGCGCTGCTCCGCGAGATCCAACCCCACGTCCAGCCGGGCACGCTTGTCTTATCCACGCTGGCCGGCGTGACGACACACGCGCTGGCGACTGCACTGGGCCAAGATCTGCCGGTCGTCCGGGCGATGCCGAACACACCTGCGCTCGTCGATGAGGGCGCCACGGCCATCGCCCCAGGCGCCTTCGCCGATGAACGGCACGTCGAGCTGGCGCGGTCGGTGTTTGCGGCAGTCGGGCTGGTGGAAACGGTGGAGGAGCACTTGATGGATGCGGTGACCGGCCTCTCGGGCAGCGGCCCCGCGTATGTGTTCATGCTGATCGAGGCGCTGACCGACGCAGGCGTCAAGCAGGGAATGCGGCGAAGCATCTCGGCCAAGCTGGCGGCCCAGACGGTGCTGGGCGCCGCACGTCTGGTCCTCGAGACAGGCGAGCATCCGGCCATCTTGAAAGATCAGGTGACCACACCCGGCGGCACCACCATCTCGGCTATCGCCGAGCTGGAGAAGCACGGCCTGCGAACCATGCTGATCGACGCGGTGGCTGTGGCGACCGAACGGAGCCGCCAGCTCAGCCAGCTGAGTGATGAGTGATGAGTGAAGAGTGATGTGTGGCGTCTCGGTTCGCAGGGCGAATGCGGCACGAGAGAAAGGATCTCTTTACCCTTCACCCGTCACCCTTCACGCGCATGACTCTCGGGATTCTCGGCGGCGGCCAGCTCGGCCGCATGACGGCGTTCGCTGCACTTCGCCTCGGCCTCGATGTCCGCATCCTCACCGACAAGGAAAGCGGCCCCTCGGCTCCGTTCGCAGGCACCACTGTGGCGGACTGGACCGACCCCTTCGTCCTTCGCGACTGGGCCGAAGACTGCGACGCCGTAACCGTCGAGAGCGAGTGGGCGCCTGCCGACCGACTTCTGGATGTCCTCCCCGAAGGCATCGCCTTGTGGCCGTCGCCGGATACGCTCCACGTCATCCGTCACAAAGGACGCCAGCGCGACCGCCTGGCCGAGCACGGCCTTCCCCAGCCCGAGTATGTCCGAGCAGAGTCACAGGACGCGCTCGCAGCGGCGGCGGAGCGGTTTGGCCTTTCCATCGTCGCCAAGCGCTTCGAGGGCTCCTACGATGGCTACGGCAACGCCACCTGTCGCCAGCTCGAGGAGCTGGACGCGGCCTGGGACGCGCTGGCGGCAGACGATGGGCTCCTCGTGGAGGCCTTCGTGCCCTTCGAGGCCGAGCTGGCGGTGCAGGTGGCACGGCGTGCCGATGGTAAGGCCGTCGTCTACCCGGTTGTGCGCAGTGAGCATCGAGATCACCGGCTCCATGCTGCCACCGTCCCGGCTGGGATTTCGGAGGTCGCCGAGGCGGAGGCGAAACGCGTCGCACTGGCGGCGGTCACCGCTGTCGGAGCGGTCGGCGTCGTCACGGTGGAACTGTTCCTCGAATCCGACGGCCGGGTGAGCGTCAATGAGCTGGCGCCGCGCCCCCACAACACCGGCCACCTCTGGACCGAAGCTGGGCACACGTCCCAGTACGAGAACCACGTCCGGGCCGTGCTCGGATGGCCGCTCGGGACTCCCGACCTCCGCGTTCCAGCCGCGTGCCTCATCAACGTTCTGGGCCAGCGCGACGGCGACACGGAGCCCGACTGGAGCGACGCGCTGGCGATTCCCGACGTCACCGTTCATGTCTACGGCAAGTCGTCCGTCCGCCCGGCTCGCAAGATGGGGCACATGGTCGCTACGGCCCTCAACGTAGACACGGCTCGCCAGCACGCTGAGCGCGCCGCCTCTCTCATTCGCCTGTAAACGCTATGCCCTCCCCTCTCGTTGGCCTTGCCATGGGCTCGGAATCGGACTGGCCTACAATGGAGGCGGCTGCCGCCATCTTCCATCAGTTCGATGTACCGTTCGAGGCCCGCGTGCTTTCAGCGCACCGCACGCCCGCAGCCATGACGGAGTATGCCGAGACAGCCCGCGACCGCGGGATCCAGGTGATCGTGGCCGGGGCCGGTGGCGCGGCCCACCTCCCCGGCATGATCGCCGCCAGCACGACGCTTCCCGTCATCGGCGTGCCTGTGGCGACGCGCCACCTGAAGGGCCTGGACTCGCTGTTGTCCATCGTCCAGATGCCTGGAGGTGTGCCCGTAGCGACCGTCGCCATCGGGCAGGCCAAGAACGCCGGGCTTCTGGCGGTCCAGATCCTCGCCACCGCGGATGACGAGCTGGCGACTCGGCTGGATGCCTACAAGGCCGAGTTACGGTCGCTGGTGGCGGACATGGATGCCCGCGTCAACGAGCTGGCACAAACCACGTAGGTCACCAGCTCGATCCGGTCCTCGCCTGTGCACACGCGCTACTCGAGGAAGAGATCGGTTTCTCGTTCGACCGACCGACCAGAGTGGAGGTCTCGAACCTTCACCGTCAGCGTGTAGAGGCCGGGGTTCTGGTTCGCCACATCGAGGATCACGTACTGGCCCTCATCCACCAGATCGCTCTGATAGGGATACGCCGACGACACCCCACCTCGTCCCCCGCCGAAGATCCGGCGCGCGAGACGGCGCAAGCCCCGCGACGTGTCCTTGGGCACCAGCCGGGCCTCAACCTCGTAATCAGAGCGACTGTCCTCCAGGGTCAGCCCGTAGGTCTCGAAGTAAATGTAGATTGGGTCGTCGTTTCCAAACACGCCCCATGGGGCGGGCTGGATGGACAGGTCGCTGCGAACGACGCGGCCCGGGTCCTGATCGCCGGCGTCTTCCACGTAGTAGGCCAACAGGATGTCCGACAGCTGGAGGCCGTCGCCCCGGAAATCGGGAACGTCGAGCTGGCGACGCTGAACGCCACTGGTCCCCCCGCCAGCCGTCTCAAACTCGAGGGATACCTCGTTCGGGCCGGGTGGAGACGTGATGGCCTCCGTACTCGTCCACAGCCGCGTTTCCTCGAACGGCACGATCTGCGCCGACCGGAGCCCGTAGATGGTCCGACGCCGCTCGACCAGGAGATCCCGGTCTGACCCAATCAGGAAGGCGCCCGTATTGACCGTTACGTCAACGTCCTCTCCGTCGGGGGCTTGGGCGCTGATGGGAATGCCGTAGTTCACATAGAGGTCGGTCTGCCCTCCCTCACCCTTGAATGCGGTCACGAGGTATGGCAGCGGCACGCCACGGCCGGGCGACACAAACGTGAACCGCTCTGGCACCTCCCGAATCGCGGTCTCGGTCAGCTGGACATAGTCCAGCCGATCCATCTCGGCACCCACCCGATCCATTGAAAACAGGTCTGCCGGGGGCGAATAGAGGCGGTACTCGCCGCTCCGGAAGGGGTCCTCGAACACGAACTGGAGGTCGCCATAGTCCCACACGTTGAAGCGGTTGGCTGCGATCTCTGCGAGCGACGGGCGGTAGGCCTGATCGCGATCCGCAAACAGCTCGATGGCCGCCTGGTAGCCGCCTTCAATTACGACATCGTTCTCAGGCACGCCATAGCGCACATGCAGGCGGCCGCGCTGGGTCTTCCACCCCGGAATGTCCAGATCATCTGACCGGTACAACAGCTCGGCAGTGGTCAGGCGAGCATAGTGCTCCGTCTTGCGTTCGTTGACGGTGTTGAGGAAGCGCGGATCGCGGCTGGTCCAGTAGCGCCGTGCAAACGTCTCGGGGTCTGTCCGGAAGTCGTTCCACTCCTCTGGCGGAAGGATGAGGGTGAGGTCGTTGAAGGCCTCACGCGTCTCCGAATCCATCCGCTCGAGAGCCCGAGTAAACGCAGCGTCTGCGGGCTCGTAGTTGCCCAGACGGTGCTGCACCAGTCCGGTGTAGAGCCACATCTGTGGGTCGTTCGGGTACTGAACGTTCATCTCGCGAAGCGCAGGCAGCGTGGAGGCCCAGTCTTGCGAGAGCGCTGCCAGCCGGAGGACGTGGTCGTACACCGAGCGACGGCGCGCATCGCGCTGAATGGCCTTCTCGAGGTGATACATTGCTTTCTCGCGTGCATTGTCCGCCCGCTCCTTGTATCCCGCCGCGCCAATGC
Organism: Bacteroidota bacterium; assembly: GCA_039815415.1. GTDB lineage: Bacteria > Bacteroidota > Rhodothermia > Rhodothermales > Rubricoccaceae > JBCBZH01. The sequence goes on from JBCBZH010000080.1 coordinate 8,106, forward strand.
CACGGCTCAGAAGCGCCTCCACGTTGAAGCGGTCACTCATTGGGATCTCGCGCGGCGCCAGGTTGTTGCCCCGCGCAAACGCGACCTCCTCGGTGTTGGTCGTGATGTCCGTCAGCGCCCCCCGCCGCGATTCCTCGAGCCCGCCATCGCTACCGATGTCGTTCTCGACATCCGTATCGTCCCCGTCCCCGATCACATTCGACGTTTCGACAAACGGGCTGGCACTGGTAAACGAGACGCCGATCACGGCCACGGCATTGCGGTACTGGTAGTAGTCGCGGATGGCCTGCTCCCCAAGTTCCTGGTGCGCGAAGGCGTTGGTGGAATCCAGCTCGAGGATGCGGTTGGCGAGGATCCGCCGCCGCTGCAGCTTGATGATCTCATCGATCAGGTTCCAGGAATCCGCCCGGAGTTGCTCCAGCAGCGCGACGCGGTACACCACGTTCTCCGGATCTCGCCGAATGGCTCGCTCAACGGCGCGCCCGGCCCGGCTCGCGCTTCGCTCGGGGTTGTCCTCGGCGTAGTAGACGCGGGCCAGCAAGTAGTGCGCCTCGGCATTGTCCGGATCGGTATCGATCAGACGCTCGAGGGTTGTGGTTGCGTCTGCAAACTGGCCCTGGAAGAAGGCGTCTTCCGCCGCATCCAGCGCGTCGTCCGACGCGCTGGCGTCGGACTGAGCAGACGCAGGAACAACGAGGACGGCCGCCAGCGTGGCGAGCCCGAGGAAAGTGCAGAGCCGAAACACCATAGCAACAGAGGGATCAGACACGTCAGATACGCACATGGGGGGAGGTACGATCCGGTGCCCGAGGGCACGAGAATGTGCCCAACGTCTCTCCAGCGAGAGGTCGTGTCAAGGGAGATTGAAGCGCCCCGCATCTCCACACGCCTCCCGCCAGCCCGTCGCCGAGCCATCGACCGTCATGTCAGGAAATCATCAGGCGGCTCCTACCCGGCAACGACCCGCACGTAGCGACGCTTGCCCACCTTGAGTACGAAGGGCGTCGAGCTGGCGATCTCGACCTGCGCCATCGGATCGGTGATCTTCTCGCCGTTGATGCTGACGGCGTTCTGCTGGATGAGGCGCCGCGCTTCACCGTTGGATGACGCCAGCTCGGCTTGGCGGATCAGCGCGATGAGACCGACAGTGGCTTCAGAGACCGTGACCTCCGGGATGTCGTCCGGTATCTCGTTGCCGATTACCGTCCGCTCGAAGTGCTGACGGGCGGCCTGCGCGGCGTCGTGCCCGTGGTACATCTGGACGATGCGGAAGGCGAGGTCGTGCTTGGCATTGCGCGGATCGGCCGCTGCCCGCTCCTTCCAGTCCGGCAATGCATCCGTCGGCACGTCTGTCGCCAGCTCGACGTAGCGGTAGATCAGCTCATCCGGGACGGACAGGGTTTTGCCATACATCTCCGACGGCTCCTCAGTAATGCCGATGGCATTGTCCAGCGACTTCGACATCTTCTGGACCCCGTCGGTGCCTTCCAGAATGGGGACGGTCAGACATACCTGAGGCTCCTGCCCTGCAGCCGCTTGCATCGCTCGTCCAACAAGAAGGTTGAAGGTCTGATCGGTGCCTCCCAGCTCGACATCGTTTCCGAGGTGGACGGAGTCCTGGCCCTGTGCAAGCGGGTAGAGAAACTCGTGGAGCGAGATCGGCTCCCCAGCCTTGTAGCGATTGGAGAAATCCTCGCGTTCCAGCATCCGCGCGACTGTCGTCGTGCTGGCGAGCCGGATCACGTCCGAGAACGACATCGGCCCGAGCCAGTCCGAGTTGTGGACGATGGTGAGCTTGTCGGGGTCAGTGTCTAGCACCTTCGCTGCCTGCTCGAAGTAGCTCTGCCCGTTGGCGCGCGTCTCCTCGGCCGTCAGCGCCGGGCGCGTCTTGGACTTGCCCGACGGATCACCAATCATGGCTGTGAAGTCACCGATGATGAGCACAGCCTTGTGTCCGAGGTCTTGGAACTGGCGCAGCTTCCGCAGCACTACCGCGTGCCCGATGTGGAGATCGGGCCGGGAAGGATCACATCCGAGCTTGACCATCAAAGGAGTCCCGCTCTTCGCACTTGCAGTCAGCTTCTCTCGGAGTCCGTCCTCAGGGAGGATTTCGGAAGCGCCGCGCTCGAGCTGGCGGAGCTGTTCATCGACGGGAGGGAAAGGCATGGACGTTCCAAGTTGAAAGGTGAGAGGTCCGAGAGGCTCGCGGCTGTGACATCCCTAAGCTCTGCGAACGGAGAACTCGGAACGGAGAACTCGGAACGGAGAACTCGGAACGGAGAACTACCGCTCCTTCATCACGCGATCGAGGCGTCGCCTGGACTCGCGCTCAGCGATGGTGTGCCGCTTGTCATGGGTCTTCTTCCCCTTGCCCAAGGCGATCTCGATCTTGGCGCGCCCGTTCTTGAAGTAGAGCGCCGTTGGAACGATGGTGTAGCCTTTCTGCTCGGTGCCCTTCTTCAGCTTCTCGATCTCGCGCTTGTTGAGAAGCAGCCGCCGAGGCCGCGTCGGCTCGTGGTTGGCGTAGCCGCCCATCTCGTACGGCGGGATGTAGAGGTTGTACAGCTCCACGCCGTCTCGCTTCACCGAGACGAAGGCGTCCTGAAGGTTCGCCGTGCCGTTGCGGAGCGACTTCACCTCAGACCCTTTCAGCACCATCCCGGCCTCGAAGCGGTCTTCGAGGTGATAGTCGTACCGAGCACGACGGTTGGTGGCAATGGTCTTGGGCATGGACTGTAGGGGTTTGGACGAAGATGCCTTCACGGAGGGCATCTCGCCAGCTCGTCGGGTTCTGCCCTGAACCGAAAGACGGCGTCAGTCAGTTGGCGGAGGAAAAGCGGTTGGATCGTCTCTGGAGGAAGGGCACCGTCACCAGATCACCCCGACACGCTCGCCGGGCTGGCGAGAGAGCGCGCTGTCTACCGTTCTTCGTCTTCCGCCAGTCCTCCCTTCTTGCTCACCAGCTCGATGAACGGCAAACCGGGGATCTCAGAGAGTGTGCCCGTGGCGAAGAGGTGCTCGGTGAACTCGTCCAGTCCGTCGATGGCATAGCCGTCGAGCGTGAGCTGGAACGCCGCCACGCCGTCCACGAACAGCGCATCCAGCGGACCGGCCGTGCGGACGGCCTCTCCGAGCTGGCGAGCTGTATCCGCAGAGACCCCGTCCTCCCGGATGGCGAGGAGGCCCCACACAAACGGGCGGAGCGTGAGGTCGGTCCACTCGCGAGCGAGGTCGAGCGGCACGGCTCCTTCGGGCACTGGCTCTGCGACAGACGCGAGAAGGGTTCCGTGGGCCGCCAGTGCGTCGGTGAGCGGCGTGCCGGGCTCAACGAGCCGGAAGACCGGCTCGACGCCGTAGTGTTCGCGCAGCACGAGTTGCGCGAGAAGCGCTTCCTGAGCGTACCGCGGGTCGAACCCAACCGTCGTGATCTGGTCCAGTGGGACGCTCACGACGAGCTGGCGGGTCGGGCTGGCCTCGCCGACGAGAGCCGGGCCGGGCAGGATCTCGAGGCCCTCGGCGTCGCGCAGCAGGTCCAGCGATGGAATCAGTGCGAGGTCTACGTGCTTGCCTACGAGCGCTTTGCGCGCCTCGAAGGGCTCCACCTCCATCAGCTCGAGGTCTCCGCCGAGCTGGCGAATCGCATCGGCAAGAACCCGCCCGAGCACACGGGCCGACGCAACGGGCCAAATGGCGAGGCGCATGGTCTCAGTCGCTCCGCCGGGGCGGATGCGCTACTTGGTGACGTTGCGACGCTTCTCCGGGATGCGAGCCGCCTTGCCACGGAGGCCGCGCAGGTAGTACAGCTTGGCGCGGCGGACGCGACCATGGCGCGTCACCTCCACCTTTGCCACGCGCGGCGAGGCGTACGGGAAGATGCGCTCGACGCCGACACCGCTGGAAAGCTTGCGGACCGTGAACGTCTTGGACGCCCCGGAGCCCTGGATGGCGATCACTACGCCCTCGAAGATCTGGATGCGCTCCTTGTCCCCCTCAACCACGCGAACGTGGACACGGACGGTATCGCCGGGCGAAAACTCGGGGTGATCGTCGCGGATCTGGGTGGCCTCTACGAGGCTCATCAGGTCGGTCGCCATGGCAGGATTCGGTCAGGGCCGGAGCGTCCGGCAGGGTCAATCAGGGAATCAGAGGACGCGCGGGCCGTGCGGCTTGCGCGAGCCAACGAAGGTACGGCGGGCAGAGGCTCGATCCGCGTCCGGGTGTGCATCTACGGGGATTCTTCGCCGTCGCCCGGCAGGAGATCAGGTCGGCGTGTGCGGGTTTTCTCGAGACGCTGGGCCTCGCGCCAATCGAGGATGGCGCCATGATTCCCAGACCGGAGAACATCGGGCACGGCCATCCCACGAAACTCCGCCGGGCGCGTATAGGACGGCGCATCGAGCAGGCCATCCTGGAACGAGTCGCTGAGGGCGGAGCCTGCGTCCGAAATCACGCCGGGGATGAGTCGCGCCAGCGCGTCGATGAGGATGAGCGCAGGCAGCTCACCGCCGGAGAGCACGTAATCCCCGATTGAGATTTCGCGGGTCACCAGCGCGTCGCGCACGCGCTGGTCGACACCTTTGTAGTGACCAGCGATGAGAAGCAGCCGCTTGGCGAGCGACAGCCCGTTGGCTATCGGCTGCGTCAGCGTCTCCCCGTCGGGGGTGAGGTAGATGATCTCGTCGTAGGGGCCGTGCTCGGCCTGCAGCGCCTCGATGCACGCGAACAGCGGCTCGGGCTTGAGGACCATCCCTCCCATCCCGCCATAGGGTGCATCATCGATCTGACGCGCCTTCCCCTCCGCCCAGTCGCGGAGGTCGTGGACCTGTACCTGCACGAGCCCCTTGTCCTGGGCTCTGAGCAAGATGGAATGCTCAAGCGGGCTCTGAACGAGCCGAGGCAGAGCGGTGACGAGGTCAATGCGCATGGGGCTAGCCAATGGGCGTGAGATCGGTCGGAAACTGGGTCCACTCATGTCGAACGCTCTCACTTGGATTCAGCGCCGACGCCGCGTCCACATCTCTCATGTGCCACGCTCGATTTAGGTGAGCATAGACGTGACCGAGATCAATACGGAACTCTGGCTCTCCGTAGCCCTCCTCCTCGAGCTGACGAATGAGCGTGTCGAGAGCCTCTGCTGCATCCGCCAGCTCGTAGGTGAGCATGGCCCATGCCACTGGGTCTTTGCGTTTGCCGATCATTGGAGTGCCGACGAGCGTTCCACTGAGAGTGTTGACAAACCCCAGCATCACCTCAACAGGATGCCTCGAGCTGGCGAGGCCCGCGTCGAGATCCTTCGACTGCGCCCTTCGGGCTCCGCTCAGGATGACAATTCTGGGTAGCACAGGAGGCTATTCAAACAGACCTTCCAGCGGGTGGAGGAGAAGACGCCGTCCCTCGAGATCAACGCCTGCCACAATGGCCTCCACGTCGGGCACCAGCGCGTCGGGCTGGCCCTCCCGGCGGATGGCAAAGAGAAGCTGAGCACCATCCAGCAGATCATGGACGGTGCCAATGGGATCGCCCGTGGCTTCACCCGACTCATCCACGAAATACGCCACCAGCCCGATAAGGTCGTGCAGGTAGGCTTCGCCTTCTTCGAGCGGCGGAAGGTCCGGCGCGCTGGCGTACAGATTGTTGCCGCGCAGCGCCGAAGCCGCATCGAGATCATCCACGGCTTCGAGTGCAAGCAGCACCACGGTGCGGCCCTTCGGATACTGAAATCGGACTCCCTCCACACGGCGCTCCCGAGCCGTTTCTGGGCTGTCCCCCACGAAGAGACGTTCCAGCAGTTCGAAGCGCGACGGATCATCCGTATCGGGGATGACCTTCATCTCGCCCCGCACGCCGTGTGGGCGACCGATGCGGCCCATCAGGAGGAGGTCGTCGGGAACAGACATTCGAGCTGGCGAAAAGCGGAGAGACAGAGCGGGGCCGACAGGAGTGTCCCGTCGGCCCCGCAATCCGTGTGGAGACGGAGGACTAGAGCGACTCGACGTAGGCGTCGAACGCCGCCTGATCGCCAGAGGCGAGGAGACGGGCCTGCTCGGGCCAGGTCTCCTCGTTGCCCGCCGTGGTCGAACCCGCGTCGGTGATGATCTGCTGGAGATCCTCGACGCTCTTCTCCGCGAGCTGGGCGTAGGTGGTGATGCCCGCCTCGTTGAGGATGGTGGCATATTTCGGGCCGACGCCCTTGAGGGTCGTCAGCTCGTCGCCATCGCCGGATGCGGCCGGAGCGTCCTCGGTGGCTGGAGCCTCCTCTGCTGCGGGCTCCTCGGCGGGGGCGGCCTCGGCTGCCTCCTCAGCCTCCGAGCTGGCGTCCTCTTCGGCAGGTGTCTCGGCCTCATCATCAGAAGCCTCTGCAGCGGTCTCTTCAGGAGCCGTCTCTTCCGGTGCGGCGTCCTCGGCAGGAGTGTCGTCCGTGGTAGCAGCCTCTACCTGCTCAGCCACGGCCTCGCCTGCCTCAGCAGCAACCTCCTCGGCCGTCTCTGCCTCGACAGCGGGCTGCTCCTCTGCAGCGTCCGGTGCAGCCTCAGCGACCGCTTCCTCCGTGGCCTCCTCGGCAGGAGCCTCCACGGCTGCAGGTGCGGCCTCCGCCTCGGGGGTCTCCGAAGCAGCTTCGGCTTCCGCGCTGGCATCCTCAGCCGGTGCAGCGTCCGCCTCCGCGCTGTCGTCGTCGGAAGCCTCAGCCTCCGGTGCAGCTTCAGCGGCCTCTGCCGCAATCGACTCGTCGGAGGCCGTCGTCAGGGCCTCCGAATCGGCTGCATCGGCAGCAGCCTGGGCGCGAGCCTCTTCGGCTTCAGCGCGGGCGGCGGCTTCAGCCTCCTCGCGCTGCTTCGCCAGCTCGGCCTCGCGCTCCTTGCGCGCCTTCTCCAGCTCAGCGGCCTTCTCGGCCGCAGCCTTGCGCTCCGCCTCGAGAGCCTCTGCGCGGCGCTCCGCGACCGTCTTCTTGGTCGGGACCTTGGCCGACTGGCGCTCCTTGAACTCGGCGACGGCCTGCTCGATGGCCTCCGGGTCAGCGCCTCGGCGGGTCATGGCCGAGCGGAGCA
>JBCBZH010000372.1:0-3077 GCA_039815415.1 Bacteroidota bacterium
AAGCCAGGCACGCCGAACATGTTCGGGCTGGTGCAAGGGGAAGCCAACGCCGTCGGGCCGGGCAAGCGGATGCTGTCGTCCATGACGCCGACCATCGTCGAAGACCCACAGGGACGCCTGAAGCTCGTTGTGGGGTCGCCTGGTGGGCCGCGCATCATCACGGCGACCTACGAGACCATCCTCAATGTCATCGACCATGGCATGAACATCCAGGAGGCAGTCGCCGCGCCGCGTGTGCACCACCAGTGGTTGCCAGATGTGCTCTTCGCCGAGCGCCTCGCACTTTCAGCCGATGTGATTGCAGCGCTGGAAGGGCGGGGGTGGACTGTCTCGGAGTCCGGTGGCTACTGGTCTCGCGTGGACGCGATCCACGTGCAGTACGCCAGCTCGAGCACAAGCACCGATCCGTCTGGCCTGGATGAGATTGAGGACGCGACCTCGGGGCGGGTTCTCCTCGGCGGGGCGGATCCACGTGGGGAAGACGCCGCCGTGGGATACTGACGCCAGCTCGGCGGTCAGTCCTCGGGCTGGCGGAGGGCTCCATGCCACGACGGGCTGGCGAAAAACCGATGAGCCTCTGCCAGAGGCCGAAGGACGGTGGCCCTCTCGACTACCTTGGAGGCCGACCTGCGCTGCCCAATCCTCGGCGCTGATCTGTATGCGCCTGTTCTCATTCGTTGCCCTACTCGTTCTCGTCTCTGCTGCACTTTCGGCAGATGCACAGATCCCACCGCAGGGGGATGCCGCGACGTTCGATGTGGCGACGTGGAACATCGAGAACTTCGGGACGGGCTCGGGAGGAGCCGCGCAGCGGGACATCGTGGTCGACGTGATCCGCGCGGCGGACATCGACCTGTGGGCCCTCCAGGAGATTGTGGATGTCAACGACTTCAACGCGCTTCTCCAGGAGCTTGAGAATGATGGATACCGGGGTGTCCTGGGCCCGGACCCTGGAGGTGGGGGGCAGCGTCTCGCCTACGTCTACAATGAGAACGTGGTCACCTCCCTCGCCACCCAGACCGTCCTCGCGGGCAATGAGTTCAGTTTTGCGGGACGGTTGCCGTTTCTGATGCTCGCACGGGTCGACCTGAACGGACAGTCCCAGCAGCTGCGTGTCCTCAATATCCACGCGAAGTGCTGCAGCGATACGTCGTCCTACAACCGCCGCGCCGCTGCCGCGCAGGTGCTGAAAGACTACACCGATGGGGAAATTGACCGCGGCCGGACCGTGCTTCTGCTCGGCGACTTTAATGATCGGCTCAACGTCTCCATTACGTCGGGACAGCTTTCTCCATACCGAGCGTACCGGACGGATCCCGACGACTACACCATCGCGACGTTCGACATCGACCGGCTGAACGTTCCCACATTCTGTAGCAACACGTCGTGCTCATCGGGCAGCGCCATTGACCACGTGCTGTTCTCGAACGACCTCGCCAGCTCGTACGTCGAGAACTCCGGTGACCGCTACATCGAGCTGGTGCAGGCGATCCCGAGCTACACCAACACGGCTTCGGATCATCTACCGGTCCTCGCCCAATTCACCCTCATCCCGACCGCTGGCGAGCCCGCTCCGGAGAGCTCTGGAGTGGAGTTGCTTCCACCGGCTCCCATGCCATTCCGCGAGGCCACGACCCTCCGATTCCGACTCGACGAGCCAGGACTCGCCCGCGTTGAGGTGTTCGATGCCCTCGGGCGTCGCGTCACGAGCGTCGAGCAGGCCTATACGGTCGGCGAGCATGCGGTTCACCTTGACGGCGCGACCCTGGCCCCAGGAGTCTACGTGGCGCGATTGTCCGTACGGGGCGTGACGGCTACGCAGACTCTCCTTCGTGCTCGTTAACCACTCACCCCTTGTCTTCGGGCGCGTCCTACGCTCCGAAGCGTGACACAACCGCAACTCGTTTCCTCTGGACTCTTTCGAGTTTGGATCCGATCCTATGAGTTCCGCTTCCTTCCTCCGTTGACCGCTTCCTTCGTCTTCACGCGCACGACCGCGATTCGTGGTGCAGTCCTGGCTACGGCTGCCGTCCTTGTAGCCCTCGCGCCGGAGGCGCAGCCGTTTGAACGCGTTGCTACGGATATCGGCAACACTGGCCTCTCGGTGACCAACGCAGGGACCCTCGGGCGCCCGGATGTGCGCAACGATCCTTCTGGGATCCCATCGTTCGAGTACCCGCTGGACTCTGGCATTGAGCACTTGTTCGAGGCAGGTCTCTGGGTGGGCGCTCGCCGCGCCGATGGCGTCGTGAGTGTTCGTACCGGATCCGTCACCTCGTCTGGAGGCTACTCGCCGGGGGCGCCCGGGTTCGAGTTCGCTCAAGAGTCGATTTTCCAACGCCGGTCTTCGCTCTCGACGTCCCCATTCTTCTCGCCTCAGGCAACGAGTCAGCAGGACTTCATCACGACGTACTCGGATACGCTCTCAACGCTCCCCGGCACCAACACCCCGATGCCGGATGTGCAGAACCAACTCGGGCTGAGTGTGAAGCAGACCTCGTATGCCTGGAGCTTTCCCTTCACGGAGTACTTCGTGATCGTCGAGTATGAAATCACGAACGTGTCTGATAGCCCACTGACCGATCTCTGGGTGGGCATCTGGGACGACCTCGTCGTTCGCAACGTCGTGACCACGACCGAGGGAGGAGGCGCCTTCTTCAACAAGGGGGCTCGAGGAATCTTTGGCTATCCCGACTATGAGGGCGGAACCGGTGCTCTCATCAACGCCAATCCAGACTCGCAGTACGTCAACTATGCTTTCAACGCGGGGGGCGTGGAGGAAAGCCTGAACACGTATGGCTCCCTCGCCTTCCTGGGAGCAGAGTGGGACGACCCCGGGGATTCTTCAGGCAGGTCGCCAGCTCGACGGTTCTTTCACCCCAATGTGGCTGCCGAGTACGAGGCTTTGGGCCTTCCAGCCCCACGCTTCAACCCGCGCTACTGGCTCTTTGGGGGCAACGACCCAGACCCCGCATTGGCTCGCCCCGCAGATGATCTGGAGCGCTACGAGCGCATGCAGCGCCCCTACCCTGACCCTGCAGCGTTCAATGACGACGTGAGCTATCAGGATGCTCTGG
>JBCBZH010000028.1:0-24859 GCA_039815415.1 Bacteroidota bacterium
CACGCGTAGTCACCGGCCTCGCTCCCCCCACTCCGTGTCCAACCTGACACCTCCCACACGCTACGACACCGCCCGCCTCGACAGCTACATCCCCCAGACGGAGAGCCAGGCGGACGCTCAGGACAAAGCACGCACGTTCATTCGGCTGGTTCGTGTGCGTACCCGGCGCCCCTCGTGGATGCGCCTCTTCAAGCGAGACGACGGCCTCCGTGGTGGCCTCTACCTCGTCGGACCTGTTGGAACCGGCAAGACGCACCTGATCGCGTCGATGTACCACGAGTTGGTGAGCCCCGACGATGGCTCAGACCCGGTCCCCTGTGCCTACACGCACTCCTCGGCACTGTTCAGAGCAACCGAAACGCCGGAGGTCTACGCAGAGCACATCGCCAAGCAGGCGCGTGTTCTGTTTCTGGATGAGGTCGAGTTGGACGACCCCGCAGGCGAAGTCCGGCTGATTGGCGTATTGAAAGCCCTCCGGGAACGGGGCGTCACACTGGCGGCGACGTCCAATGCCGAGCCGGATTCGTTCGTATCTGCTGCGTTCGGCAGGGACCGACTGGAGCGGTTCATCTCAGAGGAGTTCGCGCGCCAGTACCACGTTGTGTTTGTCGGGGGCGACGATTTCCGCCAGCAGCTCGACAAGCCGGGCCGGGCGTGGATCGGACCGCTGGAGGCCGCCTCCAGTGCGATGCGGACGGCCTTCGAGAACGCACCCGAACCCAAACGGTGGATCGGATTTGGGGACCTGCTGAGGCTCACCACCGACGTGGAACGAACCCGCCTCACGCGCGAGTTGGCAGCGTCGAAGGCTCTTTTCATCGACGGCATCGACGTGACAGACACCGACGACGCTCTCCGCCTGCTCCGCGTGGCCGACGACCTCTATGGTGAGCCCGACCCACCGACACTCTCGTTCACTTCGGAAACCTCACCGGACAACTGGTTCCGCGCCGAGGATGCCCACGGCGAGCTGGCGAAGGGCATTGCGGAGAAGTTCTCCCGCACCACGAGCCGCCTGACCGCACTGGCAGACGTCGAGCACATCGCCGCCTGAAGTCACATTCACGGGGAAGCTCGATGAAGCCCATCCCGCCAGCTCGAGCTGGCGATGACGCGAGCCTCCAAACACAGCGCAGGCGGCCCCGCCGAAGCCGGGCCGCCTGCTGTAACGAATACCGGGTGTCGGTTACGACGTGCCCTGGGCGACGAGGAAGCCACCGGAGGACCCGCCGAGTTGGTCGAGCGAGCCGTTGTTCGGACCTGCGGTCACCGCGCCGATGGTCCCCAGTTCGTGGAGCTCAGGAGCCTGGTACGGCTTGATCTCGGGCTGGCGAGGCGTGTTGGAGTCAGTCATGAAATCAGAAGTCAGATGGGACGGCCGCCAGCTCGATGACCTGAACGATCAGCATTCGAGCTGGCGAGCCGAAGTGTTATCGGGCGAGGGTCACGCGAGCGATTCGGGCGTCTGCCCCAACGACCGCACGAATCACGTAGACGCCAGCTGGCAGATCAGCGGCTTCGAACGTGACGTCATGGCGGCCGGCAGCATAGGGAGCGTCAGCCAGCAAGGCGACTTCCCGACCCAGGGCATCGTAGACAGCCACACGCACGTCGGCAGCCTCAGCGACACCGAAGGTGACCGTAGTGCGATCCCTGAGCGGGTTCGGGGCAGCCGTGACAGCCATGTCGATGCCATTGACGACATCCTCGTTGGCCACCGACCGCGAGAGCGACGCCAATGCCGCGAGGAAATCCTCGGCACTGGTGGTCGCTGTGGCGCTGCTCGAGTAGATCCCGACGATCTCCGTCTCAGACACGTAGACCAAGCCCGTGATCAGATTGGGCAGCAAGTCGGCCACTGTCGCCCCCACGGCCGGGGTCCCTTCGATGAGTACCACCGCGCCGGGCCCATCCGGAAGCGTATCGTCAGGAAAACCGAAGAACGTGGTGTTCAACCCAGCTGCCGTTCCTGCCTGGAGCACCTGCTGGGAGGGCAATCCTTTGACAAAGGTCACCTGCTCAGTGAAGGGATCGACGACAGCGAAGTCACAAGCTTCAAGCAGTACATCGCCCGGCCCCTCGTTGAACACGATCACCTGCTCGCCATTGACACCATTGCCATCCGTGTCCAATTCGTCGCTGACGAAGGTCATCCCCGTTCCGACGGCGCAGGCAAGGGGCTCAACCTCCTCCTGTGTTCCCGTTACCATCACATCGTCGAGGGCGATGTCCACATCGCCCGCGTTCAGGCTGAACTCAATGCGGAGGTCAAGCCGCTCACCCGTGCCGGGAATCGACGCCATGAAGGCAGCAAACTCTGGGGTAATCTCGGTCCCATCTCCGATGCCGTTGAGATCGGTATCTACGAGAGGCCGGTTGTTGAACTGGTCCTCTTCTGGCTCTTCAGCCTCAACGGCGAAGACCAAGACCTCACTATTGCGCTGGCGGCCTGCGACGGCCTCGTCGTAGACGGTGGCGTACACGCGGAAGTAATCCGCCGCGTCCCAATCCTCATCGTCGTTGGAAGCCTGATCCTCCGCGAGACGGAAGCTGACCTGCAGATCAGTCAATCCCTCCACATCGAGGCCCATGAACGACATTGACTGCGTTGGCTCAAAGGCGCCGCCATCATCGATGTCTTGTGCAGCGAAGTAGGACGATCCGCCGAACCCTGTCACTTCATACGAGGTCGAGATGTTGGACCCATCGGTACGGGTAAAGAAGTCGCCGAAGTCATCGGAGTACTCATCGATGGAGGTCGTGTAGGCCACGGTTTCATCCTCGAAGTCCTCTTCGAGAACCGTGACTTGCGCGCTAACGGCTGGCGCCAGCCCGACGAACGCGAGCAGCGTCGCCAGCCCGGCGAGCCGATGGGTGAGAGTAGAAACGATCATGTGTCAGGGAAGGATGGAAGCAACGAGGGTCTTTGGCAGGTGCCCCTAGAAGACAGAGTGAGCCAAGTAGACCAGAGGGTAGCTGCCCCGCTGGAGAACCTCAAGTGTTGCGGCTTGGCATATCACCACTAGGAGCCGATATGCGCCAAAGGCGACAAGGCCCAAAGCCCGCTCCCCCTTCGGAGCCTCACGATCCCATTGCCCTGGACGCTTCGACCTCAACCCGAGACACCAGATTGGCCACCGCCTCGAGCTGGTGAGGGCGGGTGACCTGAGCCACCGGCACTGCATTCGCCAGCTCGTTCACGGGTCCCATGAGCGATGCGCTGGCGGCGGCGCCCAGGAACCGTGGCGCATAGACCTGTCCGAAGAGGGCTCCGAAGGCGGCACGTCCCTCCATGGGAGTCCACTCTGGCTCCCCCCAGCCCAGTACGGCTACCAGCGCGAGCAGCGTGGGGCGATCGGACGTTGGGGCGTCTGCCCAGATGCCTTTCGCCAGCCCGTCAAAGAACGGCGTGAGCGTCGCGTCCAGACCAATGGCCTCGATGGCCTCAGGCCACAGCTTCATCTGCGCTGGGCCGGGAAGCACCGTCGGCGAGCTGGCGTTGGGCTCCAGCGCCACGAGGTCGTCGGTGAGAAGATGATGGCCGCGTGCGATGAGCGCTGCGGCGGTGGTGGACTTGCCCGCACCCTTCTCGCCGAGCAACACCACGGCGCGTCCGCCGACATTGAGCGCAGCACCATGAAGCACCAGCATCCTGCGATGGTGCAGGAGCACCCCGAGGCCAGGCCCCACGACGCACTGCTGCGCGAACGCCTCATCGTCACTGTCAACGGTGATCTCTGAACTGGTGACGCGCAACCGAGCGCGGTCCAGCCACGCCAGCGCGTCGGCTCCGTCGGCATCGTAATGCGCAATGCCGGACGGTGGGAAGCCCGGAGGGGGAGCCACATCGCCAAATCGGATGGAGACATCGACATCCCCAGACCCTTGGCGGAGACCGGGCAGCGCCAGCTCGGAGTGGATCGCCAACCCGAAGGCCGTGTACACAGAGGAGGTCATGCGAGCGAGCGGGTCCGGGTGAGAGCCAGCCACCGAGCGACAACCACGGCTCGCCAGATGGGAGCGGCAAGCTCGGCACGATCCTCGGGATGGTGGAGCGCTCGGGAAACCGCTTGCGTAAGGGCGGCCACATCCAGCACGTCGTGCGCGGCGGGCACGTCCTCAGCCACGAGCTGGCGGAGACGGTCGGCATCGCGGACGAACAGCGCGTCCGCGAAGCTGGTTGCGAGGCGGGCCTTCCCCGGGCGCAGCCGGACGCTCTCGGGCAGGCGCCCGCGCATCGCGCGGCGCAGGATGGAGCGCGTCAGGCCGTCGCGCATCCGCTGGTGCGACGGGAGCGACAGGCAGAACTTCACCAGCGGCACCGAAGCGAATGGAAACCGGGGCTCGATGCCGTGCGCAGCCCCTACCGCATAGGCCACTTCGAAGGCGTGGGAAAGCGTCGGGGAGGAGAGATCTGCGAGGTGCGCAGCCCGGTCGTCCCAGGTATCGCGAGGGGGGCGATCCGGCCCTGGAAGATCCGGGTGGGCGAATGAGACATCGGGCTGGCGAGGGGTGAGCGGCTGCACGAGCGGCGCCCACACGTAGTCACGCGCCAGCTCGGCCATGGCCCGTCGCGGCCGGTTGGTGGTGCGTGCAATGGCCCGGAGTTCTCGGACGAGCGTGTGCACACGTAGCGTTCTCGCCAGCTCGGTCAGGCGACGCTCTCCGTGACCGACGACGTTGTCACCCGCGAACCCGTCGAGCACAGCGCTCAACCCGGCGGCTCGCGCCTCAGCATAGAGCGTGCGCGTCAGGAACAGGTTGGGCATGGCGGAGGGCTCCCCAACTGCTGCCAGGTCGTCGTCCAGCTTGTCGAGCAACGACAGCGACTCCCCATCGACACGATGCGGACGCACGCCGCCCTGCGCGAGCACAGCATCCAGATGGCGTGTCTCGTTGGCATCAGCGCGGTTGTAGAGGATGGAGAATGTGGGCAGGACGCGGTCGGGCTGGTGATGTAGCACGGTGCGCACGATGGAGGACGAATCCAGTCCGCCGCTCAGAAAGGCCCCCAGCGGGCTGTCGCCGACCTCTGGGTCACCGTCCAGGCTCGCCGCCACTGATGCATCGAACTGTTCCAAGAAGCCTGCCTCGGCGGCAGCATCGCGTCCCTCGAAGGTCGAGCGCGCATCGAGCGTCCAGTACGTCTGCTCGGTCCACTCCCGCCGATCGGAGATTGTCGCCACCGTGGCTGCGGGCACCCGCTGAATGGCAGGATGAAACGTGGTTCGTCCACCACCCGGGCGGCCCGCCAGAAAAGCCGCCGTGTGTCCCACGTCCAGCGCATCCGGGGCGAGCTGGCGAAGGTCTGCCAGGCTGGAGCTGATCGCCAGCTCGTCGCCTGTGGTCCGGAACAGCGGCCGGAGCCCGAGGCGATCTCGCACGGCGACCCCTGTCTGGCTCTCCTGATTCCAGAGCACGGCCGCGAAGGCTCCCTCGAGCTGGCGAACGGCGCCCTCCCCCCACATCGCGAACGCCGCTACCAGGCACGCCGCATCGGTAGTCCGACGATCTGCCCCGGCCTCTACGCTGAGCGTCGCCGAGAGGGCCTCGGTGCCATGAAGCCGGGCGTCCACGACACCCACCCAAGTCCCTCTTTGTACGAGCCGTGCAGCGCCACCTGCCACCAGCTCGACGCCATCGGCGCGCCACACACGGTCTGCACGTCCCGTTGGAGGCAACGAGCTGGCAGAAAACCGGGCGAGAAAACCGTTCATGAAACGCGGGAGCGGCGAGAGCTGAGGCGCCGAACGAAAGGTAGAGGCCAGCCGGGGAGCCTCGGTTTGGACTCGCGCGTAATCCACCTCCAGACTCCCTACCCGAATGGCCGACCTCAAGCCTGTTGTTCTCACCGTGGACGATGACCCGGACGTGCTCCGCGCTGTCGCCCGCGACCTGCGCCGCCAGTACGGCGAGACCTACCGCGTTCTCCGCGCCTCGTCAGGGGCGGAAGCCCTCGACGCCGCCCGCGAGCTGGTGAACCGGCAGCAGCCCATCGCGCTGGTGCTCTCCGATCAGCGGATGCCCCAGATGGACGGCGTCGGCTTGCTCTCCGAGATCGCCCAAGTGGCTCCCGATGCCAAGCGGGTTCTCCTGACGGCCTATGCGGACACCGACGCGGCCATCCAGGCGATCAACGACAGCCGGGTGCACTACTACCTGCTTAAGCCATGGGACCCGCCGCAGGAGAAGCTCTATCCGGTCCTCGATGACCTTCTCGAGGATTGGCAGGCCAGCTTCCGCCCCGGCTACGGAGGCCTCCGGCTTCTCGGCGACCGGTGGAGCCCGGACGGCCACCGCCTGCGCGACTTCCTCTCGCGCAATCAGATTCCGTACACGTTTCTGAACGTGGAGCAAGATGAGAACGCCCGCCAGCTCGCAGGCGACAGCGGCCTCCCGCTCGTCATCCTGAGCGACGGCACGCGGATCGAGAATCCGCCCAATGCCGAGTTGGCGGAGCACGTGGGTCTGAGCCGAACCGCAAACCGCGAGTTCTACGACCTAGCCATCATTGGCGGGGGTCCGGCTGGGCTGGCGTCGGCAGTGTACGGTGCGAGCGAGGGGCTCAAGACGGTGTTGCTGGAACGTGAGGCGCCGGGCGGACAGGCCGGAACCTCATCCCGCATCGAGAACTACCTCGGTTTCCCCTCCGGACTCTCCGGGGCCGACCTCGCGCGGCGCGGTGTGACGCAGGCGCAGCGCTTCGGCGTCGAGATTCTGGCGCCCGTGGAGGTGACGAGCCTCCGAACCGACGGCCCCTACAAGATTCTGACGCTCGACAGCGGCGAGGAGGTGGCGTGCCACGCACTCATGCTGGCGATGGGTGTCTCGTGGCGTATGCTCCCCGCAGACGGCGCCGAACCGCTCACCGACCGGGGCATCTACTACGGCGCCGCCATGACGGAGGCGATGGGCTGCACCGACGAAACGGTCTACATCGTCGGAGCAGGCAACTCCGCCGGACAGGCCGCGATTTACTTCGCCGACTACGCGGCCAAAGTGGTCATGCTGGTTCGGTCCAACGACCTCGGCAAGAGCATGAGCCAGTACCTCGTGGATCGCATCGAGGCGCATGAGAAAATCGACGTCCAGCTCGAGACAGAGATCGACGCCTGCGACGGAAACGACCGCCTCCAGACGCTGACGCTCCGGGACCGCACCAGCGGAGCCACCAGCACCGTCGATGCTGAGTCGGTCTTTGTCTTCATCGGCGCGCGTCCGCATACCGACTGGCTGCCCGAGACCATTGCCCGGGACGAGCGCGGCTTCATCCGCACCGGCCCCGACCTCTCCGAAAACGACCTTTCGGACTGGCCCGTAGACCGCAACCCGTTCTTGCTGGAAACCAGCGTCCCCGGCGTCTTCGTCGCAGGTGACGTGCGGCATGAGTCTGTCAAGCGAGTCGCCAGCGCGGTCGGAGAAGGCTCTGTAGCCGTTGCCTTCGTGCATCGCCACCTCGCGTCTCTGTGATGGACCGACCGGGATTCTCGCACCCTGCCTCTCCCCTCTCTTGAACTAAAGATCCGGGTCTGAACCCCTCTCGCTCCATCCGCGTGAAGATCCCCTGTCGGCGATCCCGCGAGACGCCGTACACTACGGGACACCTGCCCCTCGCCCGATGCTCTACCTGCTCCTGTTGATCGGCATTGCTCTCACCGTGGTCGGAGCGAGGGTGCTCAAACGTCCGCGCGTGGACCGGTCGTTTGCGTGGTCGCTCGTTGTGGTGGGCGTGCTGCTGGCCGCCGGGTCCCTGGTGAAGCTCCTGCTCGAGCTGGCGGGATAGGCTGGCCGTCTCGGATGGATCGCCAGCTCGTTGGGTCTCGCCTCGAGCTGGCGGTTCGGATGTGAAAATGCCCCCTGGCACGCGCGAGCGTGCCT
Organism: Bacteroidota bacterium; assembly: GCA_039815415.1. GTDB lineage: Bacteria > Bacteroidota > Rhodothermia > Rhodothermales > Rubricoccaceae > JBCBZH01. Next base: position 7,879 of record JBCBZH010000028.1, read on the forward strand.
GCACGCACGGCCGTGCGTGCGGAGGGGGCTCCCGCGCAGCGGGTGGGGGTGTCGTCGCCAACTCGAAGCGTGCCAGACACCCTCCGACCGCTTCGCGGCCACCTCCCTCGAAGGGAGGAATTAGAAATCCTAACGGCCCCTAAGCTTCTACATCCGACAGCCCCGTCCCAACGAGCTGGCGACGGAGGCGCTGCCGCTCACAGCCGATACTGCTCTGCCCCCGGCACCGGTCGCCAGCTCGAGGTGGGCTCGAAGGACTGCCAGAAGAGGCGTGAGAGACGGCGGATGATCTCGAAGCCCGCGTTGTCAGCCTCGTAGCCCGTGTCGGCCTGCTCCTTGGTAACGACGCAGAAGACATACGGCCCGCTGGGCGCGTGGACGTAGGCCACCTCGGACTTGGATGCGCTGACGGCGCCCTGCTTAGTCGCCGCCGCCACCCACGGCGGAAGCTGGGCGACGGCCTCGTCGTCGTAGAACGTGCGCGTGAGGGCGCGGTGCATCTCATCGTCAGCGGCTGGGCTGACGGCCTCGCCCTCCACGATGCGGCGCACCAGCTCGGCCATCTCGCGCGGCGTGGTCTGGCCCCAGCCGTAGACCTCCCAATCGCCCCGGCGACCCTCGGTGCGGCTGTTCATGCGCGTGCCCTCGAAGCCGTTGGCGGCCAGCCACTCATTGATATACTCGCCCGTCACCATCGCCTGCAGCCACAGGCTGGAGGTGTTGTCGCTGGCCGAGAGCATCAGCTCGACGAGCTGGTGAACGGGCACGAGCGAGCTGTCGCGGAGGTCGCCGAAGAGGTCGTACTCGGAGTAGCGCAGCGAGTCCACGAACATCACATCGGCGGAGTAGCCGATCTCCCCGGCCTCGATGCGGTCGAACACAGTGACCATGATGGGCACCTTGATCATGCTGGCCGTCGGGAACAGCTCGTCGGGACGCACCTCGGCGGTGGCGCCGGTCTCGAGATGCGTCACGTAGACGCCCACCACCCCCTCGAAGCCGTCGATCTCGGCCTCGACGGCCCGCTGCAGCTCCGCGCTGGTGATGGACGGGCTGGCGACACGGCTGGACGTGCAGCCTGCAAGGAGAATCAGGAGGGCGAGGGGAGCGAGGCGCAGCATGGGGGCGTAGGCAGGGCCTCGGAACCTACCCATGCGCCATGTTCGAGATCGAGCACGACTTTGCCTGCCCGTACTGCGGGGCGCCCATCACGATGCTGCTCGACCCCAGCATCCCGCGCCAGCGCTACGTGGAGGACTGCGAGGTGTGCTGCAATCCCATCGAGATCGCCTACGAGCTGGCGGAAGAGGCGGTGGTGGCGTTCGAGGCGCGGAGCATCGAACAGTGATGTGTCTCGCCAGCTCGAGGGGGAAGAACAAGAAGTCTCGTGCGGCGACCCGGACGAGACCTTAATTGAACTCTCCGGCATGGAGTTGGTGCTCTTGGACACGCGCCTCATTGGGGCTGTGCCTCGCCGATTGGCGTCATAAGGCCATTTCCGCATCATGTTAGGGACCTTCAAATCACTGGATGATTGTGACTTGTCGAGTGAACACACGATGCTCGCTATCTGTTCGCACTTTGGCCTGGACAGTGTATGTCCCGGTCGGGAGCCCATCGCCATTGAATTTGAGGACGTGATTCCCGGACTCGAACGTCCCGGATTCTATGATGGCAACTTGGCGCCCCAATGCATCATACGCGGTTGCAAGTACGTTCGCTTCTGTCGGGAGCGAAAGGACTAGCAGTGCCTGGGCCTGAGTTGGATTTGGCAACGGGGCCGAGAGGCCCATTTCAATGCTGAATGCCTCTTGATCCGGGCTGTTTGCTGGCGACTGAACTGCTCCTGAACCGCCTCCGCCGAGATACAGCGTCGAAGAGTAGTACCAAGTGTTGGGATTCTGGCCCCATACTGCAGCGTAGTCATCTCGGAGGCGGGCTCGGAGACACTTGCTCACCGCAGGTATTTGGCTTGGCATGAGAGCGAAGGAGCCTTCTGCAAATGAAAACCAGCTAGAACAAGTGCCGTTCTGGAGCGCCTTTGCTGCCTGCCACTCGAGATGAATGCCGTTTGACTGGCGCTGTATGGGAACAGCGTGATAATAGTTGTATTTGGTAGAAGGGCCGTATATGCTGACGCCCATTTGATATTGGTTTGGAGCCCTGAGAGAGCGACCATCGGTGTTCACTCGTGAGAGTCCACTGCCCTGGAAGTTGCCAACATCAACGTAGATGTCCCAACCGTCAAGTGAGGCGTCATCAGCATAGTAGAACCAGTCGAATTCAAAATCGACATTCCGACCTGCTTGAATAGTACTGTTTGTGTGGTTGTCCAGTGTGGTTGTGAGTGGCTGTGCTCGCCGGTCAAGCGCAGCCCTTCCTTCCATTCTTGCAAACCCGCGGCCGTGACTCAGAGCCAAGATGCCGAATCGGACGTCGGATCCATCGTAGTGGATAGACAATATGACGTCAATTCGCTGATGGGTTCGGAGGTAGTTAAACATCATAGAACGGCATACATCAGGCCGCTCCTCCTGATACTCCAAAGGGATGCCATTCAGCGGATATACTGGGGTAAATTCCCCATTCGGCCCAGGATCATCAGAGCCATTGTCATTGACGTAGCAGGAGAACTCGGGCGATGAATTATTGGCTGGATTCTGGTACGGAACACCTCCCCGAGTCCGTGGGTCTGAGGCCGAAATAGTTTCAGATGATATTTCGTCCATACGAACACCATTTGCCATATACGGAATAAGCCACCTTTTTGATACCGGAATTGGCGAAGTATTCATATCAATAGATCCGGCATCATGAAGGGCTCCTGCCCACTTATTGTCTACCCACCATTCGTCATCACTGTTGTCGTCCGTCTGATTGGTCCCAATAGAAAACCAGTTTGTATACTCAAAATTGAATTCGGTTCCGCTGCCATTCGGGCTACTACTGCTTGCAAGCCTGGCTTCATTGACGACCCAGAATGCTTGGGTCCAGTACCCCAAATTGTCAAGATTGTCGATTCGAGTCTTTACTGCCCATGTACCCGTTTGAGCACGAAATCCCGACTGGACCTGGTTAGGATGTTGCTGAGGCTGTGTTGAATCGGCTGGGGCAGCGTGATTCGGAAGATTCCGAAGAACAAGCCGGCCGTCCTGTACAAAGATATCAGATTCCAGAACATCAGGCTCTCCTACAAGGTCCCATCGCCAGTTGTAGTAATACCACATTGGACCCAGATTGGATTGGATACCCGATCGCGTCATCCATGCATTCTCCCCAAAAAGACTATTACTTATTCCATTTTGAAGCGCAAAACGATCTTCGTTATAATGACTATCATTAACACTGCTATTACTGTAATCAAAATTGTCAAATATTACTTCATACGAAGGAAACACTTGTGCTATAGCAATATTGGATAATAAAAAAACAACAAAAAAAATCCCAAAAAGGCGTGACAACAAACTACTCTCAAACATGTAACTAATGGATTGATTAAGAAGAAATTGGGCGACAAGGAGGCTGCGAATGGGCACAAGATATACCACAAGGCATCATTGACAAAGTCCGAGCCATGCAATACATCGCTACGCAGTTGCCGTGAGGCGGCCAGGGCAATGTTCTGGCACCGTCATTCTAGGCCGGGGAAGATCCCAGATCGGTGGGGTGAAGTCCATCGTTGGACAGGCGGCACCGAAAGGAAGGAACGCTGGAGTTTCAATCGCGACTCATGCTCACGGATGCGTCTGTAGCTCTTTCGCCGGGGGGCGTCCCCATAACGAGGGTTTCCGAAACGCTCTAGGGCTCTGAAGTACGGTCACAGGTTCAAGAACCCAAAACTCGTCTCAGAACTTCCATGGAGTGAAAGCTGAGCCGATTGAGCATATCCCCCTCGAGCTGGCGGCACAAGAGGCACAACTCGCCAGCTCGAAGCCCCTCCCTTACAGCGGGGAGAAACCGTGCCGATACCCACGGCTAGGTTTCCCTCGCCATGCCTGCCGCGTCGTCCCCCTTCGTCCGCAGCCCCTCCGCCAGCTCGGCCCTCGGGCTGGTGGTCGCCAACGTCGTCCCGCTCGTGGGCGTGGTGGCCTTCGGGTGGGACCTCTTCGAGGTGATGTGGCTCTACTGGATGGAGAACGCCGTCATCGGCCTCTACGCACTGGGACGCATCCTCACCTCCGGGCTGATGGGCTCCCACCCCATCACGTGGATCCCGAAGCTCTTCGTGAGTGGCTTCTTCACCGTCCACTACGGCTTCTTCTGGCTCGGCCACGGCGTGTTCGTCTACGCCCTTTTCGGTGGCGGTCGGGAGTCGCCCGAGTTCGACCTCAGCGGCCACCTCGCCGAGCTGACGAGCGGCGGCCTGCCCGTGGAGGGCCTCATCGGGCTGGCGCTGAGCCACGGCGCCTCCTTCGTGCTCAACTACCTCGCAGGCGGCGAGTGGCGGGAAGCGGACCCGGTCTCCGAGATGTTCCGCCCCTACGGCCGGGTGGTCATCCTCCACGTGGTTCTCATCGCGGGCGGCTTCTTGCTTCTGGCGACGGGAGGCGGCGTCCTCGCGCTGGCGCTCTTCATCGTCCTCAAGACGGGCCTCGACCTCGGCATTCACCTCAAGGCGCACCAGAAGCGGTTTGCAGCGGTCGCCAGCTCGGCGGAAGCTCACGGTGTAAACTCGCCTCGAGCTGGCGAGTGATTCCGTTTGAGTCTGGGGAATGGAAGCACGGGGCACTCCTCGCACCCCCTCTCGCTACCCGTGGTCAGGCTATACGCTCACTCAGAGAGACAGTGCGTTCGTAGGCGTCCCTCGAGCTGGCGAGTGGATGCCTGCCTGCGCAGGCATGACGGCCACAAAAAGCGGCGGCAAGTAATGTCCGCCGATCCACCCGAGTGAGCTTGGCTCTACTCCCACACCCTCATCCCCTGATCGGCCCTACGCCTGAGGCAGCGAGATCGTGAACGTCGCCCCCTCACCCTCGCGGCTGTACACGGACAGCGTGCCCTCGTGGCCTTCCGTGATGATGTCGTAGGCGAGCGAGAGCCCCAGCCCGGTCCCCTCCCCCGGTGGCTTGGTGGTAAAGAACGGCTCGAACACGTACGCGCAGTGCTTCGCCGGAATGCCGGGGCCGTTGTCGATCACGCGCAGCTCCACGCCTCCGGGGTAGGCCTCCGCCGAGAACGTGAGCGTCGGCGTGTAGTCTCGGCCCTCGGTCTCGGCGCGCTGGCGAAGCGCCTGGATGGCATTCTCGATGATGTTGGTGAAGGCTCGCTGGAGCGACCCCGGTGCCGCCGCCACCTCCGGCAGATCCAGGCTGTAGTGGGTCTCCAGCTGGATGTCCGGCGCTCGTGCCAGAAGGGAGCGGGCCGCCCCATCCAGCAGCGTGTCCACCCGAACCCGGCGTCGTTCTCCGCCCACGTTTCGGACGTGTCCCAGGAGACTCCGCACGATGCCGCCCGCCCGAACCGCATGATCCCGGACACGCTGGGCATTGAAGACCACCGTTTCCAGTTCCTCCGCCAACTCGTCGGGCGTGAGATCCTCGTCAGCGCGCAGCCGCGCCATGAGATCCTTCGCCAGCTCGACGTTAAGCTCGGCAAAGTTGGAGATGAAGTTGAGCGGGTTCTGGATCTCGTGGGCGAGGCCCGCCGACAACCGACCAAGCGACGCCAGCTTCTCGGCCTGTACCATCCGGCGCTGGGTCTTCTGCAGCTCGCCGAGCGCTTCCTCCAGCTCGCGGTTGGCCGCCCCCAGCTCTTCCGTCCGGATCCGAGCCATCTCGGCGTCCTGAATCGCCCGGTCGGCCTCGGAACGAACCTGGAGTGAGTGGAAGCGGCTCCGGGCCTGGGCCGTGAGGAGGTCCTCCCGTCGGTCGTGGTAGCGCCTGAAGTACACGAGCGCCTGCTCGGCATCGCCCTTTGCCTCATAGGCGCGTGAAAGGGCACAGTCGATGTCCGCCAGGCGGGGCTGGGCCCCGATGGTCTCCGCGAGCTGGCGGGCCGCGTGCAGCGACTCCAGCCCCTCATCCACGCGCTCCAGCGCGACCAGCGTTTCACCAATGCGCAGCCGACTGCCCGCCTGCGACTGCCGGTTGCCCACCGCCACCCTCAGCTCGAGGGCCTCGCGGTGCAGTTCGAGGGCCACCTCGTGGTTTCCCTCGTCTCCTTCGAGTCGCCCGAGGTCATCGAGAGCGCGAGCCTCTGTAATCACCGATTGCTCCTCGCGCGACAACCGCAAGGCGGACTCGAAATGCGCGCGCGCCTCTGCAAAGCGCCCTCGCTGCCGCAACGCCCCCCCCACGATGGTGTGAGCACGGGCCTGCCCCGTGGCTTCGTCGAGATCCGCGAAGATCCGAAGCGCACTCTCGCCATTCTGAATGGCTGACGCCGTCTCATTGAGATCCAGAAGGTGGTTCGCTAGGGAGACGAGCACCCACCCCTCTTGATCGTGGTCTCCGAGCGCCCGCGCAACGCGAAGGTTCTCCTGCGCCGCCTTCTGGGCCTCCTCGTAGTGCCCCATGCTGCCATGTACACTCGCCAGCCCACCCAGCGCGAGCGCACGTGCGGAGAGGTCGCCGAGGGTCTCCAGCTCCGCCAGCGCGCGGGTCAGCGTATCGAGCGCGGCCTGATGGTCGGACAGCATGTAGAGGCCGAAGCCCTCTGAGGTCAGCGCACACGCATGGCCGAGACGGTCTCCGATCTCTTCCGCGACCCGGAGCGCTTCCCGCGACAACTCTACGACGCGCTGAGGTCGATCCGGGATCGCGGACTGGGCGTCCTCGAGAAGGTCCGCGACCGGCCCTGGCGGTAGCACCTTGGCGAACCAGCGCGCAGTAACCGGCGCCGCGGCCTGTGGGGCAGGCTCAGCGACGGCATCGGGGATCTGGGAAAGGGACGCATCTGCCATCGGGGCGTCTACGCACGACGGCGCGCAGGGTGCCCAGCGTCTTCGTTTCGCGCCCTAGATGCCGACGACGATCAGGCCGCCAGCCGAGGACGCCCCAGAACCGACGCAACCGTCTCGTTGAGCGGCTCCCGAAATACCGGCTTGGACACGAAATCGTCGAAGCCTGCTTCGATGCACGTCGTGCGGTCCTCGGGGGATGCGTGCGCCGTCAGCGCGATGGCGGGAAGGTCCGTCCAGCGGGGATCCTGCCGGACGCGTGCGATCAGCTCCATCCCCGACATGCCTCCCTGGTAGTTCAGATCCAGAAGAAGGGCATCTACCGACTGGGCCTCCAGAATCTCCAACACCTCCTCTGCCGACGCGGCCTCTACGATCTCATAGGCCTTCTTCAGAAAGAGCGAGAACAACCGCCGATTCTGAGGATAGTCGTCAGCGATCAGGAGGGTTGGCCGTTTGGTCATTCGGAGCACGTTTGCGAGCCTCGGGTATCGTCTCGGATGCCCTCGCGGTTAACCCCAAACTGCAAACGCCACATCGTTTAGAGACAGGCGCCATATGCGGCAGCAAGGGGCTCTGTGACCTGGAGGAGTTCGGCGTGAACCTGCCCATTCGAGGCCACCAGTCCACCGCCGTACACAGGGTCCGCCGAGTCCGGCAGCGCCGTCACGCACCCTCCTGCCGCCTCCACCAGCACGATGCCTGCGGCCACGTCCCAGGGCGAAAGGCCAGCCTCGAAGAAGCCATCGAAGCGCCCTGCCGCCGTCCACGCCAGATCGATGGATGCGGCCCCCGGGCGCCGAACCCCGCGCGTGGCCCGGATGGCCCGCTCGAACGTGGCGAGGTAGCCCTCCACGTAGCGATAGTCGCGGAACGGAAAGCCAGTCGCGATGAGCGCATCACCGAGCTGGCGCGTCTCAGAGACCGCCGTCGGCACCCCATTCACTGCCAGCCCGGCGCCGCGAACGCCAACGAACAGCTCGCCGGAAGTCACCTCCAGCACCACTCCCAGAACGCCTACGCCGTCCTCCTGGAGCCCGATGGAAACGGCGTACGGCGGCACGCCGTGCATGAAGTTGGTCGTCCCGTCAATCGGATCCACGATCCACCGCCGCCCGGCAACCGGCTTCAGATCGTCGGGAGCCGTCTCCTCCCCCAGCAAGTCGTCCTCAGGAAAGGCGGCTTCGAGGTGGCTCAGGATGATGCGCTGTGCCCCCTCGTCGGCGACCGTCACCAGATCGTGGGTGCCCTTGGCTCGCACGTCACTGGCGGCGAGCTGCCCGGCGTGCTGGCGAATGAAGGCGGCGGCGGCCTGAGCCGCCGTTTCGGCGACGGTGCGCTCGGAGTCGTACACGATGAGGATTGAACGTTGAAAAGGCTGCGCCAGGTCGGAGCACTCTGGGATTCGGAGCGACCTTCCCTTCGCCAGCTCGAAGCCGGTGTCTTGCCCCTGCAACCCGACGCGTGCCGCCGGGTTGCATCGCCAACCTCTGTTCTCTCGCGTGCGCACGCTTCTTCTACTCGTCCTCTCCTTCGCATTGGCCGCCTGCATCGGCAGTTCGGAGCCGGAGCCGTTCTCCCTCCGCCCGACGACCTCGCACCCAGACTCACTGCTCGCCCGGCTGGATGTCGACGAGCTGGCGGAGGCCTTCGAGCGTCTTCGGGACGCAGGCTACACCACCGAGGTGTCTGTGGACACAGTCGGGCACATGCTTACGGAGGACGCTGCGTTCCGGCAGATCGTGGAGGTTCGTGGAGAGGGGGTGCGTGTGCTGAGCCCGTCTGGCTCGGAGCCTCCGCTGGACGCAGATCCGCCCTTCGTGGCGTTTGACCCTGTAGCGCGGCTCTTGCCCAAAGAACCTCCGTTTCAAAACGCGGCGGTCCGTGAGATGTATGAGGTGGCCCAGGTGGAAACGCCCGATTGGTTCGCCGATCACACCGTCGCCACGGCCACCGCATCGCGCCTGGAAGGCTCCGACCCGATCACACGTGCAAGCGTCTCTGTCGACACCACCACCGGGCAGGTTGTGTGGGCTCAGGTGTTCCGCGAGAGTCGGTCTGCCGTATTCAGCGAGCAGAGTCAGGCCATTGTGGGAATGGTCTGGCATGAGAACGCCTGGTGGCCCTCGTTCGGTCAGCTCGTGACAGATCTCGATGTGCCTCTTCAAGAAGCGAGCAGACTCTTCCTCGAGTGGCGCGTGCTCTCCATCGGGGGCGTCGAGCTGGCGACCGACACCAGCGCGGCCGCTCTCCCCTCCTTCGACTGAGCCGTGCGTGATCTCGGCCAGCCCCGTCGCCATCTCGAGTCTGTGGCGTCCACGATGGATGTCGCGTCGGCCTGGGCAGAGGACGGCGCTCCGCACGGCGCGGTCGTCACCACAGATCACCAGACAGGGGGGCGCGGACGCCTGGGCCGGACGTGGACGGACGTGCCAAGCGAAAGCCTCCTCGCCTCTATCGTCCTGCGGCCCGACCTGCCCGCCGACCGGCTGGGACTTCTGCCTCTGGCCGTCGGCCTCAGCATCGCCAGCGCGATCGACGCCGTGACGGGCACGCAGGGCACCGCGCGCGTCAAATGGCCGAACGACGTGCTGATCGAGGACCGCAAGGTGGCCGGAATCCTGACCGAAGCCACGCACAGTCTTGCAGGGCCCACCGTCATCGTCGGGATGGGCATCAACGTCTCCCAGACCTCGTTCCCCGGCGAGCTGGCGTCCCAGGCCGGGTCGATTCGCCAGCTCGTGGGCCTTCAGGTAGACCGGGACGATCTGCTCCACGCGATCCTCCATGCCCTCGCCGATCAACTCGACGGGCTGGAATCCCGACCTGTGTCCACGTTTCTAGAACGGTTCGAGCGTCGAATGGCACGCCGGGGGAAGCGGGTGACGGTGTCGAACGGCTCTGCTGGAACGCTGAGTGGTGTCGCCCTCGGCGTCGCATCGGACGGAGCGTTGCGCCTCCGTGTAGAGGGCGCCGAGCAGCGCGTATACGCCGGAGACATGGCTCCCTCTGAACCCGCTCACTTTCTCGCCCTCGACGTTGGAAACAGCACCGTCAAGGCCGGGCTCTGGGACGGGAGCACCTGGACGCTCGCGCGCTGGCCGACGACGCCGGAGACCACGGCTAGCACGTGGGCCGACCGCCTCTTAGGGTTCGCTCCGAACCCTCGATCGGGTGGCCTGGTGTCCGTGGTGCCCGCTGTAGAGGCTCAGCTCACCGAAGCCCTTCGCCAGCTCGACGTCCCCGATTGGCGCGGACACGTCCGACCCGAAACCGTAGCGCCTGCGTCCTGCATCGCGCCCAGCCCCGATCTCGAGCTGGCGACCGCTGGGTCCGACCGCTTTGCGGCGGCCGCCGGGGCAACGCGGTTTCTCGATCTGGGGCAGTCCGCCGTGGTGGTGTGTGCAGGGACAGCGGTCACGGTGGAGCGCATCCGCGCCACCACCTCCGGATGGACGTGGCTCGGCGGCGTCATCGCTCCGGGTCCAACGCTTCTGCGCCGCTCACTCCCGGACCACACGGCTGCGCTTCCGCTCGTGGACTGGCCTGAGGGCGCTGCACGGTCGGCCGGACGCACGACGCCGGAAGCCATGCAGAACGGGCTGGCGGGTCTGTTCGCAGGTGGCGTCTCTGAGTTGGTTCGGCGCGCTGCTGCAGACCTTCCCGGCTCTCCGCTCGTGGTCGCAACCGGCGGCTGGGCCCCGTGGCTGGCCGAGCACACGGATGCCGTCTCCCACGTTGAGCCTATGCTGATCCTGGACGGCGTGCGCGTGCTATCAGGGCACGCCTAGCGCGTCGCGACACCGCCCGGCTCTAGCCGTCCTTGCCGTCGGCCAACAGAAGCGACTGCACACGGGCGAGCACCATGTCGATGGCGACTTGATTTCGCCCCCCGCGCGGGATGATGAGGTCGGCGTGCCGCTTCGAGGGCTCCACGAACTCGAGGTGCATTGGGCGCACCGTTCGGCGGTACTGCTCCAGCACCGACTCGACTGAGCGCCCGCGCTGGTGCAGATCTCGCTCAATCCGCCGCATCAGGCGGACATCCGCGGGGGCGTCCACGTAAAGCTTGACGTCCATCCGCTCGCGCAGGTCCGGTTCCGCCAGCACGAGGATGCCTTCCACCAAAACGACCGGCCGCGCCTCAACGGCCTCGGTCTCCAGCAAACGACTGTGCGTCTCGAAACTGTACGTCGGCTTCTGGATGGATTGACCTGCCAGGAGCGCATCGAGATGCTGCACCATCAGCCCGGTTTCGAGAGCATCCGGGTGATCGAAGTTGAACCGGGCGCGACGCTCCGCAGGCAGATGGGCGAGGTCGCGGTAGTAGGCGTCGTGGTCGAGCAGCGCGATGCGGCGCGTCCCGAACCGCTCCATCACCTTACGCTGGACCGTCGTTTTCCCAGAGCCTGAGCCTCCTGCAATCCCGATGACAACAGCCATGGCGCGTCAGGACGAATGAGGGGTTCGGCGTCTTCTGTGTCGATGTTCAGGTCGGCACGGCGTCGAGCTGGCGAGATGCAGTCGGTGACCAGCCATCACAGCTGCGTCTGCGTAGGCTCTTCCGTCAACCACTCGCTACTCCTCCTCATCGTCCTCTGGCGCCTCGTCCTCGTCTTCTTCGCGGGCACGTTTCGCAGCTTCCGCTTCGGCTTCGGCCTGCGCCTTGGCTTTCCGGCGGGCCTTGCGCCGTTCCTCCCATCCAGGCCGCGAGATCATCACGAGCGTGCCGCCGCCTGCATCGTTCAACTCTGATGCCTCCTCGTCGATCTCGAACCCATCCGGGGCCTCCCAGTCGTCCAGGCCTTCTACAGAGTCCACAATCTCGGTGACGATGTAGGCCACCAGCGCGCCGCGCAGTTCCTTGATCCCATGCGTGACAGCTTTCAGGTCTCCGTCCACCTCTCGGTAGAACTTGACCCGGATCATGCGGCCGTAGGTCTCTGCATCGTCCCAGGCGTCTGCATGGGCGCCGGGCAGCAGGTTCCAGACAGCTTGTCCCGTCAGAAGCTTGTTGAGGTGCTCGGACAAGACCGGCTCCCAGTACGTTGAGATCTTCCCGATGTCGCCGAACCGGGCGTCCATTTTGAGCCGGTAGTTCGGGATCAGGTCATCGGGCCGGAGGAGGCCGAAGAGACCCGAGAAGATGACGCCGTTCTCGAGAAGCCGACGCTGGGCACCGGTGGGGAGCGATGGGAAGTCCATCGCCTTGTACATCACCCCAGGGCTGTACCGATCCACCGCCGCCAGCAAGGGACTCCGGTACACGTTCTGGTTGACATCCACCGCTTCCTGAAGCGAATCGCCCTTGACCCCGAACAGAGACTGAAGAGAGCCATCGTCCGCCCCGGCGATCTCAGCCTGCAGGGCATCGATGAGCGCACGCCGCTCCGGGTTCAGCTCAGAGAAGTAGTTAAAGGTGTTCGACGAACGGTAGTCGAACATGTCCGGCGCGAGCGGGTTGCCGCCGGTCTGCTTGCCCTCCGCACTGGGGAGGAGAATGGAAAAACGCACAGGCGAAAGGAGCGTGTTCCGCGGAGCGGACGCAGGCGAATCAGGAAGGACGGTTCGTGTCCGATCGCCGCTGGCGAGCTTCCACCATCAGCGCGTCGGCCTCGTGGAGAAGCGTGGCAGCTTGTTCGCGCGCATCCGCGATGAGCGCATCGGCCTGCGCTCGGGCATCGCTCGCAGACCCATCCTTGTCGATTCGGTCGACGAGGCCCGAGAGATCGCTGGCCCACCGGTCCATGAGGTACGCTGCGCGGCGACGCAGTTCGCGCCCCTCACTGGGTGCAAGGAGCAAGGCGATGGAAAATCCGGCGGCTCCGCCAACCAGGAAGCCCCAGGCAGAGGCTCGGGCGGCGCGGCTACGCTGACTCATGAGATGGGGGATCGAATCCAACAGGCGTGGAATGGCAAGATACGGAGGCACATGCCGCATCTAGCCCAAGGTCAACGCGTGCTGAACGGAAAGGCCGCTCCATCTCTGAAGCGGCCTTTGCAGCCATCGAAGAACGCGTCTGGCAAACCGTTGCGAGGCCCCAGGCCAGATGGACCTACACCAAAACGGTGCAGAACCTAGCGGTTCTTCTTCTTGTGACGGTTCTTGCGGAGACGCTTCTTCCGCTTGTGCGTCGCGATTTTGTGGCGCTTGCGCTTCTTGCCGCAGGGCATAGATCTCTAAGGGCTGTGTGGTATGTCGTCGTTTCGAACGCAGAACGCCGAAATTAGGTCCAGCCGAACCCGAATCCAAGGTGGCGGTGTGCTTCGTGCTCAGGCTTCACGTGGGCTCAACGTCGGCGAGCCCTCCCCACTTCGCCGTTACCCCGAGGGCGCGCGCGCTGTGTCCGATTCCGTACACAGCCGTCCTTGGAACTGGACACCTGCACGCCTGCAAGGCGTTCTCGAAGGCCGTGGGGGGATCCCGGCGTGCCTTTCTCGAGCTGGCGGCGGGTTGGCACGCCCCTTGTCCATGGAATGAGCGTGAGCCCGGGCACGCCTGGGTCTGATGACAAGAGCGATTCAACAGTGCGTTCTCGGCCCTCGGGGCCACCGCACCGCAGGGCGGACACGTTTGGGTGAGCGTGTCCGCCCTGCTTTTTTGCCTTGTCGGCAGGGTTGTACCGGGCGTAGGCTCTCCCCATGCTTCGTTTCTGGACTCTAGTTCTCGCGCTGGCGACGGCTCTCCTGGCCGGATGTGCGCCCACGCTGAGCCCCCCCTACCGCGACTACGAGGTCCGCGCTGAGGTCTCGGGCGACTCTCTGACTCGCCAACTCGTGAATGCCGCTACGGAAGCCGGGTGGACACCGGTCCCTGCCGAGAGCCCGCGCATCGTCTCCACAGCATCCAGGCCTGTCGGCCAAAGCCTGTTGAGCAAGACGACGGCGGCCTTGGATCTCGTCCCGCTCGACGGAGGCTTCGTCCGGGTCTACGTCCGTGCAGAGAGGCACTCAGTGCTGGGCGGGCGCTCGAAGGTGTTTGCCCTGACAGGCGCCCTGCGTGAATCGGTCCTCGGCCCGATCTCGACCTCTCTCGCAGATCGCGGGCTGGTGGCCCTCGGCACCCCGCGCGACCGCGATGAAGACGCGACGGAGTAGAGGCCCTTGGGCACCCATGTCGGATGTAGTACGTTAGAGCCCTGTCCACGCCGCAGAGCCTCGAGCTGGCGATTGGACCTGTTCTTTGGGGATGACACGGTTTCGACGAGTGATGTGTGCGGCAGGCTGCGTGCCGGGTGGTGTCCAATACGCCCGTGACCTTCATTGGAACGCATTTGTAGCTGCGAACGACTACTCTTACTCGCTGGCCGCTTAATAGCCGCTAGCTGTTCTGCGCGGTGGATGCTCACTGACGCCGCGTAGAACACCGACTAGAGTGAGCTGGTCTCGGAGGCTCCGGCTGAGCCGAAGGGACGAGATTCAATCAGCCTGCGCTGGACTGGAAGCCCGTTCGCGGGCCACGCCGGACCGGCAAAGACTTTGAAACGCGAACTACGCATGTAGACGCCTGGACTGTAGCGTCATTCGGACCCGGGTTCGACTCCCGGCATCTCCACTACAAACCGCCCCTTTTCGGCTTTTCCAGCCGATGAGGGGCGGTTCTGGTTTGGGCACTGCCAAGCAGGCTACCCGCTTTGTCGATGTGCCCACTCTGCCCCCTACTCTAACCTGCACGCGGGCCCGTCCGCACTGCGCAGACGGGCCCGTAAAGATGTATCCGAGTTGGACGTTACTCGGAACCCATCGACGAGAGGACGGATGTCGATGTCCCATTGCCCATTTGGGGCCCAAGCCCGACCTCTGTCTTGACGACGACGCCCGGCCGCTCCGTGGAGACGTAGTACATCCCTGAACCTGCGCCCGTCCCGTCGCCGACGGTCAGGGCCACGACAAATGTCTCGAACGAGCCAGCCGGCGTCTCGACCGTCTCGCGGCCCGTCACCTCGATGACGGTCGTTTGGAGCTGCTGGGCCTGGCTATCGAATCCGAAGAAGCTGGCCCGGTAGCCCTCAGTGAGCGGGAGCGTGCCCAGCCCAAGCGGGAGCGACGGACCGTCGATTGCGACCGGCGCGTCGAGCGCGACATCCACCGGCGTTGCCGAGCCCTGCGCGCTGACCTCACCCGTTACACGGTCTGGCGCGAAGTCGAACGTGAGTGTGACCGGGCCCTGCGCGACGCGGCGCGTGGTCGGCACGAAGTCGGCGCTGAGGAATGTTGAGTCGGTCGCGGCGCCCATTGGGGTCGAAACGGCGTCAACGGCGACGAACCCGTCGCCCCGGCGATCGAGCGTGCGTGTGATGCTCAGCGGGATCTCCTGGCCGTTCACGGCGATCGTCGCGTCGTAGGCGAGCGTGACGGGCTGAATTAGGCTCACATCAAAGGTGCCGGCCTCAGCGCTGGCGGGTGCCTCCGCGAGTTCCACCGTGGCTGGGTCGACTGTGATCGACTCCAACTGATCGCCGATCTCGGTGCGCACGTCGGACTGGTAACGGCCGCCGAGGTGCTCAGCAAGGAACGCCTCCATGCCTGCCGCAAGCGCCAGTCGGTTCATTTCGCCGCGGAAGCCGTGGCCTTCGTCTGGCGCTACGATGTACTCGACGCCAACGCCGCGGTCGCGGAGAGCGATGACGAGTTGGTCGCTCTCGCGCTGCGTCACGCGCGGGTCATTGGCACCGTGCACCACGAGGAGCGGCGTCCGGATCTGATCGACGAAGTTGAGCGGGCTCCGGCCCTCCAAGTCCGCGCGGTCCTCCGGAACAGCTGGGTCGCCGACGCGCCGGTACCACGTGCCTTCCAAGAAGGGCCGCCAGTAAGCCGGGAAGCTCTCGATGAGCGTGATGAGGCTCGAAGGCGCGACGTACGGGACGGCAGCAGCGTAGAGGTCGGGCGTGAACGTGACGCCTGCGAGCGTGGCGTAGCCACCATACGAGCCCCCGAAGATCCCAACGCGGTCGGGGTCGGCGATACCCTGCTCGATGAGCCAGTTCACGCCGTCGGTGATATCGTGCTGCATGGCGCCTGTGCCCCACTCACGGTTGCCCGCATTGAGGTGGTCCTTCCCGTAGCCGGTCGAACTCCGGAAGTTGGGCTGGAGCACCGCGTAGCCTCGGTTGGCGAGGAACTGGGCGTAGCTGTCGTAGCCGTAGCTGTCACGCGCCCACGGGCCACCGTGGACGTACATCACGACCGGCAGCTGCTCGGGTGCAACGCCCTTCGGAAGCGTGAGATAGGCCGGGATCTCGCGCCCGTCGCGAGCCGTGTAGCGGACGGCCTCCATCGACGCCATGTGCTCGACGGGGAGGTTCGGCCGTGAGCGGTAGAGGAGCTGGACGGTGTCGGCGTCACGGTCGAAGAGATAGACCGAGCCAGGATCCTCAGCGCGCGTGACGGTGACGAGCATCTTCCGCTCGTCCTTTGTCATCGAGCCTGGTAGGACATCGCCCTCGGGCAGTTCGGCACGCAAGAACGCGAGGTCGGCGGTCCACTCGTTGTCCTGCGTGTAGATCCGAAGGCGGTCGCCGTTGTAGTACGTCGCGACAATCTTGTCCTGGACGTCGGAATAGACGAACCCGCCGAAGTCGACCTGGCCCTCGGGGTCTCGCTCAATGAGCTCCTCCGTCTGGGTCGCGGGGTCAAAAAGGACGAGCTCCGAGAAGTTGCGGTCGCCGCGGTTGGTGCTCATGTAGACGCGCTGGCCGTCGGCGTGGAACCCGCGGGGGCTGCAGGCCTCTTCGAACGTGCACGAGTAGAGGACCTCGCCGAGCCGCCCCTCGGCATTCACGGCATACAGGTCCGTGCCACCGCCGGGCGCCTGCTTGACGGCGAAGCGGACGTCGCCCTCGTCGTCGTAGACGAAGCTGCCAACCTGCTCTGTGTTTTCAATCAGAAGCGCGCGCGCGCCCGTCGACAGGCTGACCCGGTAGACGTCGTGGAAGGCCGGATCCCGGTCGTTGAGGCCGACGATGATGTGGTAGGGGTCGCCTTCAGGAACCGAGTAGATGATGGCGGGCGCGCCCGCAACAACGGGGGGGTTGGGGGCCTCCGGAACGGCCCCCGCGGCGGCACCCGGCGGGTCAAGGGCGG
>JBCBZH010000181.1:0-8951 GCA_039815415.1 Bacteroidota bacterium
GTTCAAGACCATTCTCAGCGAGAAGCGCCGCACCGCCGACGCCAGCTCGGACGGATAGCGCGAGCGCTGGGTGAAGCTTCGGTGCGTCGTCCCGAATCGGCGTCTGCACCACAGATCCTTCATCCTGCACAGCGTATCCTGATCCGTTCGGGCCGCCAGCTCGCTTCCTGCGGCATGGCTCCCGGACTCTCTCACTCCCGTAGTTGGTGAGATGCCAGCTCACCAAGCGACTAGCAACCCAGGCTATGGCTACTGACACCTCGCAAGAGACCCCGCCCTCGCAAGAGGGCTCCCCGCAGGGGGAGCGCGGCGCGCGCAAGTTCCGCGTCGGTCTCGTCGTTTCGGACAAGATGGACAAGACCATCACCGTCGCCTTGCAGCGACAGGTGAAGCACCCCATCTATGGCAAGTTCGTCAAGAAGACGACCAAGCTGAAGGCTCACGACGAGACCAACGACGCCAACGAAGGCGACACGGTCCGCATCCAGGAGACCCGCCCGCTCTCGAAGACGAAGCGGTGGCGGCTCGTGGAAGTCCTCGAACGCGCACGCTAACCTCCCACCACGCCTCGAGCTGGCGTCACCAGCTCGTTCGTGCGAACCCTGCACCCATGATCCAGCAAGAGTCCCGACTCAACGTCGCCGACAACAGCGGGGCGAAGGAAGTCCTCTGCATCCGCGTCCTTGGTGGCTCCGGCCGCCGCTACGCCGGCATCGGCGACACCATCATTGTCACGGTCAAGAATGCCATCCCTGGTGGCAACGTCAAGAAGGGCGATGTGTCCCGCGCCGTGATCGTCCGCACCGCCAAGGAGCACCGTCGCCGCGACGGCTCCTACATCCGGTTCGATGAGAACGCTGCCGTTCTCCTCAACGACGCCGACGAGCCGCGCGGCACCCGCATCTTCGGGCCTGTCGCCCGCGAGCTTCGCGAGAAGCAGTTCATGCGGATCGTCTCCCTCGCCCCCGAAGTCCTCTAAGAGCGATGCCACGAACGAAGAACAAGCAGAAGAAGCTGCACATCAAGAAGGGCGATCAGGTCGCGCTCACGAAGGCGATCACCAGCTCGAAGGGCATAGACCCCGGCAAGCCGAAGGGCCACGTCGCCCGCGTGCTGGAGGTCTACCCGAAGCAGGACAAGGTGCTCGTGGAAGGCGTCAACATGCGCTACAAGAACACGAAGCCCAACCAGCAGTACCCCAACGGCGGACGGATTGAGGCTGAGCGTCCGATCCACATCTCGAACGTGTTGCCGGTCGACGGCAACGGCAACCCCACCCGCGTGGGCCGCAAGCGCGTCCAGGATCCCGAGACGGGCAAGGGCCGCTGGATCCGCTACGCCAAGACCACCGGCGAGGAGCTGGACAGCTAATCAGACTGATGGAGAACTACACCCCCCGCCTGAAAGAGCGCTACCGCTCCGAGATCATCGACGCGCTGACCGAGCAGTTCGGGTTCGAGAACCCGATGCAGGTGCCGCGCCTCGTCAAGATTGTCGTGAACAAGGGCGTCGGCGAAGCCTCACAGAACAAGAAGATCCTCACGGACGCGGTTGAAGAGCTTCGGACCATCACGGGTCAGCAGCCCGCCGTCCGCAACGCCCGCAAGTCCATCTCAAACTTCAAGCTTCGCGACGGAATGCCCGTCGGTGTGGCCGTCACGCTCCGGGGCGACCGGATGTGGGAGTTCATGGATCGGCTGGTGACGCTCGCGCTGCCGCGCGTTCGTGACTTCCGCGGCGTCCCGGATCGCTCGTTCGATGGCCGTGGTAACTACACGCTCGGCGTCAAGGAGCAGATCATCTTCCCGGAGATCGACATCGATAAGGTGTCCAATGTCTCCGGCCTCGATATCACCATCGTGACGACCGCTGAGACGGATGAGCAGGCCCACGCGCTCCTGAAGGAGCTGGGAATGCCCTTCATTCGCCGCCAGCCTGCCCGCGCCGCGTAACCGAAACCCAGAGATACAGACATGGCAAAGAAGAGCGTCATCGCCCGCGAGACCAAGCGCCGGAAGATGGTGGACAAGTACGCCGCCAAGCGTGCTCAGCTGAAGGCCGAAGGCCGGTGGGAGGAGCTGCAGAAGCTGCCCCGCGATGCGAGCCCAGTCCGCCTCCACAACCGTTGCGCCCTCACGGGCCGCCCCCGTGGCTACATGCGGAAGTTCGGCGTCTGCCGCAACGTGTTCCGCGAGATGGCTGTCGAGGGCAAGATCCCCGGCATCCGCAAGTCAAGCTGGTAGGGAAGAGGGCTTTACACACTGAGCAGGTAGCTCATCGGCCCGCATCCCACCGTATTCACTCCTCTAGCGATCAGGCGGAGACCCCAGCTCGAGCTGGCGATCCGAACCGGTCGAAGACAACATGAGCGCACTCACCGATCCCGTCGCGGATTACCTCACCCGCATCCGCAACGCCCAGAAGGCCCGCCACCCGTACGTCGATGTCCCGGCGTCGAAGCTGAAGCGAGCCATTACCCAGATTCTCCTCGACAAGGGCTACGTCAAGGACTACGTCAACGTGGAGGACAACAAGCAGGGGCTGATCCGGGTCTACCTGAAGTACCTGCGGGGCGGCAAGCCGGTTATCCAGGGCATCACGCGCGTCTCCAAGCCGGGGCTGCGCCGGTATGTTGGTGCCAATGACCTCCCGCGCGTCATGAACGGCCTGGGCATCGCCATCATTTCCACGAGCCGTGGCGTGATGACGGACAAGGAGGCCCGTCGCGCCGGCATCGGTGGAGAAGTACTCGCCTACGTCAACTAAGAGATCGCCGAGGCGCCAGCCCGAAGGAAGTCCTTCGGCGGCTGCGCGCCTCCAGCCACGACTGCTATGTCCCGAATTGGAAACGCACCGATCTCCGTCGCCGATGGCGTCACGATCTCGGTGGACGACAAGAACCACGTGACGGTCAAGGGGCCAAAGGGCGAGCTTTCGCTCGCAGCCAACCCCGACATGCTCATCGAGCAGGAGGACGGTGTCCTTACCGTCTCTCGCCCGACGGAGCAGAAGCGCCACCGCGCCATGCATGGCCTGACGCGTTCGCTCATCGCCAACATGGTGCAGGGCGTCCACGAGGGCTACTCGAAGGAGCTCGAGGTGATTGGCGTCGGCTACCGCGCGGAGGTGAAAAACATGGGCGGCCTGACGGTCCTAGAGCTGGCGCTCGGCTTCTCGCACCCCATCTACTTCGTGCCGCCAGAGGGCATCGAGGTGGAGGCCCAGTCCGAGCGTGGCAAGAACGCCCGCGTCAAGATCTCTGGCATCGACAAGCAACTCGTCGGGCAGGTGGCCGCCAAGATCCGCGGCCTGCGTCCGCCGGAGCCCTACAAGGGCAAGGGTGTTCGCTACACCGACGAGTACGTCCGCCGCAAGGCTGGCAAGACCGCCGCTCGCTAATCTCATTCATTGCGTGGTCAGACGGCCATCCCGTCGGCCCCAAGCGCATTCCCAGACTCATGGCAAAAACTGCCCGCAAGGTCACGCAGCGAGCCCGCATCCGGCGCCGCATCCGTGCGAAGATCTCCGGTACGCCGAAGCGCCCGCGCCTGAGCGTGTTCCGCTCCAACAAACACATCTACGCCCAGGTCATTGATGACACACAGGGTGTAACGCTGGCCGCGGCCTCCAGCCGCGAGAGCGAGCTGGCGGGCTCAGGCCAGGACGCCTCCAAGGCGGTCGGCCAGAAGGTGGCTGAGCGTGCCAAGGACGCAGGCATCGACGCCGTCGTGTTCGACCGCGGCGGCTATCGCTATCACGGCAACGTGAAGGCTCTCGCAGACGGCGCGCGTGAAGGCGGCCTCCAGCTCTAACCCAACAACAGACATGGCACAGCAGCAGAACAGAGGCGGCCAGGGCGGCAACCGGCCCGGCGGCAACCGAGGCGGCCAGGGCGGACGCAACGACCGAGGCCGTGGACGCGGTCGTGGACGTCGCGATGACCGCCGCGAGGATTCCGCAAACCAGTCGAGCTACATCGAGAAGCTCGTGTCCATCAACCGCGTCGCGAAGGTCGTCAAGGGCGGTCGCCGGTTCTCCTTCAACGCCGTCGTGGTCGTCGGTGATGGCAAGGGGAACGTGGGGCAGGGGCTCGGCAAGGCCAACGAGGTCGCCTCGGCGATTGCCAAGGGCACCGAGGACGCCAAGAAGAACCTGGTCGCCGTTCCGGTTACGAAGGCGGGATCCATCCCACACGCCGTTCGCGGCATCCACGACGCCGGTAACGTGCTCCTCAAGCCCGCTACGGAGGGTACCGGAGTCATTGCCGGGGGCGGTGTCCGCGCCGTCCTCGAGTGCGCAGGGATCAACAACGTGTTGTCGAAGAGCCAGGGCTCCTCGAACCCGCACAACCAGGTCTCGGCGACCATGAACGCTCTCCAGAAGCTTCAGGACCCGGCCGAGGTGGCCGCGCGCCGCGGCATCACCATCAAGCAAGTGTTTGAAGGGTAATGAGGTTGCGATGACGAGTGGTCTGCACTCTCGCCCAACCCTTCACTCTTGACCCATCTCTCTTCACTCCGATGGCAACTCTCAAAATCACCCAGGTTCGGAGTACGATCCGCCGCCCAGAGCCCCAGAAGCGCACCATGCAGGCGCTCGGGCTGGGCAAGATCGGCCGGACCGTGGAGCACGAGGCCACGCCGCAGATCCGCGGCATGGTGACCAAGATTCGCCACCTCGTCACGGTCGAAGAAGCGTAGCCCTCGAGCTGGCGGGGCCACATTCGCCCGTCGCCAGCTCGTGGGACGCCCTCGGCGCTTCATGCAAAAGGCACCCCGCCGGGTCCGGTCTGCCGGGGTCGGCGGTTTATCTTTTTCAGTCTGTCCACGCGAGTCCGCTGCCGTCCGGCGCGGGCGTCATTAGCCACACAACGATGGATCTCAGCAATCTCACGCCCGCGAAGGGCGCGACTCAGTCCAAGAAGCGGATTGGCCGCGGTGAGGGTTCCGGCAAGGGCGGAACCGCCACAAAGGGACACAAGGGCCAGAAGAGCCGCTCCGGCGGATCGCTCCCAGCCTGGTTTGAGGGCGGCCAGATGCCGCTCCAGCGCCGCGTCCCCAAGTTCGGCTTCACCAACCGAAACCGCGTCGCCTACGATGCCGTGAACCTGTCCCGGCTGGCGATGCTCGCCGAGAACGGACGCCTCGATGCCAGCGCGCCGGTGACGCCAGAGTCGCTCAAGGCCATCGGCGTGAGTGGCAAGAACGGACGCATCAAGGTGCTTGGCGACGGAGACCTCTCGGTCGCTCTCACGATTCACGCCCACGCGTTCTCGAAGAGCGCCAAGGCGAAGATCGAGGCTGCCGGCGGCAGCGCAACCGTCGTCGACTAACCCATCCCCTCGGGCTCGTCGCCAGCTCGAGAGCTGGGGCGGCCGCTGGGGGCTGACAGCTAGAACCAATGGCTTCGATTGCCGAATCGGTCCGCAACATCTGGAAGATCCACGAGCTGAGGCAGCGGATCCTCTTCACGCTCGGGATTCTCATCGTCTACCGGCTGGGCTCGTACGTAGTCCTGCCCGGGGTCGATGCCGCAGCGCTCCAGGAGATCAACAACGCCGCGGGAGATCAGGGGGGGCTGTTCGGCCTCTTTAACCTCTTCGTGGGCGGTGCCTTCTTCCGAGCTGGCGTGTTCGCCCTGGGCATCATGCCCTACATCACGGCGTCCATCATCATTCAGCTCCTCGGGGCGGTGATGCCGTACTTCCAGAAGCTCCAACGTGGGGGCGAGGATGGACGACGAAAGATCACCCAGATGACCCGCTACGGGACGGTGGGCATTACAGCGCTTCAGGCCATCGGGTACGCGATCAACCTGAACTCGACGAGTGGGCCTGCCATTGAGATTCCGACGTGGGCGTTCACCATCGTCTGTGTGATCTGCTTGACGGCCGGTACCGTGTTCGTGATGTGGCTCGGCGAGCGAATCACAGAGAAGGGCATTGGCAACGGCATCTCGCTGATCATCATGATCGGCATCATCGCAGTGCTTCCGGCCTCGCTGTACAACGAGTTTGCCCGCCCCGACGGCAACTTCTTCATCTTCCTGATTGAGATCGGAGCGCTGTTCATCGTCACCCTCTTTGTGGTGGCCGTGACTCAGGGCACGCGACGCGTTCCCGTACAGTACGCCAAGCGGGTTGTCGGACGGAAGGTGTATGGAGGCACCACGCAGTACCTCCCGCTCCGCGTCAACGCGGCGGGTGTGATGCCCATCATCTTCGCGCAGTCGATCATGTTCATCCCGAGCACAATCGCTCAGTTCTTCCCCGAGAGCGGATTCTGGCTCGCCGTCGGTGAGGCCACGGCCAACATCTTCGGCCTGTGGTACTCGATCATCTTCTTCATCGTGTGCGTGTTCTTTACGTACTTCTACACGGCGATTGCCGTGAACCCGCAGGAGATGGCCGACACGATGAAGCGCCAGGGCGGCTTCATTCCCGGTGTGCGCCCAGGGCGCCAGACCAGTGAGTTCATCGACACGATTCTGACGCGGATCACGCTTCCAGGGTCGCTGTTTATCGGCTTCGTCGCCATCCTGCCGGCCATCGCCGCGCAGATGGGTGTACTTCCGGGCTTCGCACAGTTCTTCGGTGGCACCAGCCTCCTGATCCTCGTGGGTGTGACACTCGATACGCTCCAGCAGATCGAAAGCCACCTCCTGATGCGTCACTACGACGGCTTCATGAAGACCGGTCGCGTCCGCGGCCGCCGCCGCTGATCTGATGGCAACCGGTCGCATCACCCTCAAGAACGAACGTGATATCGCGGGTCTCCGTGAGGCCGCGGCGGTCGTCGAGCGCGTGCTTGCGGATGTCGCCAGCCGGGTCGAGCCCGGCATTCAGACCATCACTCTCGACCAGGCTGCCGAAGAGATCATCCGTGCAGCCGGTGGCCGCCCTGCGTTCAAGGGGTACCAGATGAGCGCAGGAGACGAGCCGTTCCCTGGTTCGCTCTGCATTTCGGTCAATGATGTGGTGGTCCACGGCTTCCCGAGCACCGACGAGCTGGTGGAGGGCGACATTGTCTCGGTGGACTGCGGAGTCGAGTTGGGAGGCTACTTCGGAGACTTTGCCTACACCTTTCCGGTTGGCGAGATCTCTGAGGAGAACGCGCAATTGCTCGCCGTCACGAAACAGTCTCTCTACGACGGCATACGAAAGGCCTACGCGGGTAGTCGCCTCGGCGACATCGGGTATGCGGTCCAGAGCCTATGCGAGAGCCATGGCTACGGCGTCGTTCGCGATCTCGTTGGGCACGGCATCGGGCAGCGCTTGCACGAGCCACCGAACGTATCGAACACAGGGCGCCGAGGCATGGGCAAGAAGCTCAAGCAAGGCCTCACGATCTGCATCGAGCCAATGATTAACCGGGGCACTCCGGAGGTCATGGTGGACGCGGATGGCTGGACCGTGCGCACCGCCGACGGCCTTCCCAGCGCGCACTACGAACACACGGTGTGCGTTCGGAAGGGGGGGGCAGAGATCTTGTCGTCGTACGACTTGATCGATGCGGCCCTCGCGAAGAAGCGCGGCCAGGAGGCTCCTGAGCCCGCCGAGCCCGCGCTCACCTAGAACTCACCGCGCCGCCACGGCGCTTGTATATGGCTAAGCAGAAGGCGATTCGACAGGACGGGCTGGTTACTGAGGCCCTTCCCAATGCACAATTCCGCGTCACCCTCGAGAACGGACACGAGATTCTCGGTCTCCTCTCGGGCAAGATGCGGAAGTTCTACATCAAGATCCTTCCAGGAGACCGGGTGACGTGTGAGCTGTCGCCCTATGACCTGACGAAGGGTCGGATCGTCTACCGCTACAAGTAGCCTCTTCGAGCTGGCGATCCACCCGCACCAGCTCGTTCAGGGCGACCTGGTCCTCCTGAATCACATAGACATCAATTGACATGAAGGTTCGCGCCAGCGTCAAGAAGCGCTCGTCCGACGACAAGATCGTCCGCCGGAAGGGCCGCATCTACATCATCAACAAGAAGAACCCCAAGCACAAGCAGCGCCAGGGGTAAGGCCGGACGACGGGCCGTGACATGGAGTCACGTTTGCGGTTCGTCTCCATCATTCAGCAGTTCAACACATGCCTCGTATCTCAGGAGTCGACGGTCCCCCGAACAAGCGGGGAGAGATCGCGCTGACCTCCATCTTCGGCGTTGGTCGGAGCCGTGCCCAGGAGATCCTGGAGCGCGTGGGTCTGGACCCGAACGATCACCCGGAAAGCTGGTCCGAAGAAGAGACGCGGAAGGTCCGCGCGCTCATCGAGGACAACTACATCGTTGAGGGGCAGCTCCGCACGGAGGTGCAGCTCAACATCAAGCGACTGATGGACATCGGCTGCTATCGCGGTCTCCGTCATCGTCGGGGTCTCCCCGTTCGCGGTCAGCGGACGAAGACGAACGCCCGTACCCGCAAGGGCCGCAAGCGGACCGTCGCCGGGAAGAAGAAGGCTCCGCGCAAATAATCCCTGCATGGCCTCGAGGCCATCGCAACAGGCGTGTGTGCAGGCAGGCACCTCTCTGAGGTTACCCCTGACGCTCTCACGCCGGACTCCAACACCTCCAGCTGGCGACCCCCGCCGGTACACCCCATCAGACAATGGCTAAGCAGCAGCGCGGCAAGCGCAAGAAGGTCCAGGTCGAGTCGAACGGCAACGCCTACGTCAAGGCCACCTTCAACAACGTCCTCATCACCATCACCGACGCCTACGGCAACACGATCTCGTGGTCGTCGTCGGGCAAGATGGGCTTCCGTGGCTCGCGGAAGAACACCCCGTACGCAGCCCAGGTGGCCGCGGCGGAAGCGGCGGAGGAGGCCTACGGGCTCGGCCTGCGCCGTGTGGACGTGTACGTCAAGGGACCCGGCTCCGGCCGCGAGGGCGCCGTGCGCGCGCTCGCCAACGCGGGGCTCGAAGTCCTCTCCATTCGGGATACCACCCCGATTCCTCA
>JBCBZH010000155.1:0-10167 GCA_039815415.1 Bacteroidota bacterium
ACGACGGCAACGTCGGGCCGCACGGACCGGATGATGTCGAAGGCTTCGTCTGCGGAGCCGGCGAGTCCGACGAGGTCCATGTCGGTCTGCGCGCCGACGGCATCGGCGATGGCGTCACGCACCGCGGGGTGGTCGTCGACCACGAGGACGTGAATGGGACCAGATCGGCGCGAAGAGGGAGTCTCAGCCATCGATGTAGAGGGGGTGAGCCCAGCCTCGATCCAATACTATGCCACAGACAGAAATCTGGTTTTATGGCATGTAGGGTGGCGAGAATGTTGGACACTCGCCCTGGCAGAGGGAACAACCCAGGCCGTGATCAGGGGAGCCGCAGAGGGTTACCTGGAGGGCTCCGAGAGGTGTGTCAACGGGTTCGGCTTGTCCACTAGAACAGGACGTTCATAGCGTCTGAAGGCGCGCGGAATCGAGACCCGGACCGTTGTTCCTGCGCCCGGTCGGGTCTCAATCACTAGCGAGGCGCCGGTACTGTGCGCCCGCCGCATCATGCTGTAGAGCCCAATGGACCGAGCACGTTGGGCATCGAGAACGAACCCCCGCCCATCGTCTTCGATCTCCATCACCAGATCGTCATCGTCGTAGCCGAAGTAGACCCACACGGTTTCGGCTTGGGCGTGCTTGAGTGCGTTCGAGAGGGCTTCCTGTGCGATTCGGTAGAGCTGGAGGGCCGCATCGGGAGCATGGAGATCGGCCCGGCCATCATGCCGGTAGACACAGCGGGTGGGCCCCAGAGCATCGACGTGTGTCACCAACTCGGCCAGAGCCGTGGCGGCACCTTCGTTGTAAAGCTGAGGGGGAACGAGGCCTCGGCAGATGGCGCGAACCCGGTCCAAGGCCTCAGCAGCATAGACGCCCACCCGTGCGGCTGTATCAGCGCCCTCGCGGCCGTCATAGCGTGTTGCCAGGCTGTCGCTGAGCATGCGAACTCCGGTCAGAAGCTGACCGACGCTGTCATGGAGGTCGCGCCCGATGCGTTCCTGTTGGTCCTCGAGCGCAGCCACCATGCTTCGCTCCATCTCAACACGGTCCGTGATCTCGGTGCAGCTTCCCCAGACGCCACACAGCTCGCCCCGGTCAAACTGCCCGACCGCATTGACGGAGAAATAGCGTGTGGGCCCCTTGGACTGTTGAAACGCCACCTCATGGTTGTGCAGTCGGTGCCCGGCGTCCACAAACGTGCGGAATAGGGGCATGCCCTGGTATACCATCAGAGTGCCGATGAATGCCCCGATGGGAGCGATGGCATGAGGCCAGAACAGGCGGGCCATCGCAGGGTTTAGCTCAGCCAGCCGTCCTTTGGCAAGAATGTGCTCCGCCTGTGCGCGAGCACTCACGTCCCGGGAGATCGGCTCGTCCAGGTCGATGCGCCAGACGCCCTCCGAGATGGTTTCGACGAACGTGCGATACCGCTCTTCGTTCTCCTTGCGCTCGGTTACGTCACGCAAGACGGTCTGAATGGCTCCAGGCACGCCGGGAAACGGGACCGAGAGAGACTCTACAATCCGCTCGTCCCCGTCAAGACGGATGATGACGTGCTCAAAGGGGCGGGGAGATTCATCCGCCAGCTGGATCGCCTGCCCTTCAGAAACGGCTTCCTCATCATCTGCCGACAGCACATCTCGGAAGGAGAGGCTGCAGAGGGTCTCGGCATCCGGTGCACCTAAAAACCGAACTGCCGTGTCATTGGCAAACATGATGGCGCCGCCGACCGTGACGAGGATGGCATCCGGGTGGCGGTCCACGAGGCGCTGCCAGCGTTCCTCGGTCTGTTGGCGGGCTTCTTCGGCTGCCAGACGGCTCAGGTGCGAGCCAAGCACATCGCCGAGGATGGAGAGCACGCGGCCATAGCTCTCCGAGAGGCCCGCCGCACGCTCACGTTCGAACCCGAAGTAGCCAACGAACTGGCTGTCTTCCGTGAGCAGCGGTACTGCGAATGTGGCGGAGTCGTCATCCCGTTCAATCAGGCAGACACGGCCCGTGGGGTCGGAGTCTATGAGGGAAACCGTCGCCAGGATGTCTGTACTTAGGGGCTCCATCGGAGCCCCGTCGTGGGTCCAAGAGACTGTTTCTCCAAGGAGGCCAGAGGGCAGGGCGGTTGGAGCGGTTTTGCCCTGAAGAATGGCGGTCTCGGGAGTGTGCAGATCCAACTCTGCCACAAAGGTGAAGTAGGCACAGCGGGCCTCGAGCGCTTGGCCCAGAAGCTCGAGGACCTGGTGGAGGTCGGCTCCGGTGCTTGAGACCAGAAGTCTCGAGACGCCCATGAGCGCGTGCTCAACATCTGGCTTTGGGACAGAACCGGTGTGCACATCAGGAGGAAGAGAACGCATGGGGACACCTGTCAGGAGCGGAGCGAGTGCGCAGATCTCATGCCGAGGGGGCAGGCTCGCTATCGAGAATCGAAATCGGGAGCGTCTTCGGGATGGCGAGGGCGAACAACTGCCAGGAGCGCACCGTGCGGGACAATCAGGAACGTGGATCCGCTGTACTCGATCTCGATGGCTTCCTTGCGGAGGAACAGCGCATAGTCGCCAGCTCGAGCCTGGAGTGGGAGATAGCGGACGGCCTCACGATCAGTCGCCCACGGCTCCGCATCCGAGAAATCCGGGTTGGGAACGAGGTGCCCAGGCCCCGTCTTGACCACCCGCCCGCCCTGGACGCGTTCTTTGCTCTTCACGCCCGCTGGGAGGTAGAGCCCTGCGCTGGTGCGGTCTTCCGGATCCTCTGGATGAATGAGGACCCGGTCGCCGATGACGTGGACGGCATCTAGAGACGGGGACGAGAAATCCATCGACGAGAAAAAGCGAAGTGAATCAGAGCGGCGCTCGGACGCGTATGATAGTTCCTCACCCGACTCTTCCCCCGCCATGCGCAGTACCGGAGCCATCGTTCTTCTCATCGTCGTGTTGCTGGTCGGCTTTGCCGGATGTTCCGGCTGCTCGACGTACAACAGCCTCGTCCAGCAAGACGAGCAGGTCGCAGGCAGTTGGGCGAACGTAGAGACGCAGTACCAGCGCCGCGCAGATCTCGTCCCCAATCTCGTGGCGACGGTTCAGGGAGCAGCAGACTTTGAGAGCGAGACACTTCAAGCCGTGACGGAAGCTCGGAGCCGAGCCGCCAGCGCAACGGTTCCGCCAGAGGCACTGAGCGACCCCGCTGCCCTCGAGCAATACCAGCAGGCACAGACCGCCCTTGGAGCCTCCCTCGGAAGCCTCATCAGCGTGGTTCGGGAGGATTATCCCGAATTGGGTGCTACAGAGGCGTTTCGCGACCTCCAGAATCAGCTCGAAGGCACAGAGAACCGAATTGCGACGGCGCTGCGCGACTACAACGGTGCGGTTGCCGACCTAAATGGTCGCATTCGAACGTTCCCTGCCAATCTCGTCGCAGGCTTCGCCGGAGTAGACCGCCGCGTGCCCTTCGAGGCGGAAGCCGGCGCGAATGAGGCTCCCGACGTCTCCTTCGACTGATCTCGCCAGCTCGTTCCTGATTCCCCGGTTTCTGTGATCCGTCGCGTTGCTCTCGCAGTCGTCGTGCTGGCGACGGTCGGGCTGGCGACCGCGTCGGCACAGGGCGGTCCCGGCTACACGCCTCAGTTCGACATTCCGCCGCGGCCCAACCCGCCGCGCCTCGTCAACGACTACACCGGGACGCTTGCGGCAGCTGAGCGCGACGCGCTGGAACGCAAGCTCGTTGCCTACGACGACTCGACGAGCACCCAGATCGCGGTCGTGCTGGTGCCCACTACCGATGGCGTGGCGCCTGTGGACTACGCGACGGAGATTCTCCGCGCCTGGGGCGTGGGCCAGGCCGGGCTGGACAACGGCGTGGTTCTGCTCGTGGCGACCGAAGACCGCGAGCTGTTCATCACCACTGGGTTTGGCGCGGAGGGTGCGCTGACCGATGCGCGAGCGGGCAGGATTGTCCGCGACATTCTGGTGCCGAGCTTTCGGCAGGGCCAGTTCTTTGCGGGCATTGACCGGGCGACCGACGCCATGATGGCCGCGCTGGCGGGAGAATTTGAGGCTGCGCCCGCTCGGTCTCCAGGTGGGGATGGAGGCCTCGGATCGGCGTTGCTCCTCGTTCTGTTCATCTTCGTCATCCTCGTTCTGCTATCGAGCCGGCATAAGGGAGGACCCAGCCCGCCCGGCAATTCTAGGTCCCGTGGGCGGTCTCGCCGAGGCCCCAGTGTGATCGTTTTGCCCGGATTCGGGAGTAGCGGTGGGGGTGGCTTTGGCGGCGGCTTCGGTGGAGGCGGCTTTGGAGGCGGTGGGTTTGGGGGATTCGGAGGCGGCTTTGGCGGCGGGGGTGGCGCCGGAGGCGGGTGGTAGGCCCGTTCGGGCGCTATGTTGATGTCAGCCCGAGAGTCGGGTGCCCGAATCCAGCGCCTCGCGCGTTTCTACGGTCTCTCTCCCCCCACCACTGTGGACCGCATTGCCGCCCTCGAGGCGTTTCTGTTGGACGATCCCGACGACCCGTTCACGCGGTTCGCGCTGGCGCAGGAGCACCGCAAAGCTGGACATCAGGATCGGGCTCTCTCGATCTTTGAGGATCTTGTTCGAGACCATCCAGCGTATGTGGGCACCTACTATCATCTGGGCGCGCTCTACTCCGAGATGGACCGGCCAGACGATGCTCTGCGCACCTACCGGTCGGGCATCGCAGAGGCGACCACGGCGGGTGACCTCCATGCACGTGCCGAACTTCAGAGCGCTCTTCTGGAGGCCGAGGGCCTCGGGTTCGACGATGACTGACATGCGCTTTTTCCGACTCCCGGCTCTTCTCATCGTGCTGGCGGCTTCGCTCGGGCTGTCGGCACAGGCACAGTCCGACGGTAACGGCCTGTACACCGTTCGAGCTGGCGACACGCTGTTCCGCATCGCACGGACGTTTGCAGTGGACATCGACGAGCTTCGCCAGCTCAACGGTTTGGACAGCGACTACATCTCGGTGGGGCAGACGCTTCGCCTGTCCGCCAGCGCGCGGGTGCCTCAAACGCCTCGACCTCAGACGCCAACGGTGCAGCCGCCCACCGGTGAGCGCCCTCCACCGCCCGCAGCGACGCAGGACGTGATTCACGTGGTGGAGGCGGGAGAGACGTTGTTTCGGATTGCCCTCCGGTACGACACGACGGTCGAGGCCTTGCGACGACTCAACAACATCCAGGGCGATCAGATTGAGATCGGGCAACGCCTGATCGTCTCTCGTGGTCGTCCAGTGGACCCAGAGGCGCCGGTCTCACCCGGGGCTGATCCACCGGTCACGACCCCGGTGACCCCGCCGGTGTCTCAACGCCCGAGGACGGCGCAGCCCGTCACGCTGTCTGAGGCGCGGCCGTGGTCCATCGACAACACAACCATTCCGGCAGACCTCGCCCATTTCACAGAGCCGGGTGAGACGCTCTACGGCATCGCCGCACGCTACGGCCTCCCGCTGGTCTCTCTGATTTCGGGCAATGCCCTCACGACCGCTCCTCTGGAGCCGGGAACCGTGCTTCACCTACCGACCCGCGTTCGCCCATCTGAAGCCGCATTGCGCACGCTTCCGAATGTGGTGGCGAGCGGGCTGGCGCTCGTCTACCCCGATGTGATGTCTGGACGGCGGACATCCAGCGGAGAGGCCTACGATCCGCTCGAGTTCACGGCGAGCCACCGGGAGTACCCGTTCGGAACCGTTTTGCTCGTCACCAACCCGGTGAGTGGGCGCAGCACGTTCGTGCGGGTGATCGACCGGGGGCCGGTGAGCGAGGCGTACCTCATTGAGTTGTCGGCAGCGGCGGCTACAGCGCTGGACCTCGATCCGAATGCGGCGCGGCAGGTAGAGATCCGGGAACTGCCCTAGAGCCTGAGGGCTAGGTCAGTGTCACCAGCTCGACGGGTAGGGCTTCGGGCTGGCGAAGGTGTTCAGCCAACCGAACGACGGTTTCCCTCAAGTCGCTTCTGTCAGCTCGTTGGTGAGCGCTTGAGCTGGCGAGACGACCGAGGCATCTCTCTCACGTCCGACGGTGCATCTTCGCGGCTTGTGGAATCGTAAGGGCTGGACGCTTTCCCTGTGTTCATGTCTGATCTGTCCCCCCGCGAGGAAGCCGAGCGCGCCGCCCGCGAGATAGAGCGCCTCGCTAATCCGGATCCCCAGCCCACAGCGGGGCCGGCCTCACTTCCGCCAGCGGGCTATTGGGCCGTGACCAAGTCAGCCACGTACGCGTTCTGGGCGGCGCTGCCGCTGTTCGTGCTCTACGAGGTTGGGATCGTAGTGGCGAATGGAGGCATCAGCGGCGGCATGGGGCAGGTCCGCGTCGGCGCCGATATCTGGATCAAGTCGTTCCTGAACGCCCTCGGGCTGGGCGGTGGACTCATGCTCGGCGTGGTGGTGCTCGCCCTCGGGCTGGCGGTGTGGTGGCGCGAGCGTCACCGGCGACCGCCGTTCGTGCCGAAGTACTTCGGAGGCATCCTCGTGGAGTCGCTGGTCTACGCCGTCGTGCTGGCGTTCCTCGTTAGCGGCATGGTAGGAGCCATCTTCGGGGCCTGGGTGCTCCCGGATCTCGCGCTGGCGCAGATGTCCGAGTTCGGGCTGGGCCTTCAGCTCGCCCTGTCCATCGGCGCTGGGCTCTACGAGGAGCTGGTCTTCCGCGTGCTGCTCGTCGGCGGGCTGTTTCTAGGCCTCCTCAAGTTCACGAAACTGGACCGGACCAAGGCCTACATCATCGCTGCGTTGGTCGGGGCGGTGCTATTCAGTGCGGTTCACCACATGGGATCCTTCGGCGACCCGTTCACGCTCTCCGTGTTCACATTCCGCTTCCTGTTCGGGCTGGCGCTGAACGCCGTGTTCCTGCTGCGTGGCTTTGCCGTGGCGGCGTGGACCCATGCGATCTACGACGTGCTGGTGGTGACGGGCAGTTTCGGATAGCGACTGTGCGGATCTTGCGGGCGCTCACTGCTTGATCCGATGTCTTCCCGATTCGTCAGCTCGATTCTGTGTGCGTGTGTGCTCCTCGTGAGCGGGTGTGAGGAAACGCGCCAGCCCGACGCGGAGCTAGGCGCCGTCAGCGAGCTGGCGACTCCAGTAGGTGAGGCGCGGCCCGTTGAGATTCCAGCAGATGTGGAGGTGCCCGACGGCATGGTCTACGTGCCCGGCGGAACGACGGCCATCGGTGTGCTTGCAGACGAGGGGGGACTTGCGCATGAGCGCCCCGCGTTCGAGGCGAGCGTCGAGCCGTTTCTGATGGACCGCTCGCCCGTGACCGTCGCGCGCTTCCGCGAGTTCACCAGCTCGACGGGCTACGAGACGCATGCCGAGGGCTTCGGCGACGGGACGGTGATGGACCCAAGCACGGGCGCCTGGGCGCTGGTTCAAGGCGCGGATTGGGAGACGCCGTTCGGCCCCGACGGGCTGGCGAAACCCGACGATCACCCCGTCACGCAGGTCTCGTGGAACGACGCCCGCGCCTTCTGCACTTGGGACGGCGAGGGTACCAAGCGGCTTCCGACCGAGGTGGAGTGGGAGCACGCGGCACGCGGCAGCGTCAACGACCGGAGTGCCTACGCCTGGGGCGATGCATTGGGAGAGGGCGCCAGCGCGAAGGCCAACACCTGGACCGGCTCGTTTCCTGGCAATGACACGGGCGCCGACGGCTTCCAGGGGGGCACCAGCCCGGTCGGCCACTTTGGCGCCACGCCGCTCGGGCTGACGGACATGGGAGGCAATGTGTGGGAGTGGACGGCCTCGTGGTATCGGCCGTATCCGCTCGCTGCCGATGGCGGAACGGGGCCCGGCGCACCCATCGGTCCAACCGGCGAGCCGGAGCGAGTCCAGCGCGGTGGGTCGTTCCTCTGTCATCCGTCGTACTGCCACGGCTACCGAGTGAGTGCGCGGAGCCATGCGACAGCAGAATCGGCTCTCGCCCACGTCGGCTTTCGCTGTGCGAGCGATATCGGGTGATCGAGCAGGCGATCAGAAAACCGTCGCTGTTTCACTCCTGAGTCGCGTTCGGCGCGGCACGCGCCTAAACTCTGCAGCCTCACCATCTGCCCGGAGTTTCGATGACTGACGCCGCCCACCGCGTGCCGTTACTCACGCCAGCACGAATGTCTGGGCCCAGACTCGCGACCTTCCCGAGCCGCCAGACCAGACGTTCCGCGAATGGGTCCTCGATCACAGACCCGAGGCAGAGCGATGAGTGCCCGCGATGCCATTCTAAGCGCTGTCCGGCAGAACGCGCCGCCTGAGGCGCCGCTCCCGGACCTGCCCACGTTCCAGCCGCCCGACGTGCTGGCGACGCGGTTCATCGCCATGTCCCCAAGCGTCGGTGTCCGGGTCGTGGAGGTTGCCGCCACCGAGGTCGAGAAGGCGATTCGTACCGCTTGCCCTGACGCAGAGCAGATTGCCTCGGCTGCGCCTGCCCGGTTCGCCAGCTCGAGGCATCAGGCTTACGCGAACACCAGCCAGACGGCGAGGACGGTCAGGATCAGCAGGCCCGTCAGCGCGAGGTCGGTCCGACGCCAGCCCGGATCCGAGGTCTCTGCCGGAGCGCCGTCCAGACCTTCCCCGTCGCGAGCCGTCGCGAAGGTGAGACCCGCGATCTGCGAGGCAGGTGGTGGCGAGGTTGCCATCGAGACACCCACGAGCACCACCACGCACGCTGCGAAGATCAGAATCGCGTAGTGCAGGAAGTTGACACCGACGATCCATCCTGCGATGCCCGTCAGCTCGGTGCCGCCTCCAGCGATGATTTCCAGCACGAGACGCCCGATGCCCAGCACAAAGCCCGTCGCCAGCGAGGCGATGGCGCCCTGCGCATTCAGGCGGCTCCAGAACAGACCCAGCAGGAAGACCGCCGCAATCGGCGGCGAGATGTAAGCCTGCACGGACTGGATATAGACGTAGAGCCCGCCCTCGGCGGCCTCCACGAACGGAATCCATGCCAGCCCGAGGATCGTCAGTGCGACGGTGGACAGACGGCCCACCCAGACGAGCTGGCGCTCCCCGGCGTCCGGGTTGAGCTTTTTGTAGACGTCCCACGTGATGAGCGTGGAGCACGAGTTGAACACACTCGACAGGCTCGACATCAGGGCCGCTAGAAGCCCGGCGACCACGAGGCCGCGAAGGCCGATGGGCAGCAGCGCCGCCACGAGGGCCGGAAGCGCCTCGTTGTTGTCCGCCAGCTCGAGCTGGCCCTGCTGCACCATCGCGTAGGCCAACAGGCCCGGCAGTACGAAGATGAACAGCGGCAGCACTTTCAGGAAGCCCGCGAATATGGTCCCGCGTCGGGCGTCGTCCACGGACCGCGCGGAGAGCGTCCGCTGCACGATGAACTGGTCCGTACACC
Organism: Bacteroidota bacterium; assembly: GCA_039815415.1. Lineage (GTDB taxonomy): Bacteria > Bacteroidota > Rhodothermia > Rhodothermales > Rubricoccaceae > JBCBZH01. The sequence continues at coordinate 9,341 of JBCBZH010000155.1, forward strand.
AGTACCAGATGCCCAGGATGGGGGCACCGAACAGGATGCCCGTCCACGGGAAGTCTGGGTCGGAGGCCGGCTTCCACATGTCGAGGAAGTCTGGGCCGACGACTTCCGCCATGGTGCCCCAGCCGCCGACCGCACTCAGGCCTGCAAACGTGACGGCCATCGCGCCGCCGATGAGCACGAACGTCTGGATGAGGTCCGTGTAGAGAACGGCCCGAAGCCCGCCAAAGACGGTATAGGCGCCCGTCGCAAACACCACGATCAGGGCGCCCGTCCAGAACGGAACGCCGATGGCACTGAACACGACAGCCCCTGCGAAGATGGTGACCGAGATCTTCGTCAGCACGTAGGCCAGGATGCTGATGGTCGCGAGGTACCAGCGCGCGCCTGCCGAGTAGCGTCGCTCCAAGAACTCCGGCATCGTGAAGACGCCACTGCGGATGTAAAAGGGCACGAACACCCAGCCCAGCAACAGCAGGATCAGCGAGGCCAGCACTTCGAACTGCCCCGGCGCCACACCGCTCGTCGCCCCGGATCCCGCCAGCCCGACGAGGTGCTCACTCCCGATGTTGGACGCAAACAGACTCGCACCGATCACGAACCACCCGACGTTTCGACCGGCCAGGAAGTAGTCCTCGGCGTCTTCCCCATTGGCATTGGCACGCCGCTCCCGGAGCGTGGCTACGATGGCAACACCAAACACGACGCCGAAGTAGAGGAGGATGACGGCCCAGTCGAGCGTTCCAAGCATGGAGGTGGGAAGGTGGACGGAGCGAGTATAGCCCTCTCGCTGTTCTCCGCCCTAGGTGGGTCCGCCAGCTCGAGCTGGC
>JBCBZH010000267.1:0-5961 GCA_039815415.1 Bacteroidota bacterium
CGCCTCCGCCGGGCGCGCCTTCGCCTGGGCGTGTCGATCCGCGATGTCGCCAGCTCGGCGGGTCTGAGCAAGACCTCCGTCGTTCGCCTGGAGGCGGGGGAGCCGGTTCGGACCACGACCGTGCGCCGGGTGTGCGAAGCGCTGGGCCTCCACGTCGGGCGCCTAGCCGATCTATCGGACGATGGAGACGGGCCTGCAGCCATTCACCGCCTGGAGGACGATCGATGGGTGGACATGGCCGACATTGGTGGCGGTCACCTCCTGGGTGCGGACCGGGCACTCAACGCGAGCGAGCGCGCCCAAGCCGTAGAGGAGGGCGTGGCGGTGCCCATCTGTATCATCCGCAGCCGCCTGCCCGGTGGCCGTGTGCTGCCTTCGATTCTCGAGCTATACCGTCCTAGCGAGGTCCGAAGCCACCCCGGCGAGGAGTTCGTCCACGTCCTCTCCGGTCGTGCCCGCATAGAGGTCGGGGGGGAGGCCTACGAGTTGGCGGAGGGGGAGTCGATGACGTTCTGGAGCGCCGAGCCGCACCGCTATCTCCCTGCCGAGTCGTCGGAGATTCCTACACGCCTGCTAAGCGTGCGCGTAGATGGGTGAGTCGCCAGCTCGAGGCGACGGGTCTATCGGCGCCCTCGCACAGCCGAGATGTACGCGCCGTAGCCCTCGGCCTCCATGTCCGCCAGCGGAATGAAGCGCATGGCGGCGGAGTTCATGCAGTAGCGGAGCCCGCCCCGGTCCCGTGGGCCATCCCGAAAGACGTGCCCGAGGTGCGAGTCGGCGAGGGCAGACCGAATCTCGATGCGGGTCATGCCCAGCGAGCGGTCGGTGTGTCGCGTGACGGCCTCGCTGCGGATGGGACGTGTGAAGCTGGGCCACCCGGTCCCGCTGTCGAACTTGTCGCGTGATGAGAACAGCGGCTCACCACTCACGATGTCCACGTAGATGCCGGGTCGCTTGTTGTCGTGGTACGGATTCCGAAATGCGCGCTCGGTGGCATCCATCTGGGTGACGCGGTACTGGATGGTCGAGAGCTGGCGGCGAAGCTGCGTGTCTGACGGCTTGGTCCAGTTGGCGGGGGGCGGCTGTGCGGCGAGCGGGGCGGCCACGAGCATCGTCAGCGCGACGAGAAAGAAGCGGAGCATCAGGTCAGGGAAAGGTGTGATGGGTAAAGAGTGATGAGCACCCGGTTCAGCAGTGCTTCTCTCGTCACTCATCGCTTTCGAACAGGGAGGCAAACTCGCTATAGCCTTCCGCCTCGAGCTGGTCTGCAGGGATGAAACGCATCGCGGCAGAGTTCATGCAGTAGCGCTCGCCCGTTGGGGCGGGCCCATCGCCGAAGACGTGCCCGAGGTGGGAGTCCGCGTTCTTGCTGCGGACCTCGATGCGGGTCATGCCCAGCGAGCGGTCCACCACCTCCGTGATGTTGTCAGGCACCAGTGGCTTTGTGAACGACGGCCAGCCGGTGCCGGACACAAACTTGTCGGTGGAGGAGAACAGCGGCTCCCCGCTGACGATGTCCACATAGATGCCCGGTGCCTTGTTGTCCCAGTAGGCATTGTCGAAGGGCGGCTCCGTGTCATCCATCTGGGTGACGCTGTACTGGATCGGCGTCAGGCGTGCGCGCAGTGTGGAATCATCGAGTGCGACCCCTTCGGCGCCCAGAACGACGCGGTCGGCATCGGGCTGGCGATCGGGCAGGGATGACGTGGAGCACCCCGCGCCCAGGGTGAGCGGTGCGATCAGCGCGGCGGCGAGGAGGAATCGGAGCATGACCATCACAGGAGAAGCCGAAGGGCGCCAGTTGGCTATCGCCGACCTGCGGTTCGAGCTGGCAATCATCAGGCGTCGTCGCCTTCGAAGAGGTGAGCGTATTCGCCGTAGCCCTCGGCCTCGAGCTGGTCGACCGGGATAAAGCGGAGCGCTGCCGAGTTCATGCAGTAGCGCTGGCCGGTGGGCTCCGGGCCATCGGGGAAGACGTGTCCGAGGTGCGCGTCCGAGCTGGCGGATCGGACCTCCGTGCGCGTCATGAACAGCGACTTGTCTTCCTTGGTCGTGACCACGTCCTCGCGGACGGGCTCGAAGAAGGATGGCCAGCCCGTGCCAGACTTGTACTTGGCCGCCGAGCTAAACAGCGGCGTGCCGTCGATGACATCGACGTAGAGGCCGGGCTCGGTGTTGTTCCAGTACGCGTTGGCATAGGGCGGCTCAGTGCCATCCTTCTGCGTCACGTAGTACTGCATCTTGGTGAGGCGGTCCTTGAGGTCGGTCGACATGGTGGAACAGTGGCTGGTGAGATGCGGGGTATACGCGCGGCAGGTTCCCGTCAGAGCGAGTCGTCGATTAGAGAGTCTCCGAGGGTTTTCCTGCGTCCTCACCCCAGAGCTGGATCAGGCGGGCATCGCGGCCACAGCCTGCGCGGTAGCGCTTGTAGTGCCTCTCGTTCTTTCGGTAGAAGTCCTGGTGGTACTCCTCTGCGGCGTAGAACGGCGCATTGTCGAGGATCTCGACGGAGATGGGTTGGCCGAATCGGATCGCAAGCTCGTCTTTCTGCGCTTCCGCCAGCGCGCGGATTTCGGGCGTCGGGGCGAAGATGGCAGGGCGGTACGGGCCGCCGCGATCACAGAACTGACCGCCCCCGTCGAGCGGATCGACGTTGTGCCAGTAGGTGAGCAGCAGCGTCTCCACGTCCACGCGCGTTGGATCGTAAATCACCTCCACCACCTCGATATGGTTGGTGCGCTTGGCCGCGACGTCGTCATACGTCGGGTTGGGGGTGTCGCCCCCGGCGAAGCCAGAGACGACTGAGGCCACGCCATCCAGCTTCTCGAAGGGCGGCTCCATGCACCAGAAGCAGCCTCCGCCCAGAATGAGCGTGTCGGCTTCAGCTTCCTCGATGGCGAACCCGATGGGCTCGACGGTTTGAGAAGGCGCGGCACATCGAGCTGCTGAGACCGCCAGCCCGACGACGGCGAGAGCGGCAAGAAGGGGAAAGCGTCGCATAAGCGGAAACGAGCTGAGGATCCGGAAAACGAGTCGAAGGGTGGAGGGATTGCAACCCGCACAGAATGCTCACGGTTCGGAGGAGAGGCCAGTGGCCAGTAGGGAATGGCCAGTGGCAGAGATGCGGATTCGTCAGTTCGAAGCGCACTGGAGAGAAAGGAGGGGACGGAGAGGATGGAAAGACGCCGCCCACACCCTCCATCCTGGAACCGTGCTCCCATCGAGCTGGCGGCCTTCTGCTACTGGCCACTCGCCGTGCCCCTCGCGCCAGATCGAGGCACAGCGCTCGAGCTGGCGATACGTCATCTCAAAGCCGCCCCGCGCTCTCCACCCCTTCCACACCCTCTGCCCCCTCCACGTCTCTCTAGCTTTCCCCGATCACCTTTCCGCCAGCTCGATGGCCCTCGTCGCAATCGTCGGACGCCCGAATGTGGGCAAGTCGACGCTGTTCAACCGGCTCACCGAAGAGCGCCGTGCCATCGTGCACGACGAGCCCGGCGTCACGCGCGACCGGCTCTTCGGCGATGTGATCTGGAACGGCCGCACGTTCGACCTCGTGGACACCGGCGGGCTGGTGCCACGCTCTGCAGAGCGCTTCGAGGCGGCCATCCGTGAGCAGGTGATGCTGACCCTCGAGGAGGCCGATGTCATCCTGTTCGTGGTGGACACCGAGACGGGCATCACAGATCTCGACCAGGAGGTGGCGCAGCGTCTCCGACGCGCAGGGCAGCCCGTGATTCTAGTTGCCAACAAGGCCGACAATCCGGCCCGTGCACTCGACGCTGCCGAGTTCTACAGCCTCGGCTTCGAGCACGTCTTCCCGCTCAGCGCCATCAACGGCACGGGCACCGGCGACTTCCTCGATCTGGTAGTGGAGTCGCTGCCGCCAGAATCCGAGGCAACGGAGGAGGACGATGCACCGCGCATCGCCTTCATCGGGCGGCCCAACGTAGGGAAGTCGTCGCTGGCGAACCACTTGCTCGGGCGCACGCGGTCCATCGTGACGGAGGTGGCGGGGACCACGCGTGACGCCATCGACGCGCGGATGGAGTGGGATGGGCGCGAGATCGTGTTGGTGGACACGGCTGGGCTTCGCAAGAAGGCCCGTGTGACCGAGAACGTCGAGTTCTACTCCACGCTCCGTACCGAGCGCGCCATCCAGTCCTGCGACGTGGCCGTGCTGCTCATCGACGCGGAGCGCGGGCTGGAGGCTCAGGATGCGAAGGTGCTCCGTGAGGCCGAGCAGCTGAAGAAGGGCCTCGTGCTGGTCGTCAACAAGTGGGACCTCGTGGCCGACAAGGAGACCAACACCGCCCGCGACATCGAGCGGGCCATGCGCGACCGCCTCGGGCTGATGGACTACGTGCCCGTGCTTTTCGCCTCCGCGCTGACGGGCCAGCGCGCGGAGAAGACCCTCGAGCTGGCGCTCCAGGTCTACGACGAGCGCGAGAAGCGCGTCCCGACCACCGAGCTGAACCAGGTGGTGCAGAAGGCCGTTGAGCGTCAGCACCCGCCGTCGTTCCGGGGCGCGTTCGTGCGCATCAAGTACGCCAACCAGGTGCGCGAGGCGCCGCCCGTGTTCGCGTTCTTCTGCAACCACCCAGAGGGTGTCAAGGAGAGCTACCGGCGCTACCTCGAGAACCAGCTCCGCGCCGCGTTCGGCTTCGTCGGCGTCCCGCTGACGCTGTCGTTCAAGAAGAAGTAGCCGCCAGCTCGAGGGAAGGGTGTCGAGCCGGTGGGATCGCCAGCTCGTGAAAAGAGAGGGCCGCGCGATGCTTGGATTCAGGGAGATCCCGAACGAGGGTCCTCTCGAGCTGGCGATCGGAGATGAAGAGTGAAGAGCGGGGATAAAGCGAGAGCAACGTAGGCCATCCGCAGGAGGCCGCCGTAGTCCATCCGCACCAGAGGCGGGCACACGGGGCCGTCCTACCTTGAGGAACGCCCCGCCGCCCATGAGTCGCCAACTTGTTCTTGTCCTCTCCCTTGTCGCGCTGGCGAGCCCGATCGGCGAGGCGCAGATCGCCAGCTCGGCGGGGTTCATGGAGGACGGCGGGCGGCTGTACCACTTCGAGGTGGTGCGCGACAGCGTGGTGATCCTCGGTGAGGGCGTCGAAGGCCGACCGAGCGTGACGCTGCCCTATGCCGCCTTCGTGGATGTGCTCGGGCGCGCGGCGCAGTCCGGAGCGTTGGTGCCCGACACGCTCGACGGCGAGGCCCGCGTCCCGTTCGATCTGCGCGTGGACGAGGGCGCGCGGCTTCGGTTTGCGACGTCTCTGCCAATGGGCCAGTTCGTGCTGGGCCTTCTCGGTCTCGGCCTGTTCGGGCTGGTGGCAGGCGCCGTGGTGTGGGAGCGACGTGCACGGAAAGCGCGCAAGTTGCGCTCGACGTTCCGACGCCGTCTGGCCGCCGCCCGCGAGGCCGAGCGCGCCCACTTCGCCCGCGAGCTACACGACGGTCCCGTGCAGGACCTCTGCGCCGTTCAACTTGCTCTTGGCGCGTCCGACGCCGGAGAGCCCGCCCGCGAAGCGGTCAACGGCGTCGTCAGCGAGCTGCGCGCGCTCTGCGACCAGCTCCGGCCGTCCTCGCTCGACGCCTTCGGGCTGGTGGCCGCCCTCTCGGCCCTCGCCGACCGTGCCGGGTGGCACACCCACAATCTCGATGTCCGCTTCCGCGCCGATGACATCGTTCGCCAGCTCGACGAGAGGTTGGACAACGAACGCCAGCTCGCACTGTACCGGGTTGGTCAGGAAGCGATCAACAACGCCATTGAGCACGCAGGCGCCTCGCGCATTGAGGTCGAGCTGCGAGTGGAGGGCCGTACCCTCGTGCTGACGGTGGATGACGACGGCACGGGGCCGCCCGACGAGAGTGCTCTCGCGCTGGCAGAACGAGGGCACTACGGGCTTCTCGGCATGCAGGAGCGCGCGGATCTTCTCAAAGGTCGCGTGGCCCTCGAGCCCG
>JBCBZH010000187.1:0-8776 GCA_039815415.1 Bacteroidota bacterium
CCTGGATCGGGCGATCTCTGAAGTTCGGCACGATGACCTCATCTCTAAGAACGCCCTAGATGAACCGAGCAAGGATGACATCATCTTGCTCGAGCGCCATCGGCATCTTCGCCCTCGCGGCCATCATCGACCTGCTCCGCAACATCAGCGCCTCCCTGCGAGCCAACACTTGAGGACAAACCATGTGGCGTGAGGCATCCGGCATCGCCGCCGATTATGCCAAACCACGTGTCGCGGCCCCATCCCGCTCGAACCTCATTCGAGACCGCCTCACAGCCCCGTTGAGCCCTCCGCCTGGTCGTACGGTGCCAGCGGAGGGCTTCCTTCATTTTTGAGGCCCCAGGCCCGTTTTCCTCCTCTTCTCGAACCGTTCGGCCTCCGTTTTAGGGACCTCACTTTCTATGGCCCATCCCACATCATCCCATCACATCCCGGAATGTCCCGTCCATGCCAAACCATCTGTCCGTTCACAAGAACCGTTTGATGACCTCGTCCCAGGTCTGGAGAGAGTCCGCGTGCATCAAGAGCTTTTCGATTCGTTCCTGGATGGCCTCCCACGAGAAGCGGTCAAGCACAAGCGTGTGGGAAACGAACGTGCCGGAGACTTCCTCTGCCAGAGCCGATGGAGAGCAGACCGACAGCCTGAATGTGGCGGCCCCTGGTTGACCAATTTCTTCGATGACGACGTACACCTCGACCCCGAAGTGTGTCAGGTCCATCGGCGTCTCGTCGGGATCCAGACTGTACAGGTTGGAAATCCTGAGTCTCATTGAAGTACGAATGGCTTCGATAGGTGAGCATCGCCAGCTCGAGCGGGCGATTCCACCTAGGCATCCACAGGAGTGGTCTCGCGCCGCACCACCGGCGCCACCTCCGTCCCGAACAGCTCGATGGACCGCATCACCGTCGCGTGCGGCGTCGGCCCGACGGTGAACTGGATCGAATAGCGCGTATTGCCGAACAGCTCGTGTGCGGTCAGGATCTTGTCGATGGCCTCCTGCGGGCTGCCCACGAGGATGGCGCCGTCAGGCTGGCGCTCAGCATCGAAGCGGCCCCACGTGGGCGGCGGCCACCCGCGCTCACGCCCGATTCGTCCCATCGTCTCCAGGTACGGGGGGAAGGCGGCATCGGCAGCCTCTTGAGAGGTGTCGGCAATCAGCCCGTGCACGTTGATGCTAACCGGCAGCGCGCTGGCGTCGTGCCCGGCCTTGTCGGCGGCTTCGCGGTAGAGGTCCACCAGCGGCACGAACCGGGCGGGCTGGCCGCCGATGATCGCCAGCGCGAGGGGAAGCCCTAGCGTCCCGGCGCGCACAACCGACGCAGGCGTACCCCCAACGGCGATCCACACCGGCAGTGGGTCCTGCAGGGGGCGTGGAAACACAGGCCGGTCGTTCAGCGGCGCCCGGTGCTGGCCGTGCCACGTCACGTGCTCCTTGGCTCGCAAGGCCAGCAGCAGCTCCAGCTTCTCCGAGAACAGCGTGTCGTAGTCGTTTAGGTCGTACCCGAACAGCGGGAACGACTCGATGAACGAGCCGCGCCCCACCGTGATCTCCGCGCGGCCGCCTGAGAGGAGGTCGAGCGTGGCGAAGTCCTGAAACACGCGCACGGGGTCATCGGACGAGAGGACCGTCACCGCGCTGGTGAGCCGGATGCGCTTCGTGCGCGCCGCCGCAGCCGCGAGAAGGGTGGCGGGGGAAGAGGCCACGTAATCGGGCCGGTGGTGCTCACCGATGCCGTAGACATCGAGCCCGACCTGGTCCGCCAGCTCGATTTCCTCCATCAGGTCGCGCACACGCTGGGCCGCCCGCTCAGCGGGCTGACGGCCGTTCTCGGGTCGCGTTTCTGCGAAGGTGTAGATGCCGAGTTCCATAGGGTCAGCGTGCAACGGGGGGTCACAGGACATCGAGCTGGCGAGTGGGGTTTCAGGGCTCGGGCTACCTTGGTGCTCTGTTCCCCGAAGCCCCTGTGTTCCGCATTCCCCTCCGCCAGAAGCTCGATGCCCGCCAGCCCGTCATCGGCGTTCTCGCCCCGCAGGCCGACGCCGCGCTGGTGGAGATGATCGGCCTCCTGGGGTTCGACTTCTACATGCTCGATGCGGAGCACGGAACGGCGACCCCGCGAGAGGCCGCGGCCGTCGTTCTCGCGTGCGAGCGGCGGGGCGTGACCGCACTGGCACGCATCGGGACGAAGGACCCGAAGGTCATCCTCCAGTTCATGGACGTGGGAGTGGGAGGCATCATGCAACCCAGCATCACGACGGCGGATGAGGTTCGCCAGCTCGTGGACGCGGTCAAGTACCCGCCGATGGGGCGGCGCGGGCTGGGGCCGAACCGGGCCTCAGGATTTATGCTCGCAGGGCAGAGCCAGGCCGAGTACATCGAGGCCGCCAACCGAGAAACGCTCGTGATTCCCCAGATCGAGCACATCGACTGCCTGGAGGACCTGGATGAGATCCTGGCCGTGGAGGGCGTCGATGGCTTCGTCGTAGGTCCTGCCGATCTCTCGATGTCGATGGGCTTCACCGATGGACCCAACCACCCGGAGGTTCAGACCGTGCTCGATGAGATCTACGCGCGCGTCATCGCATCCGGCAAGGTGCTCGGGACCGTGGCGTCTACGGGAGCCGAGGCACATGCGCTCGTGGAGCGCGGCGTCGGGCTGGTACTTGTGACGCTCAAAGCCTTGCTCCAGCCCGCCGCCAGCGCGATGCTCCGTGGCTTTCGGGGCGACACGTAGCTCCGCTACGTTGGGTCCAGAGAGGCCGGAGGGGCTGGAACGTATGGACGAAAAGGCTCTCCACTCCTTCCGTCCCCTCCATCCTCCGGTCTCAACGAAGCGCCTCGCTCTCAGACATCAACAGGGGGATCCTACACTCAGATCAACTCCCACTACTTCCGATGCCGACCTCCTTTCCCACTCACGCCACCCTCGTCGAGGTCGGCCCCCGCGATGGCTTCCAGGCGGAGGCGCAGACGCTCCCCACGGAGGTCAAAGTCGAGGCCATCACCGCTTTGATGGATGCGGGCCTCCGCGACATCCAGATCGCGTCGTTCGTCCATCCCAAGTGGGTGCCTCAGATGGCTGATGCCGAAGCGGTCTGCGCAGCCGTGCCACGTCGAGCTGGCGTCGTCCTCACCGGGCTGGCGCTCAACGTGCGCGGCGTCGAGCGCGCTGCTGCCGCCAGCATCGATGCTGTGGATGTGTCGATCTCCACCAACGACGCCCACAGCCAGCGCAACGCTGGTATGGACGTGGACGGCGCCCGGTCGTCCATGCGCGAGATGATCCGACGTGGCAAAGAAGCCGGGCTGCAGGTGCGCGCTGGTCTTCAGTGCGTCTGGGGCTGCGGGGCCGATGGGAGCACATCGCCAGCTCGAGTCGTCGAGATGGCGACAGAGATTCTGGACGCGGGCGCCGATCAGCTCTCGCTCGCCGACTCTACCGGACAGGCCAACCCGGTCACGCTCGCGCGGATGCTGGAGGCGGTCCAGCCGCTCGCCAGCTCGGCAGGCGTTCCGGTCGTGCTTCACCTCCACGACACGCGTGGCGCCGGGCTGGCGAACGTGGTGGAAGGCCTGCGCCACGGCGTGACGCACTTCGATACCGCCCTCGGCGGCATGGGCGGGTGCCCATTCATCGCAGGCGCCACAGGCAACATCCCCACCGAAGACACAGCCGCGATGCTCGAGGGCATGGGCGTGTCCACGGGGATCGACGTGGCGGCCGTAGCCGCGGTCTCCCGCCAGCTCGAGGCCATTCTTGGACACGGCTTTTCTGGGCGGACATATTCGTTACTCGCAGACCCTGTAGCGGCCTAGTCGAGCTGGCGGTGTGCCTGTGTGCCTCGGCTGGCAGGTGTGGAACTCTGCCTGTCTCGCCTCGTGTGCGCCCTTCTGTTTTGAGTTTGTCCCGTGAGCGCTGTTCGAGATCCCTTCCGTGTGTTATCGCTGGCCTACGATGCCAGTGCTGAGGACGTCCGCAGTGCGTTCCGGCGTCTCGCACGTGAGACGCACCCAGACCGAGGGGGCTCGGCAACGGCATTCCATGAGGTTCGCCTCGCCTATGGTGCGCTGTCCGCCAACCTGGATGCCGAACGCACGCGATGGAGACCTGCGCCCGAACCGACGCGCGCATCGAGGTACGCCGCTGGGCTGGACCCTCGAATCTATCCCACGTGCACCGTCCGGGTCGGTCCCGCGCGAGAGGGCGGACGAGCCCTCACATATGAGATGGACAGTCGGCCGAGTGCGTGGCGCCCGGGTGCGGTGCCGCCGCCCGGTGGAGAGTGTGTGTCTCAGGTTGAGGCTACGGAGTCCATGCCCGCGTTTGGTGTCTGGATGGTTCGGCTCGATGCCGATCGTGTCCGGATCGTGTTCGGTCCATCGCGGTCTTTGTGAGCTGGCACTCCGCCATCGAGCTGGCGATTCTGCTGCGAGTCACGAGGTCCGTTCGCTCCGGGCTCCCCCTATGGTGGAGTCCCACAGGCTCCCCGCTGTGTACCAGTACCCCGTTCGACCTGGATGGCTGGCCACTCGCGGGAGTATCCCTCAGCTCGTTGCCGGAAGTGGGTCGCGCCGCGCCCAGTTGTAGGCTGCCGTAAGCCCAATCACGAATGCCATCGCGCTGACGCCGAGGGCGGCATTGATGTAGACCGGGGCCACGAGCGCCAGCCGTAGGATCACCGTTGCGAGCGCGAACCCCGCGTTGCGGAAGACGACGGAGTACGTGTCCGTGTACCGGAGCGAAATCAGCACCACAAGAACGTCGGCGAAGATGAGCGCCGTGAAGAATGCCTCGAAGAGCGGGTAGGGGTCGTCGTCGGCCACGATCCGCCACGCATCGTCGATGGCTGCGACGAGGAGCGCAGCTAGCAGCGCAAGCGCAAGGGCTTTCTTGGCCTGGACGAAGGTCCGCTGGTCGGTCTCGCTGGTGGTGATTGGCTGGTGTCGCTGAAGCCTCGTGTAAGCCACCACGCCGACGAACACCAGAAGCGCGCCGGCGGCATCCGCAAGGGCGTAGAGGATCGGTCCCTGAGCGTCGGCCCAGACGATTGGCTCAGGCAGCTTCCCGATTTCCTTGAACGCTTCCCGGAGCAGGATGAGCGAGAACAGTGCGAACTGCGCTCCGACCGAGGTTGCGACTGATCGGGCCAGCGCGAGGATGAGATCGACGACCTCCACCAACAGCAGAGCCGTGAACGCGAGGCTGATGGCTGCAAAATGCCTCGTGCTCACACGCCCCGCTAGGGGTTCGGGCAGCCACCCCTGACGATTGAACTCAACGACAACGAGTGCGATGACGAACAGCGCTACGAGTGCGCTTCCCTTCGCACGGCGCGTCCGTGGTGCCTCCCACGCATGCTCGACGCGGTCGAAAAGCCGTCCCGTCGCAATTAGAAGGCGCACGCATCAGTGAGCTGAAGAGAGTGCAAACCTACCGTATGCAAACGGACGACGCTGATCGCATTCAACAAGCGGCCACGAGTGCTCTCTGCCTGGACGATGTCGTGCTCGGGGTCCGAACGTCAGAACCGGTCCCGGTTGCCGACGCCGCCCAGACGCGGGTTGACGACGTTGTTGAGGAGCGAGCCGAATCGGTAGCGGAACCCGAAGCTGAGGCCCGCCTCGTAATCGGTCGCGAGCTGCCTACGCCGCAACAGGATCTCCTCGAGGTCCGCATCTCCTTTCGGAAGGTTGATCTGGTCTTGGATCAGCTCGAGAAAGCCTCCAACCTCGACGGAGAGCCCCCTGGTGATGCGGACCTCGAGTTCCGAGTCGAACTGGACGCTGTAGCGTGAGAGGTCATGCAGGTACTGCGTCGCGTCGATCCCCACCTCGATCTCGCCCCATGGCTGGACCACCTCGTACCCGGCGTTGAGGATGTGTTGCGGAAGCCGCTGCTCGATCTCGTCGAAGATCGTTGAGTCCCGGTACGTGATGTCCGAGGCGCCCAGGCGGTAGGCCAGGGTCAACTGTCGCCGGTTCGCCTCGCGGTACGGGTAGAGGCTCCACTCCATGGCTCCCATAACCCGGTAGCGCCACTCCACGTTGGAAAAGGTCGAGGTCAGGACGTCGCCGTAGGCGCCGACGGACCAGTGCGGAGAGACGCTCCGCACGGCGTAGCTGGTGAACCCGTCGCGCCGGGCCGAGCTGGTGATCGCTTGGTCTTCGCGCTCGAAGCGGTCGTAGTTGTAGTTGAAGAAGGGCCGGAGCTGGAGCTTCCAGTCTTCGGTCACGCGGCTGACGAACACTCCATATCGTGTGTCGAAGGAGCGCCGCTGAGACTCGAAGTCTGCAGAGCCGTCGGCGTAGATCTCGATCGTCCAGTAATTCCAGGGGTCCTCCGTCGCCTGTACCGGCCCGTCCTCTTCCTCTTCGGGCGCCACCTCCACGCGCAGCCGGTCACGCACCGGTGTCTGCATCAGGTAGGGCACGAGGGCGGCTTCGAGGGTGCGCAGCGTCTCATCCCGCACCTCGGCCTCGGTGGCGTCGGCAGGGGCAGTGGAGACAGTCGAGAAGTCCATTCCGTCGAAGCGGCCCAGGCCGATGACGTCGAAGGTCCGCGCCTCGCCGCCTGCTCCCGTGCGCTCGCGAGTGACCAGCACGTGGACGTCGGCTACAACGCGGTCGCGGACGTGGTCCAGGTAGGGCATTTCCTGCCGGATGAAGGGCTCGTCGCAGAAGCCGCAGTCAAGGAAAAGGGCAATTCTGGCGCGTGGCTCCTGCTCGGCCTCTTGCGCGTTTGCTGGTCCAGCCCACGCGCAGAGCCCGAGGAGGGCAGCCAGACACGCTATACGTACGGCTTGTTCTGTTCCCATTGCGAAATCGCGAATCCGGCAGGGAAAGGAACAGAGCACGTATGCGGTTGGGTGGAGACGTAAAGCCTAGTGCCGGCTGATACAGGCACCCCAAGGGGGCTCTAGGGTAACCGATGGGGACGAACACTGGCAACGCTGGCTGGGCTCGAGACGCCGAACAAGCCAGATCCCGAACGAGTCGCATCTAGGCCAACGAGGCGCATGAGGTGTTCGTGGGCTGCTCCGATTGGTTGATGTGGTGACTGAGGTGTCGACGCTGCTCGGGCTCGTAGACAAGGCGGTGGCCAAGGAGAGCGCCTGCTGACACCGCGAGGTCGAAGCCACCAGCTCGCTCTGGACCGACGAAGTGTAGGCGGATGGGCGTCCGAATCGGCGCAGACGGATCAGGCGGATCTCCGATCCGCCTCGTCTCTTTCGCTCAGCCCGAGCATCCAGGGCCAGCCCGTCCTAATCGTGGCTTCGCGAGCTGTCGAGGTGGACGGATGCGACCACCGCGAAGGCTGAGCCCGGCGCATCCGAATACACACGCGTTGAACCTTGTGAATCAGTCTGTAGGCTCCTCCTCGTTTCGGGTCCACGACCCGTACATCGGGTTGGGCAGAGCCCAAAACTGTCCACCGAACGGGGAAAACGCGTCCTCGCCCTCGAACCGGACGTCTTGGGTGAGGTCGGGGAAGTCCCCGATGTTGTCGCCGACCCACATCACGACCGTCAGCGGTGGGAGGCCTAGGCCGACACCTCGTTCGACGGCGGCGAACCGAGCATTCTTGTCCCCTTCGTCGGTCCGGCACAATACGGTGTCAGCCTCGATGCCGACCGCCGTCAGGTTTCGGCGCGTCTCGTCGCACACGGCGTCGTCCCGGTTTGTGACCACGGCGACCTGGCCACCGAGCTGGCGAACTAGGCCTGTGAACCCAACAGCGCCTGGGAGCGCTGGGGCGGCCTCGCGCCGGACCCACGCGTTCCAGCTTTCCGGCGTGTACTCCAGCCCGACCTCGGCCCTCTCCTGCTGATAGAGTGAGTTGTCTAGGAGCGTCTCGTCAGCGTCGAGGACCACGGCCCAGTCAGTTGCGGTGAGTGTGTCGGCGATGGCCCGGAGGTGGCGACCGGCAGCCCGATATGTCTGGGCGTAGACGGCGCCGTGTTCGGCGGACCGGCGAACCCACCGGATGTCGAGCGGCATCTCGGCCGTCGCCGATGCGGACGGTGGGGAGCTTTCCGTGGGTGCGGTAGTGACGGATGCGCATCCGACGAGGGGGAGCACGAAGAAGAGCAGCAGAGGCCGAGTAGACATGACAAGCGAGGAGCATCGAAGCAAGAAGATGCTACATCTCGCTTCCATGTGGTTCTGTTCCGCTGGACGCTCACACGTCGTCACCGTTCGGTCTTGCGCAACCGTCGTCGTCGCGAGTGCCGCCCAACACGGCCCGGTCTGCAGTCGGCAGCGCTCCGCTAGCACATCGCCTTCACCGAGGTTGCACAGATCACGCATGCACTTGGGGGAGGCTGAGGCGTACGGTCTCTCCAGATCACACTTATCCCTCCGTCATGCGACTCTGTTTCCTCCTCGTGGTGGTTGGGCTCTTCGCAGTGGCGCCGACGGCTCAGACCGTCGTCACGCCGACTGCCCCGGGCCTCGCCACCGCCGACCTCCCACCACTCCTCGACCGCGAGGTCTTTTTTGGCAACCCTGAGATTTCGGGCGCACAACTCTCTCCCGACGGCCGGTACCTCACATTCTTGCGCGACTACGAAGGCGTCCGGAACGTGTGGGTCAAGGGCATTGATGAGTCGTTCGAAGCGGCCCGCCCGCTGACGGCTGACGAGCGCCCTGTGCCCGGCTACTTCTGGAGTGAGGATGGCCGGTACGTCCTCTATGTCCAGGACAAGGGGGGCGACGAGAACTTCAACGTCTACGCCCTTGACCCGACCGGTGCCGCCGCCGGGGCCGTTCCGGAG
>JBCBZH010000051.1:0-18884 GCA_039815415.1 Bacteroidota bacterium
ACTCAAGAGACCATTGATCTCTACAAGAAGCTGGCGAACGCCCACTCCTCCAACCTTGAGGTCTATATCGGTCTCGCGGAATCCTATGCCGCGAGTCGCCAACAGGACCAACAGATTTCTGCTCTAGAGCGAGCCGTTCACCTTGCGGAGTCCCAGTCCGATGGGCGCCTTGAGGAACTGCGGAACGCTCTGCAAGCCCTGAGACCCTAGAACAGATGTAACGCTCGGGGGCACGCGCCCTCGCCAGCTCGATGCCTGACTCCTCCTCGCCAAACTTGGCCCGGTCGTGCTCCGTCCAGCGCTCCGGCGCCTGGAGCGGCAGGTGCGGCAACGGGCGAAGCGCACCCAGAAACGAGCCACCGCGCTGCCTTGCTGGGCAACTCCAGCCTGTAGGGCGTCTGGGGTGCGGCTCCTTCCGCCAACTCGATGCCCGAGCCCCAGCGATGCGCCTAGCGGCACCCAATGAGCAGATGATGGTGTCCAGCACGATTTCCGCGCGCCCCAAACAACTGGCCGGGGAAGCTCATTGCGAGCACGATGTCTCCTCAGGGTCTCCCTCAAGACGAGTGCTCCAACATTCGTCCAGGACGGAGCAATAGCATGCCTCCATGTCGATCCCCTCTGACTCCATAAAGGCGACAAGTGCTCGTGTCGTGTCAGTCCATGGCACAGCGAAAACGTCACGCGCCTCTGTGGGCGACAACACATTCCCATCGAGGTTGTTTGTCCGATACACGGCATACGTGACGCCATGATTCGGGCCGTACTCAGGAATGAGTGCAGCATCAATTAGCTCCTCCCAGGAGCTGTATGAGCCTGAGGGCGAGAGGATCTCGACTGACCTGATACGTGCGGGACCCGTCCCTTGATTACTGGCGACTACAGCAAAGCCTTCGGAACTGTAATACGTACCCAACTCTATGTGTGGCCACACGGATGCGCGTTGCTGGCTTCGGAGCACATGCGTCTGGTATCCCGAGACACCTAGCGCGCAAAGACCGACGACAACAGCCGCAATAGAGGTAACGTGTTCCGTGGACAGGCGACGTGGCATGCACTCAATGTAGCCGCTCCAAGACTGCTCGGGCGTTGTTTGGAGCTCAGCCGCATAGGCTTCTCGTAGCCCGGCAGGCGAAAGTGAATGCCTTCCGGAGTAGTGCGTTCGGGCAGCAGAGTGGTTCCTTTCGCCAGCTAGGCTCCTCCCTACTGGCACTCGGAAGGCACGGGCTCCATGCCAAACGCCACCTCTATAGGCCGCCAATCGTTTCTAGTCCTGCGCGACAAGGTTCGTGTTGGCATGAGGGGTGAGCGCGACGCCCCGCCTAGAAACCCGACGTACGTTCCGTCACACGCATCCTCGCCAGCTCGATGCCTGATTCTCCTGATCCGCTCGGCATCACCTTCCGTCCTCTCGAAGACGGCGACCTCCGCCTCATGCACCGGTGGCTCAACGACCCCGCCGTGGTCGAGTGGTGGGAAGGCGACGACGTCTCGTGGCCTGCCGTGGTGAGCGACTACGGCTCCGACCACGGCGACCCCGTCGAGCACTGGCTGGCGCTCCTCGATGGCGAGCCGCTCGGGTGGATTCAGTGCTACTGCGCCGCCGACATGATCGAGGAAGAGACGTACTACTGGGCCGAGCACCTCGAGCTGGCGACGACCGGCGGCATCGACTACATCGTGGGCGAGGCCACGGAGCGAGGGCGCGGCGTGGGGTCAGCCATGATCCGGGCGTTCGTGCGCGACGTGGTGTTCCCCAATCACCCGGAGTGGACGCTCGCGGCGGCGGGGCCGTTTGAGGCGAATGTGGCGTCGTGGAAAGCACTCGAGAAGGCCGGATTCCGGCGTCTCGCGACGCTGGATGACGAAGAGGGGCCGTGCGCGCTGATGGTGGCCGACCGGTCGGACGTGCAGTAGCTAGAGGTGGCGGGTGTCGCCAGCTCGAGGCCAGGGGCGCTCAGTGGACGGACGGATGGAGCGCCCACGCCTCAGAGCCAACCCCGAGCAAGCCTTCCCAGTTCAGGCCAGCGTGAGAAGGCTATCGACCTGCCCGAGTGCCCCCGGATGCTCCTCTCCCCCTACGAGCACGAACGGGAGCCCGGCGGCTTCGGCGCCCCCACCGTCTCGTCTCGCCGAGTCTCCGACGACTACAGCCTCGGAGGGGTGTGCGCCCAGACGCTGAAGGGCACGCAGAAACGGCTCCGGCGATGGCTTCACGCTCCGACCGTCCGAGGAGAACACAAGCGCCTCGAACAGACGGAGCACGCCAGCTCGATTGAGTTCGCGCTCCCAGGCTCCACGCTCTGCCCAAATGTCTGCCACGAGACCGAGGCGGTGGCGACGCGAAAGCTGCTGGAGGACGTGCACATATTCAGGAGGCACATGCCCCACCTCATGCAAGGCAAACGTGCCCTCGATGAGGCGACGGTCGTGCGTGGGCAGGTCCCGCCCCTCGGGCACGGACAGGAGCGCCTCCGCGACACTGGGGAAGGCGTCGTGGTAGGCCGGATCCGTGTAGCGGACGTTGAGATAGGCGAAGGCCGCTGCCACAGCTGCGTCGACCACTTCGGCCGGGAGCGTTCCCCCAAGCGCGTGATAGGCCGGTGCGTACGTCTCATCGGGCCCAAAGCGGTCCCCGCCAAACATGAAGGTGCCGTTCATGTCAAGAAGCACCACCGGAACGTCGAGGATCAGCGGATTCGCGAGATGAGATGGCATGGTCCCAATGGGTGCGGCGGCGGCGAGCTGACGGCTGATCACTCCGGCCCAGGCTCTGACAGAGAAGACCGACGGCGACTCGAGAAGTCGCCAGGCCAGAATGCGGCTACTCTCAGCGGTACTCGACCCGTGTAAGCTCGCAGCGAAAGAACTCGCCCTCCGACTCAAACCGGTCGGTCCCAAAGAACCAGCCCACCCGGTGACGCACCGGGATGGTGATGCCATCGAACGTGGCCTCCTTGTCGGCGGTCCCGCCAAACGGATGGTACGCGAACGCACCCGCATCCGGGTCCCCCCAGCGGTGAAGGCAGCAGCTTCGCAACGCTCCCTCCGGATTCACGACGAGCTCCAGCTCCGACGTCTCGTCGTGAGCATCGATGGTGGCGAGGGTCCGATGATCCTCCTGGTCTGCCCACGTGACCTCAGGCCCGAGAAGAACAGCGGGCAACCAGATGGCCTCCGCATGCAGGCGTCCGGCTGCCGCTCGTGCAATCTCCGACCCACTGGCCTTCATCACAGGGAAGAGCCCGAGCAGCTTCCAGCGCATCGCTCCCTCCCCATCTACGAGACGGTCGAATCCCGTCACGGGGAGGCCGTTGACCGTTGCTCGCGCGGCCCACACGAATCCACGGTCCCAGCGGAGGACTTGCTCGGCCTCGAACTCGCACCAGCCCGGATCGAGCTGGATCGATCCCGTCATTGTGATGCGAACGGAGGAACTCAATCTGGCTCCCGGCGCGAGCGCGTGGGACAGATATCGCCGAGCCACAGGTGGGAGCCCCTCCAGTGCGTCTGGCGAAAAGGTCTCCGTTGAGGGCGGCGCTGTGTTCCAGAGCTCTTCGAGGGTCTTGTCGTGCGTCATGACGGACACCATTCAGAGACATGCACCCCCAATATCTACACGTCTGCCCTCAACCGGAGCGTGCGTGCGGTCGCCAGCCCGACGGGGCGCTGCCGCTCCCTGTGTTCGCCAGCTCGAGATCCCCCTCGCGTTCTCGCTAAGGGGAGGCCGCAAAGCAAAGGCCCAGAGCCCACCGATGGTCGGCGTGAGCCAGCTGGCGACGGCGGGAGACACCAGCGCGATGTGCAGGCGAGATCCGGGAAGGCGGACGCAAGAGGGCCGAGTCCCCTGGCGAGCAGCCTAGGGGGAGCGGAGAATCTTCTCCATGCTGCGCCCTCTCGCCAGTTCGTCTACCAGCTTGTCCAAGTACCTGACCTGCCGGGTCAGCGGCGTGTCGATCTCTTCGATTCGATAGCCACAAATCGAGCCGGTGATCAGCCTCGCATTGGGGTTGATCTCGGCTTCCTCGAAGAACTCTTCGAACGTAGCCCGCCTTTCTATCAGCTGATGGAGGTCTTCTGCCTCGAAGCCCGTGAGCCATGAAATGACTTCATGGAGCTCTTCGATGGTCCGGCCCTTCTTCTCGACCTTCGTCACGTAGTGAGGGTAGACGGAGGCAAACGTCAGGCTCGCGATGCGCGCGTCGTGCTCTTTGGTGGTTGGCATAGCAGCGAGGTGTTGGAGAGCCTACAGACGTAGGCGATGTCAAGACGAGTAGGCACCGTCGAACAAGTGACCGCGAAGCGTGCTGAAGGCAGGCAGGCGAGACGAGGCAGCGTCTACACCATAGCTGGGGGAACACGGCTATGGCACCGACGAGGCTGGCAGCCCGTTCAGCGTGACAAGCACTGGGGGTTACGGCGTGCTTTCGGGGTCATTCTCGGCATCCGCCTCCATGAAGCCCCGGTTGCGCAGCAGCGCCCCCACGTTCGGTTCGCGGCCCCGGAAACCTACGTAGGCGTCCATAGCCGGTTGGGTGTCGCCGGCTGAAAAGACGAAGTCGTAGAGCTTCTGCGCCAGCTCGGCATCGAAGATGTCGCCGGCTTCTTCAAAGGCGGCGAAGCCGTCGTTATCCAGCACACCCGCCCACAGATAGCTGTAATAGCCAGACGAATACCCTTCGCCCGCAAATGCGTGCAGGAAGTGAGTCGAGCGATGGCGCATTGGGATGTCATCGAGGTTCTCTCGGCTGCCCAACACCTCGTTCTCGAAGGCCTCGATCTCCAGCGAGGCCGGATCGGTGTTCAAGTGATAGGCCAGATCGACAAAGCCCGAGTTCAGGAACTCCACAGTAGCGAAGCCCTGGTTGAACGTCGTGGCATTGAGCACGCGTGCGAGCAACTCGGGCGGCATCGGCTCGCCAGTTTTGTGGTGGAGGGCAAATCGCTCCAGCACCTCGGGCTGCGACAGCCAGTGCTCATAGATCTGGGCTGGGAACTCGACGAAATCACGATCGACGGACGTGCCAGCGAGCGAGGGATACTCGGTGTCGGAGAGCAGCCCGTGGAGACCGTGGCCAAATTCGTGGAACAGCGTAGTCGCATCGGTGAACGACAGGAGCGCTGCTTCACCCTCGGCCGGCTTGTTGTAGTTGCAGTTGTTCAGGATCAGTGGGATCTCTCCAGTCAGCCCGTTCTGCGGACGGAAGCTTGACATCCATGCCCCGCCCCGTTTGCCTGGGCGGGCGAAGAAATCGCCATAGAACACGCCGACATTCTCGCCTTCAGAGTTGTTCATCTCCCACACGCGGACGTCCGGGTGGTAGATCGGAATGTCATTGCGCTCAACGAAGGTGATGTCGAAAAGCTGCTCGGACACGTAGAACATCGCATCGATCATGATGTCGAGCTGCAGGTAGGCCTTGACCTCGCTTTCATCCAGGTCATAGCGCTCGGCGCGCACCTGCTGGGTGTAGTAGCGCCAGTCCCACGGCTCGAGTTCATGGCTTCGTCCCGCCGCGGCGATGCGCGATTCGATGTCCGCGGCTTCTTCCAGGGCACGATCGCGCGCGGGCCACCAGACCTGCTCCATCAGCGACATGGCCGCGTCCGGCGTGCCAGCCATCGTGCCCGCCGTGCGGTAATGGGCGAAGGTCTCAAAGCCGAGCAGGTTGGCCATCTCCAGACGCAGAGACAGGATTTCGCGAATCGTGTCTTCATTGTCATTGTCGTTGTCGTTGGCACCGCGCTGGGTCCAGGCGCGCCAGGCGATCTCGCGCTGCTCTCGGTTCGGCGAGGCCTGCAGAAACGGCTCCACACTGGAGCGGGCCAGGGTGATCACGTGACCGTCCATCCCGCGATCCGCCGCAGCACCAGCCGCTGCCGACACGATGTAATCCGGCAACTCAGCGATGTCCTCAGCGCTGAGTTCCATCGTCCAGGCTTCCCGGTCGGCCTGTTCGTTCTGGGAGAACTGGGTGTACAGACCAGCCAGCGAGGAGCGAATCTCAGCAAAGCGCTCGCGGTCTGCGCCTTCGAGCTGAGCACCAGCCCGAATAAAGTCCTCGTGCGTGGTCTCCAGGAGGCGTGCCTGCTGTGGGGCGAGGTCCAGCGTCTCGCGCGTCTGATAGAGCGCATCGATGCGTGCAAACAAGTCCGAGTTCAGTGTGATCGAAGCACTGTGTGCAGCCAGACGAGGGCTCATTTCGCGCTGGATCGCGCGAATCTCGTCGTTCGACGCTGAACTGGTCAAGTTGAAGAACACACGCGAGATGCGGCCCAGCTCACGCCCCGACTGCTCCATGGCCAGCAGCGTATTGTCGAAGGTAGGCGGCTCGGGATTGGAAGCAATCGCCTCGATCTCAGCGGTGTGCTTGGCTAGCGCAACATCA
Organism: Bacteroidota bacterium; assembly: GCA_039815415.1. Taxonomy (GTDB): domain Bacteria; phylum Bacteroidota; class Rhodothermia; order Rhodothermales; family Rubricoccaceae; genus JBCBZH01. Next base: position 6,390 of record JBCBZH010000051.1, read on the forward strand.
TAGGCCGGCAGAAAGTGGGCCTCGTCGATGGCCTCCAGCGGAGGGGTGCCGAACGGCGTATCCCAGTCCGCTAGCAGTGGGTTGTCATCGGCGGCATCGTCTGTGCCATCAGCCGCAACGGCCTCCGGCTCGGTAGTGGCGTGCCCCCCGTCCTCGGGTACGTTGGCCGTTGTGCAGGCAGAAAGGAACAAAGCAATCAGGAGAAACAGCGATGGGTTCAACTTCATCAGCTCGGGATCGGGAGGGTTGACTGGAGTGCATCCAGCGGAGAAAAGCTCGGTGATGGGGGGAGCCACAACGTCGGGGTCGCGGCATCCGTGTTGGGATGCCACCTCAACCCATCCGTCTCATGAAGACACCCAACTCAGAACGTCTAGATGGTCTCTGCTAGTTCCTCAATGCGCGGAGTCATGTACAACGGCAGACTGGCACAACACAGACGGCGACCCAGCCGCACAGGGCAAGCAGCATGGGGATGGAACGACGCGAAGAATACACCGCCGCTCATGCGGAGCGAACGCGATAGGGCCCTTCGCCAGAGGATGGCCACAGGCCTAGCGTTCAGTCCAGCGCGACCTGCTGATGCCACTGCAGAAAGACCACGTCGATCCAGCTTGTCCAGCCCTGTGGCGAGTGGTCAATGGGCATGTCGAAGGAGACGACGCGATCGGTCCGCCTCTCCAAGGCCGAGACGAGGGCGCGTCCGTCCTCCACGAGACGTGGTGTGTCGTAGCGCGAGATGAGCACCAGGAATGGCCCCTGCACGTGGGGGCTGCGGCGATCTCATCGAGGATGGGAAGCGGGGAAAGCGCCGGCGACATGGCCGCCGTGAACCCGAAGACCTCGGGATGCTGGATCGCCAGATCGACGACGGCGAGCCCTCCGCGCGAAGCCCCGAACAGGCCGCGGCGCGCGGGGCTCCCACCCGACGCGAAGCGGCGTTCGACCTCCGGCACCAGCTCGTGAACCACGAGGCGCCGGTACGCCCCAGACGTACCGTACTCAACACCACGCCCGACGGCATCCACGAACACCACGATCACAGGCGGGATTCGACTCTCCGCGATCAAGGCATCGAGGATCGACGGCAGCCCGGCCTCGTTGAGAAACCGTGTCCCGTCCTTCACATAGAGTGTTGGCAGAGGACGGCCCTCGGGGGAATAGCCTGGAGGGAGGTAGACCGTTACCAGACGCTGGTTGCTTCGGATCGCGCTCTCGAGAGTGAACGTCCTGAGCGTGCCGTGAGGATCGGACGCGCTGGGCACAGGGGCCCGCCGCAGATCCGGTCCCTGGACGACGGAGCGCACGCTCCCGAAGGTGTCGGCTGTCCTCGGGTTCAAGGGGTCGCGCTCCACGCGGTCCCCCCAACGGACCTGATACTCGACGCGAGCGTCCTCGGGCACGCGGACCGCCAGCGCGTACCAGGCCGAGGTCCCGATCTGCTGCATCGAGCCTCCCTCGAACCACACAGCCGATGTAGAGCCACCGTCGTTGAAGTCTCCGACGATCCGCGGCGGCCTCTGAGACCTCGTCTCCGCAAGGAACAGGGTCACGTCTCCCTCGCGTAGCGGAGTCCCCCCTTCCCGCAGGACTCTCGCCCGGATCTCTGCTCCGACGTCCTCGGCGGTCGCGAGGTTGTGCAGCCAGGTCCCCAAGGGCTCTTGCGGGAGGGGGGTCTGGCAGACTGCTGACGCCGAACACAACGCCACAAAGCCCACCAGGATGGGTACGGACCGGCTCTGAGGCATCAGGAGTCCCCGACAAGGCTGCATTAGACCAGAGGGTATCCCCACCCGTGTGTGGGAACAAGCGGCTTGCGGAAGAACACCTCCCCAATGCCGCCTTCGTTCAGCCCGGCCAGCAAGCCGCACTCTTCGAACCCCACCCGGCGGTGCCACGCCTGCGGCTCCGCCTCGTCCGCCTGCGACGAGCTGTAGAGCACGGCGTGCCCCTGGCTGGCGGCCTCAGCCTCCACGTGCGCGAGGAGCGCCCGCCCAACTCCGGCGCGGCGGTGAGGCCTCAGCACGAAGATGCGCTCGATGTACGGGAGCTTCGACCACAGCCATTCCAGCCGGAGGTACCCGACCGGCTCGCCGCCCCGGAACGCGACGTAAACGTCTCCGTCGCCCACCTTCCGCCTCACGACGGGATCCGGGAGATCGCCGTCCTGGGAGACGAAGCGGAGGTCGCTCTCAGTGGCGGCTCGGACGACAATCTCCGGCTGAGTCACTAAAGGGGCGGAGGGCTGAAGGGCGGTATGGCAGGAGGCCGCTCAGCTGCGAAGGGCTTACGGCGCGAGGGCGATTCGAAGCGGAGGATACACCGGAGTTAGTGCAGCGCGAGAACACTGGCGCCCTTCATCAGCCTGCAGTGGCGGGTTCCGCCATGCCCTGGGTGCTACGGCCAATACGATGTTTCAACGACAGCTTGGGTGAGCCGTTTCTCGATTGACTCGATGCCGAGATCAGCACGGAGCGAATTGGTAAGCTCGGCATAGACTTCGTCTAGGCTCGGCCCTGAACTTAGGCTCGGCCCTGAACTCATCCAGTCATTGCCTGCCGAGGTTCTAACTCGATCTATCTCTCGCCAATACTTGCGGAACGCCAAGACTGATCGCTCAGGAAAGAGCAGGACAACCTGAGACTCGTGGGCCTGGATCTGCTTGCCAAGCTCAAACAGCTGAAGATGGTATGCCTTCCTGACCTGCTCGTCCTTTTCGGGCCGAACCCTGGCGCTGACAGCCATGTACTCGTAGTAGGTCCTACTGACCTCGAGGGCTAGGTCGAGACGTCTTTGGAAGATGATCTCCTCATGCCTAAGCGAAAGCTCTCGCCTCCTATGACCAGCCTGAAGCCATATCCCAATCGCTGGGATAAGCGCACCGCCAAGGGCAGACAACGTCACCGTGAGGATGAGTTCCCAAGGCAAACTCATTCGATCGGTGTGCCTTTTGTTGGAGGCATCTGAGCGTAGGAGCGCGACAGAACCCGTAATTCGACGGAATGGAGTCCGCATAATACCGGTACTGATTCCGCATAACACGTAGAGGTTGGAACGGATCTGCGTGCGGGTCCGGGGGATCGAGCGACAGGCCTGTTGTTCGACGGAATCACTCCCCAAAACACGCATGATGGATTCTCCCACGGCCTCTCCCAAGTCGCCAGCTCGAGCTGGCGATCTCGTCCACGTCAGAAACGGTGCTGTCAGCGCGGAGGAAACCGGACGGCTACCTGCCGCCAGTCCGGACGCCGCTGTGTAGCCTCCACCTCCGACTGGAACAGGGCGATGACGGTCCCTCGCTGCCGCACGACCTCGTCTTCCAGCGTGCTCGTCTCCGCCCCGGCATAGCGGTCGTGGGAATCTGCCACCCCAGTCCGCTTGCCGAACAGGGCATCGGCCTCGTCGAAGAGCAGAACCGCGCCGGTGGAACTCGCACGCTGGATCTGGCGCGTGAGGTTCTTCTCCGTTTCCCCGATGAAGCGGCTTCCCCCTGCCCTCACGCGATGGAGAGGTTTCCCGAGAGACGCCGCCAGCTCGTGGGCGGCCCGCTCCATCTGAGCCCTGGGGCTGCCGAACAGCGCGAACACGGTGGCACACGATGCCCTTGGCTCGGTTCGGAGAGTCTGGAGAACGCGGTCAAAGGCAGCATCCTGGTACCGGACCGTGACGGACTGACCACGTCGAAGGAGTGCCATGGGATCACCAGGACTGGGACGGACAACTCGGGCGAGCTATGTGGGGTGGCGTAGCTCGCCCGGATAGACGGCGCCTCTCGTACAACAGCGCTGTCAACGCGCTGGCGAGACTACCTGCCCGCGCCGGGCTCCGTCGGGCTGGCGGCAGATGAGGTCTCTTGGCAACGGTCACTGGCTCGTCCCCCCTTCGGGTCGATTGTGGGCTTCGGCGAGCGCGAGGACTTCCTCAAGGCTCAATTCGCCGAGCAACGCATCACGCTCTGCGGTGTAGTCGCCCAAGCCCGGACCGTACTGCTGGAGAAAGCGCGCGGTGTCTGCAACGCCGAGTGTTTTCACCAGCGCGCTGAGGCCTTCAGAGTGAACCTCAGCGGCAGAACGATGAGGTCGAGAAGGCGGGGTTGTGGCGCTCATAGGGTCAGGGCGAGAGCGAGTTCAAGAGGATCTACAACGTGGGTCGCCTGCGTGTTCGCCTCCCGGGCCCGTCGGAGAAATCGATCATCCGTGGTACAGAAATAGTCTGCACCCGAGATCACTGCTGATGCAAGGTGAAGAGCGTCGAACGGTTTCATCCCCTGGCGCTGATAATCCAACGTGAGCTGGCGTATGGCCTCTGATGTGGAAACGTCCTGCACCGCCAGCTCGAGGACATCGCGGGCGAACTCGAGGCGGCTTCGATCTCGGATGCGGGAGGACTCGGCTCGCAGAGCCGAAGATGTCAGAAGTTGAACCTCTCCGGCCTCAGCCGCCGAGAGAACGGCTGTAACCGCATCAGCCTCAACACGAACCCGAAACTGAGTACGATCATCGAGGGGTCTCTGAATCGCGCAGGTGTCGAGGTAAATGAGAGCCATCTGGCAGAGCTAGACCGATTCTGAAGCACCTACCACGCGACCTCACCCGCCCGCACCGGGCTCCGTCGGGCTGGCGGCAGAGGAGGTCTCCCGCGCCCCAGCGTTCTTGACGTGCGTCTCCAACCACTGGTCCTGCTCCCAGAGCATGTGCAGCAGCGACTCGCGGGCGCGGTAGCCGTGGCTCTCCTCAGGCAGTAGCACCAGCCGGGCTGTCCCCCCGAGGCCCTTCAGCGCCCCATAGAGCCGCTCGGACTGGAGTGTGAACGTGCCCGGGTTGTTGTCGGCCTGCCCGTGGATGAGCAGGATCGGCTCGTCGATCTTGTCGGCGTGCATGAACGGGCTCATGCCGAAGTAGAGCATGGAGTCGTCCCAGAAGGTGCGCTCCTCGCGCTGGAAGCCGAAGGGCGTGAGCGTCCGGTTGTAGGCGCCGGAGCGAGCGATGCCCGCGCGGAACAGGTCGGAGTGGGCCAGCAGGTTGCCCACCATGAAGGCGCCGTAGCTGTGGCCGCCCACGGCCACGCGGTCGGGGTCCACCACGCCCCGCTCCGCACCCGCCCGAATGGCGGCGGCGCCATTCATCACGAGCTGCTCGCGGAAGGTGTCGTTGGGCTGGTCGTCGCCCTCGCCCACCACGGGGAACGAGGCATCGTCCAGGACGGCATAGCCGCGCGTGACGAACGGGACGGCGCCCCAGTAGCTGACGTATGTGAACTGGTAGGGACTGTCGGACCGCTGGCCCGCCGCTGCGGCGCTCTTGAACTCCGTCGGGTAGGCCCACACGAGGGTCGGCAATGGGCCATCGCGCTCGGCGTCGTAGCCTGCTGGGAGGTAGAGCGTGGCCGATAGCGGCACGCCGTCCTCGCGCTCGTACTCAATGGTCTCCTTCTGGATGGTCGCCAGCTCGGGATAGGGATGCGGGAAGGCCGTCAGCGCGCGGTCGGGGCCGCCATCGAGCTGGCGAGCGATGTAGTTGGGTGGCTCGGTGACGGCCTCGCGGCGGGTCAGGAGCACGTCGCCCGCATCATCGAGGAAGGCGACCGGCATCTCATAGTAGGGTGCGTCGGAGCGGAAGATCTCCGTCGTCTCGCCGGTGCTGAGGTCCCGTCGGGTCACGAACGGGCGGTTGCCCTCTGCAGACGCGCCCTGGCCGGTCCAGAAGGTGTTGTCGCCATCCAACATGAGCACGCGGCTGCCACTTTCGGTTGGCTCCGTCATCGGGCGGCCTGGGTCGTTGTACCGGTCCTCGAACGAGACCGTGAACAGCTCGCGCTTGGCATCGGTCTCGGACGGGTCGATGACGTAGGCGCGGCGCGTCCGGTCCTGCCACATGTACTCCTCCACGATGGCGGTGTCGTCATCGCCCCAGGTGATGCCCGAGAAGCGGAGCGGGAGCGTCACCAGCGGGCTGGCGTCCCCGGTGAATGGTGCGGCATGCGTGTAGAGCTGGTCGCGCACCTCGGCGGGCTGTCCGGCGTCACCGCCGTCCTGTGCCTCAGCCCAGACGAGCGTAGCGGGTGCGTCGGCGCGCCATCCAAACGAACGCGGCCCGGTGGGCACGGACCCGAAGGCGATGGGCACGCGCTCAGCCAGCGGCGTGTCGGCTACGAGGTGCACCCGCTCGCCAGAGTCGAGGTCCCACACCTCCACACGCGTCGGGAAGCGGTACCACGGCACGAGGTACGAGTACGGACGGTGGCGCGCTTCGGTGAGCAGGTACCGCCCGTCCGGCGACGGGCTCAGGGAGCTGTAGATCTCCGCCGATCCCACCACGCGCGTCGATCCATCGAGACCCACCACCACCAACTCGCTGGTCATGTAGTGGTCGAAGAGGGATTCGTCCATCGAGCTGGCGAGAAGGTCCTGGTACGTCCGCGCGGGGGCAGCCTGCCCATCGCTCTGCTGCACCACCGGACCGGCGGGAACCGTCGCTGCCGCAGGCGCTTCGCCACGCCCCTGGAGCACCGTCCGCACCACCAGTGCGTCGCCCGACGAGAGCCACCGCATGGAGGCCCCGGGCGCGGCATCGTTGACGGGCGTCTCGAGCTGGCGGCGTGCCTGTCCGGTCGCCACATTCACCGTCCACAGCTCGATGCGGTCCTCAAAATCCATCAGCATGGCTGCGTGGCGGCTGTCCGGGCTCCACGACACCGACCGGAAGCGGGCGCCTTCGGGCAGGCCCGTCACGGCACGCTCGTCACCGCCATCCACGGCCTTGAACGAGAGGCCGGTGAAGCCGCTGGCGCGGCTCGGCCCGTTGGTGTTAGGGTTCAGGCGGATGCCCGCCAGCCCCAACTCGGGCTGCGCCAGCTCGACGATGGGCGGCACGCCGGGGCGTTCCAGAAATGCCATCGTGGCCTTGTCCGGGCTCAGACTTACGCCTGGCGTGCGCGGCGCATCCACGAGGGCCGCCAGCTCGGGCACGGGGGTTTGGTAGGAGAGGTCTTCCTGGGCCTGAACAGGCAACACGATGAGGGCGACGAGAGCGAGAACGAGAGCGCGTACGAGCATGGATTCGAGACGAGATGGACCCGTCTAGTATAAAGTGCCGGCCCTGCTGTCAACAGAGGTTCGCGTTGGGGAAGAGGGATGGGGGAAGAAGAGATTCCGTCTTGGCTCCTGCCCCTTCGCCCATCCCCAACGGCTCAATCCACTCCCAGCACCTTGTGCGTCTGCACCGACACCCGCCAGCGCGGATCGCCCATCGCCAGCTCGACGGCCAGCCGCGTGACCTCTGCCACCCGGGGCCCGTCCTCAGGCTGCACCCACAGCGCCCGCCGACCGCCGTGCTCCCGGACCCGTGCCTCGAGCTGGCGATACGCACTCGGCAGGTAGTCCGGTACCACCAGCTTCAGCTCGTCACAGGCCTCCAGCACAAGGCGTTCCTCTGGCAGCTTTGGGCTGCACACGATCCAGTCCGGCCAATCGGTCTCCACGCCAAAGGCATCCGCCAGCCGCTGCGTCCCGTTGGTCTCGACGGCGATCTCAAAGCCCTCCGCGCGTAGAGCCTGGACGAGCTGGCGGTCGGCCTGCAAGAGCGGCTCGCCGCCGGTCAGCACGCAGAACCGAACGGCGTCGCCAGCTCGAGCCGCCTCGGCCGCCAGGTCCTCGGCGGTCAGCCGGACGCTGCCCTCCTTGGTGAACTCGGTATCGCACCAAAGCGGGCAGTCGGCGCCCGAGCGTTCGGCGTCGCGCTGGCGATCCGTCTCGTAGCCGCTCCATAGGTTGAAGCCCACGAAGCGGATAAACACGGCGGCCCGCCCGGCCCACACGCCCTCGCCCTGGAGTGTCCTCCAGATCGCCTTGACGCGGTAGGTCTTTTCGCCAGCTCGAGGGGTGCTGGGCGCGACGCGCTCCGAGAGACCGGCTTCGTCCGTGAGTTGAGAGTTGAGAGTTCCGAGTTGAGAGGATTCCGCGCCACGAGCTGGCGAATCCGCTGCCTGGACGTCCTCATCCCTCATCCCCGATCCCTCATCCCTCCTCTCCCCCATCACACCCACCCCTTCGCTTCCGCCTCGGCGTAGCCCTTGGCCCGCAGCACCGACGCCGGGTTGTCCAGCTTGCCATACCCCCAGGCGTGGCGCTCGGAGCGATCGCCGTGGTAGTCGGTGTGGCTCATCTCGCGGACGGTCTCCAGCACGTCGAGCCCCCGCACCGTACCGAGGTCGCGCGCCAGCTTCCAGGTCTCGGCCTTCGTGAGATGCATCAGCGGCGTGTGGATGCGGAGCGGCGCATCGAGCGCCAGCTCGAGGGTGCGCTGCTGGCTCTCGACGAAGTCCAGGCGGCAGTCGGGGTAGCCCGAGTAGTCGGTCTGACACATGCCGCCAACGAGGTCATGGATGTCGCGGAGAAAGCCATGCGAGGCGGCGAGCGTGAGGAAGAGCGCGTTGCGCCCCGGCACGAACGACGCGGGCAGATCCGGCGCCAATGCGTGGGCGGCGTTGGTATCGCCGCCCTCGACCAGCGCCGAGCCCCCCAGAAGGCCGGTCAGGTCCTGGACGACGAACGGCACACCCGCCGCGTCGGCGATCTTCTGCGCTTGCGCCAGCTCGACGCCGTGCGTCTGCCCATAGTCGAACCCGACGGCCTCGACGCGCGCAACGTGCTTGAGCGCCCAGAACAGGCACGTCGTGGAGTCCTGCCCCCCGGAGAAGAGGACCAGGGCGGAGTCGCCTGCGGGGGGTGGAGAAACGAGATCGGACATGGACACAAGAACGCGCCAGCTCGACCGCGCGTCACGTAGAGACTTGGGTGAAACGATGTCTCGAGCTGGCGAAGAGAGGACACCCATTCGTTGGTTTCGCACAGAACGCCCGAGCCACCCAAACAGCCCGCGCTATCCTTCCACCTCGCTATTCTCGCTTTCGTGGACGTCTCCCCTACTGCCTCCGACCGCCTCGCTGCCATCCAGGCCCAGGCCGCCGAACACACGCGCCAGTCGCTCGACCACATGGCCCGCTACGGCATCCAGCCGGAGGGCCGCGTGGCGCTGTTCCTACCGCCGGAGACGCGCCAGCAGGAAATCCACCGGATGCCCTACACGCACGACGCCCGGCAGCAGGTGGTCTATGAGACCGAACGCGGCGAGTTCTCCGCACTGTGTCCGTTCTCGGGCCTCCCCGACTCCGGGACCGTCCGCATCGAGTACGTGCCCGGCGCGTGGCTCCTCGAGCTGAAGAGCCTCAAGTACTACCTGCTCTCGTGGCGCCACATCGGCGCAGCTCAGGAGGACATCACGGCGTTTGTGTTCGAGGACCTGATGCGCCACCTCGAGGACCCGGACCGCCTCATCGTCTCGACGGACTACACGGTGCGCGGCGGCATCCACACCGTCTGCACCATTGACAGCCGTGACCAGCGCCCAGCGCCGTCAGGAGACGGCGCCCCCGCCTGAACCGCCCTCGCCAGCTCGACTCTACCCCACCTCGTCTCTCGATGAAGAAGATCCTTGCCGCCCTCATCCTTCTCGGCCTCATCGGGGCAGGCGTCGTGGGCTGGCTCGCCTTCCTGCCCAACGTCCCGGACACAGAGGGCGATGCCGAGACCTACAGCATCCGCCTCCCCCCCGACACCGACTTCTCAGCGGCGCTGGATTCGCTCGAGAGCGTCGGAGCTCTCGGCTCTCGTGGATCGATGGAGACCTTCGGCACCCTCACGGGCTGGGCCGATCAGGTCAAGACCGGGCACTACCTCATCGAGCCGGGGATGTCCAACTGGGCCTTGCTCGACAAAATCCGAAAGGGTCTCCAGGACCCCATCCGCATCACCATTGCAGGCGGCCTGACGCCGGAGCGCTTCGCGCGCACCCTCTCGCGCCAGCTCGGCACCGACACGACCGAGGTGGTGGACGCGCTCCAAGACCCCGAGCTGGCGACAGACCTCGGCACCAACACGGCGCACCTCTTTGGCCGGATGCGCGCCAACACGTACGACATCCTCTGGACCACTGACGCCCAGCGTGCCATCTCGCGCATCCACGAATGGCACGAGCGCTACTGGACCGACGAGAAGGTCGCCCAGGCCCAAGCCCTCAACATGACCCCTGATGAGGTTATCACGCTGGCCTCCATCGTCGAGTGGGAAGCCCGCTACGACGAGGAAAAGGCGCGCATCGCAGGGGTCTACCTGAATCGCATCCTGGGCCGCACGGCTGCAGGAACGATGCGCCTGGAGGCCGACCCCACAGTGCAGTACGCGCTGATGGAATCCGATGGAGGCCCCATGCGGCGGCTGTTCAACCGGGACTACGGCTTCCAGCACCCGTACAACACGTACCTCATCGACGGCCTGCCTCCGGGGCCGATCAATAACCCCTCAGATGCGGCCATTGAGGGCGTGCTGAACAACGAGACACACGACTACCTCTTCTTCGTCGTCAACGCCTCGCGCCCGGGCTACCACGACTTCAGCCGGACTCTCAGCGAGCACCTCGAAAAAGCCCGACGCTGGAGCCGGTTCCTCACGGAGCAGGTTCGCCAGCGCGAAGCGGCGGAAGCCGCAGCTCCGTAGCCGCATCGGGCGTTGAGAGAGCGTAGCGGCGCATCTCGGTTTCGTTCTCAGCAGGTATAGGGCCCCCAACGCCAGCCCGCCGATCTCCTGAGGACCGCCTCTCCGTGCATGTCCCTCGTCCGCACCCTCGCAGCCGCCCAGCTCCGGGCCGACCTCCGGCACCCCCGCAGTGGGTCCCGAAGCGCGAGCCGCGTGGTCACGACGGGCCTCGCCTACGCGGTCTCCGGCGTCATTCTCGCGCTCACACTCGGGGATTCGCCCCCGGAACAGGTCGTGCTCGTCGGCGGATCCTTCGGCATTGTGCTGGCGGCCTTCGGCGTGGTGGGTTCGTACGACGAGCTGATGGGACGCCCCAAGGAGAACGCGTGGCTGACTACGCTGCCGGCATCGGAACGCCAGCACTACGGGGCGCGGCTCGTCGGCATTGCGGGCTACGTGATGCTGATGGCGGTCTGCGTCGCCGTGCCGATCGGGATCCGGTCGGCCCTGACACATGGCATCCCCGTCAGCATCGGAATCACGGGCCTCATTGCCCTGGGGATTGTGTGGACCTCTGCGATGTGTGTCGGCACTCTGTGGACACTCACGCTTGCCCTGCCTCTCACCACGCTGCGGCCGGTCCTTGGAACCGCGCGGACGCTACTCGTCGGCGGCATCGTGATCGGGTATCAGTGGCTCGGCACCTCTCCGGAAACGGCCTCGTCCCCATGGTGGCCCGGGGCGTGGCTGGTGGATGTCGCGGCGGGGCGCTCCACCATCGGGCTGGCGATCCTCGTCAGCTCGACGCTCCTCTTTGGATGGGCGTTTTCGCGCCTGTTCGCCGATCGCTACTTCGCACTTCTTGCCAAGCTCGAATCCGAGGCATACGAGTCCAAGAACGCACGTGAGACGCGGCGTTTGGCTGGCTACGAGCGCCTCCTGACACGCACGGGCCCCTCACGTGCTGCGTATGGATTTGCGGTGGCCGCGATTACGAGCGACCGTCTGGTGCGAGGGCGCGTCTGGCCCGCGGCCTTGCTTCCTCTCGGCTTTGCAGCGTTCGGATGGTTGGCCGGTGGCCTGGGCAGCCTGTTCACTCACGGCTCGGAGAACGCCATTCTGTATCCCGAGACCCAGCTTCACCTGTCGATGCTCGTCGTGCTGGTGTTCTGTGCTCATGCGCTGATCCAGACGCTCCAGTTCTCGGATCATTCGGAGGCTGCATGGGTGTTCGGCACACTGCCGGAAGTACGCACGCGGCGGCTGCAGATGGGCGCGCAGTCCGCGCTGATTGTCCGTGTACTGTTCCCTCTCCACCTCGTGCTATGGGCGGTTCTGATGTTCCAGATGCCTCTCGTACACGCTGCCATTCACGCACTGTACTGGTTCGCGCTGATCGTGCTGGTAACGCGGTGCCTGGCCTTGCTCTACCGCACGCCCCCGTTCTCCCGCCGCTCAGACCGGTTCAGCGCCGCCAGCCGGTTCATCCCGCTGTTGATCTCGGCGCCTGTTGGCATCCTGGCTCTGTTTCTCCAGATGGCAACCTTTCAGTCGATCCCAATGGCCATGACTGTGTCAGGCACAATGCTCGGCATCTCGGCGCTGCTCGGCGTCGCGGCTCGGTGGCTGGACCGCCGCGCCACCCGCCCCGGCTTTATCCCCGCGCTGGAAACGCCTCTCGAGCTGGCGGAGGCTTGAGCCGGACTCGTTGAGGGGCGTAGGTGGTAGATGAGTCCGCCTCAGGCTGGTGAATGGGCAGCGTCCTACGGAGATGATCCGCTGCATACTCGTTTGGCGATAGACAGGCACCTGCCCTCCTGTTCATCCTCTTGCGGTCATGTCCTTTTCTGCTCATCGCGCGGCGTCCTCCTCTTCTTCTCTGGACGCACAGACGAAAGCCCGCCTCAAAGGCAAGCTCGCGGCCGTCCGCGGGTCCGCTATGAGTGCCAAAGCGCTGGCGACCG
>JBCBZH010000278.1:0-5611 GCA_039815415.1 Bacteroidota bacterium
CGCAGGGACCCGTGTCGCCCATCATCCAGAAGTTGTCCTTGCTCGGCTGGAAGAGGATGTGCGACGGTGGCACAGAGGTCTCCCAGGTCCACAGGTCGGCGGCCTCCTGGTCCGGTCCCAGGCCCAACGCGTCGTCGCCCTCGTGGACGGTCACGTAGAGGCGGTCGGGCTCCAAGCCCCAGCGGTCGACCAGCAGTTCCCACGCCCACGCGATGGCCTCCTTCTTGAAGTAGTCCCCGAAGCTCCAGTTCCCGAGCATCTCGAAGAACGTGTGGTGGTACGTGTCGATGCCCACCTCGTCGAGGTCGTTGTGCTTGCCCGAGACGCGGAGGCACTTCTGCGTGTCGGCGGCGCGGACGTACGGGCGGGAGCCGGTGCCCAGGAACACGTCCTTGAAGGGGTTCATGCCCGCGTTGATGAACATCAGCGTCGGGTCGTCCTGCGGGACGAGCGGGGCACTCGGGACGATCTCGTGGCCCTTCTCGCGGAAGAAGTCGAGGAACGAGGCGCGGAGGTCGGCGCTGGAGAGGGGAGTCGGCATCGAGCTGGCGGGCATGCGGGAGGCGGATTGTCCGATCCGCCGGAGAGCCCGGAAGCTACCGAGTTCAGGCCGCCAGCCCGTGGATTGGGCGTGAGACCTCGGCGGATGCGTCCCCCTCTGTCATCCTGAGCAACGGGCGCAGCCCGGAGTCGAAGGACCTGTGGTGCGACGTGTCTCTCGGGTTACACGCCGAGAGCCGACGCTCGAGCTGGCGAGAAGCCACCCTTCGAGAGCGTGTTGTGAATGAAAGCGGTTCGCGGCTCATGGCCGGAACGATCCGCAAGATGGCGCATCTCCGTGGTCCATCCACACCATCTCGATGCCAGTCACGCTACCCATGACGCCGGGGAAACGCGTCGCCCTCGTGGCGCACGATAACCAGAAGGGCGACCTCCTCGAGTGGGCGCGGTACAACCGCGACGCGCTGGCGGACCACACCATCATCGCGACCGGGACAACAGGGAGGCTGCTCGAAGAAACGCTGGAGCTTCCCGTGACGCGGCTCCGCAGTGGCCCACTCGGCGGCGACCAACAGCTCGGCGCCCGCATCGCGGAGGGCGAGATCGACGTGCTCATCTTCTTCTGGGACCCGCTCCAACCCGCCCCACACGACCCTGACGTGAAGGCGCTGCTGCGAATTGCTGCCGTCTGGAACATTCCGGTGGCCTGCAACCGGGCGTCGGCGGACTTCATGTTCTCGTCTCCGCTGATGAACACCGAGTACGAGCGCCGCATTCCGGACTACGACGCCTACATCGCGCGGCCTGTGGGCTGAATGCGGCGCGTCGAGCTGGCGAGGGCACGTTGCGCAAAGGCACTTTGTGCGGAGAAAGGGGTACAGATCCTACATCCCCCGATCCGATGGCTGACTCCACTCCTTCTTTCGCCAGCTCGACCGACGTCAACCCCGTTGCGGACTTGTCTCGCGGCGTCGCGTCGGTGCTTCCATTTCTGTATGTCGCCTGGGCCGATGGCCTGCTGACGCCCTCTGAGATCGAAGGCGTCCGCGAGCGGCTCACGGCACAGGACTGGATCGAGCCTGCCGACCGCGACCAGCTCGCGGCGTGGCTCAATCCCGCTGACCCACCGGATGCGACCACGTACTTCGGGTGGGTCCGCACCATCCGCCGGGCGGTGAAGCACCTCGCACCGGATGATGCGCCGTCGCTGGCCGAACTAGGGGCAGATCTTGCGATGCTCGCCGGAGGGGGCGATGGCAGCGGGCTGACGGACGAGTCGCGCCGCGCGCTGGAGGACCTTGAAGCTCTGATGGGAGTGGTGGGCGACGAGGCCATCCGAGACCTCATCGAGCCTAGGCCCTTGCAGCCTACAGAGGCGCGGATCGGAGGCGATGGGGCAGCCACAACGGTGCCTGCCCCGCCAGAGGCCTTCGACGTGGAGGCCATGCAGGCGATCCTGGATGGGCCGCGTGCCGAGCTGAGGAACCGCGTCCGGCGTCTCTTGCAGGATCCGGTCTTCGCGTACCCCGACCCCGAACTCCCAAAGGACGCGTACCGCGATCTCGTGCTGGAGTGGGTCCAACACCTCGCCGACCAAGGGCTGGGCGCGCTCAGCTACCCGGAGTACGCCGGAGGCCGCAACTCCATCGGCGACTTTATCGCTGTGTTCGAGACGCTGGCAACCCACGACCTCAGCCTCGTCATCAAGTTCGGCGTCCACTTTGGGCTGTGGGGAGGCAGCGTGGCGCAGCTGGGCGACGAGGAACAGCGCCGCGAGTATCTGCCTCGGATCGCCACGCTCGAGCTGCCGGGCGGCTTTGCCATGACTGAGCGCCTCCACGGCTCCAACGTCCGGGATCTACAGACGACCGCGACCCTGGACCGCGAAACGGACAAGTGGGTCATCACCACGCCGACCGAGGCCGACCACAAGGAGTGGATCGGGAACGCGGCTCGCCACGGTCAGATGATGTCCGTGTTCGCCCAGCTCGTCATCGATGGGGAGGGCTACGGGGTCCACGCCTTCCTGGTGCCCGTTCGCGACGCGGAGGGGACCGTGCTGCCGAACGTCCGCATCGCGGACTCCGGTCACAAGATGGGCCTCAACGGCATCGACAACGGCCAGATCTGGTTCGATGGCGTCCGGGTGCCGCGCGAGAACCTGCTCAGCCGCTTTGCCCAGGTGTCTGAGGACGGCGTCTACACCAGCCCGATTCCGAGCGCAGGCAAGCGGTTCTTCGTGATGCTCGGAACACTCGTCGGCGGGCGCATCGCGGTGGGCTCCGGGGGCAACAGCGCCGCCAAGGCCGGGCTTAGCATCGCCGTCCGCTACGGATCGCGCCGCCGCCAGTTCGGTCCGGCAGGCGCCGCCGAGGTGCCGCTCCTGGACTACCGCAGTCATCAGCGTCGTCTGCTCCCGCTCGTCGCTACCAGCTACGGATTGACGTTCGCCCTGCACGAGCTGGCGGAGGACTTCGCCGCGCTGGCGCCGGGCAGCGACACGCGCGAGATCGAGGCGCGAGCCGCCGCGCTCAAGGCCATGGCGACGTGGCACGGTACGCACTCCTTGCAGGAGGCCCGCGAGGCCTGTGGCGGTGAGGGCTTCCGATGGTCCACCCGCATCGCCCATCGCAAGGCCGACTCGGACATCTTTACCACCTTCGAGGGCGACAACACGGTGCTCCAGCTTCAGGTGGCGAAGGGCCTGCTGGCCGGGTACAAGCAGGAGTTCTCCGACCTCAACCTGTTCGGCGTGCTCAAGTACCTCCGCGAGCAGGCTGACGTGCGGATCGGTGAGATCAACCCGTTGGCGCGCCGCAACACGTCGGAGGACCATTTGATGGACCCGGAGTGGCACGCCGAGCTGTTTCTGCGGCGGGAGCGGATGCTGCTCACCTCAGCCGCCGGACGCCTGCAGCGTCGTATCAAGGGCGGCATGGATTCCTTCGAGGCGTTCATCGAGGTGCAGGATCATCTCCTTACGCTCGCACGGGCTCATGCTGAGCGCCTGGTGCTGGAGTCCTTCCAGGCCAGGGTGGAGAACATCGAGGATGAGCAGCTCCAGACCGTGCTGCGCCTTCAGTGCGCGCTCTACGCGCTGACGCATCTGGAGTCTGACCGTGGCTGGTTCCTCGAGAAGCACCTCTTCGATGCCAACGTCGCCAAGGCCATCCGGACGCAGGTCAACGCTCTTCTCAGTCGCATCCGGCCGCATGCCTGCGAGCTGGTGGATGCCTTTGGGATTCCTGACAGCGTGCTCGGGTCCAGCATCGCCTGATCGCCAGCTCGAGGGGACCCTCAGGGTGCAGCTGGCGACGGGCTGGGCGAAACGCAATCGCGCCCGCTCGGTTCGCCTGAGCGGGCGCGAGGTGTGAACGGGTAGGTGGCTCAGGAGCCGACCTGTTGCGTGAAGCGCTCGAACAGAGCCGTCTGTGCTTCGAAGACCCAGTGGTTCAGTACGGTCTCTTCGGAGACGCCGACTTCCGCTGCGATGCGACGGGCGTCGGTGCGGCCCCAGCGGGCCATCTCGTCCAGCGTGTTGACGCCTGCGAGGTGGAGGGCCCGCTCGATGTCATCGTCGATGGACGGGAGAACCGAGAGGCGTTCCGCACCTTCCGGGAGAGGTTGAGGCTCCGGTGCTGGCTCAGGGGCCGGTGCCGGAGGCGCTACGACAACCGGTTCAGGAAAGGGCTCCGGTGCAGTTGGGCGTTGCGGCATGCTTCCTGGAGCTGCGGCAACCGGCGCATCGGCAACGGGCGCTGCCGCCGCGGCCTCAGGGATGGGCTGCGGCTCGTAGGCGGGGACTGCGCTCGCGATAGGAGCCTCCTGGAACACGGGGGCGTCATCGAAGGCCGGAGCGGCGTCCTCGCTCGGAGTCGAGTTGTCCTCTGCGGAGGGCTCGGCCGGTGTGTTGCGGACGACCCACGCTGTGGCTTGCGGCTCAGCGCTGTCCGACGGGGGCGCCTGGGGCGATGGCGTGTTCGGAGTGGGTGCTGGGGTCGGAGCCCATGTGTGCACCGTGGAGTCCGTGGCCTCCGGCGACGCCCACGAGGTGGGCTGCGGCTCTACGGCAGGCGCCACCGGCTCCGGGTCGAGCCCCCAATCCTCGAAGGAAGAGAGGTCAACCGGTGCCTCTTGGCTGGGCTCGGCCTGCGGGCTTGGCTCGGTCTGCGGTTCGATGGAGGCGGTTGAGAGAACCTCCGCGGGAGTGTCCTCGAACGTCGGAGCGGGCGTGGAGAAGCTAGTGGGCTGTGCAGGCTCGAACGACGACGGACTCCAGCTGGAGAACACATCGTCGCTCGGCATGTCCTCCGTGCTCGTCGGAGCAAACGTGTCCTCGAACGCGAGCGGGTTTGCCGTCGGCACGGCATCGTCGGCGTCGAAGAACGAGGTCGGGGCGAAGATGTCGTCCTCAGGAGGAGAGACCTCAGCGGTCGTCTCGGGCGCGACGTCGGCCACCGGCACCGATGGCATCTCGGCTTCCGGCGTCGCCAGCTCGTCAGGGACCAGCGCATCCATGAAGATGCTGGCCTCTGGTTCGTCGGCGGCCTCCGCTTCTGGCTCGTGCGGTGCCGTGGGAGGGGCTGGAAGAAGCTCCGCCAGGGCCGATTCGATGGCATCGATCTCCTGCGCCGCTTCATCGGGGTCAAAGGTGTGCGCCTCGGCCTGGGGCTCGCCGAAGGACATGTCCTGGAACGACATCTCCTCAATCTTCAGCTCCTCGAACAACGACTCGTCCTCTGGGATGGCTGTCGCGCTGGCGAAGGGTGTGGGCTCAGGCTCAGGGGCCATCGCACTGGCGTCGGCCTCTACAGTCCAGGTGTCCTCGGCCGGAGGCGCCTCGAGGGATGGCGTTGAGGCGATCTCGAACGTCGAGACATCGGCGAAGATGTCCAGGTTGCTGGCCTCAACAGCAAGTACTTCCAGGTCTTCTGGGGCGTCTTCAGTTGTCTCCGCGAGGGTGGCGTCAGGAGCCTCGGCGGGAGCGGCTTCGCTCCAGTGTGGCGTGCGGGTCCAGTCGTCGGTCTCGGCAGGAGCCTCCGCCAAGGTTGCGGTCGTCAGCTCGGCTTCGGTCGTCAGCTCGGCTTCGGTCGTCAGCTCGAAGGAGTCC
>JBCBZH010000378.1:0-2913 GCA_039815415.1 Bacteroidota bacterium
CTCCAGCAGTAGACGGACGATAAAGACAAGGTTTTGGCTGGAGAACGGACCGCCTGGAAGGAAAATCTGGAGGGTGTCTGAACGTTTTGGGCGTTGGCCCGTTGAAAACATTCGTTGCACCAACAATCATCCTTCGTTGTGACTCTCTCCGACCTCATTCAGCAGACTCGCTTCGCGTCTCCAGCGCACGAGGCCGTGCTCAATGTGTTCGCGACCTCCTCGTGGGTGATGAGTGAGATTCAGGCGACGCTGGCCCCGCATGGCATTACGCAGGCGCAATTCAACGTGCTGCGCATTCTCCGAGGCCGCCACCCTGATCCGTATACCTGCTCCCAGATCGCAGAGCGCCTGCTCGACCGGACGCCCGACGTGACGCGCCTCCTCGTCCGCCTGGAACGCAACGAATGGGTGGATCGCCAGCGCGACGAGCACGACCGCCGCGTTGTCCGGGTCGCCATCACGGAAAAGGGGCTCGACCTTTTACGCAGCCTCGACGCTCCCGTCGAAGAGACCATCAACCGCATTGCAGAGCCTCTCACGGACGACGAGCTGACGCAGCTCTCCGTACTCTTGGAGCGGCTCCGAACCACTCAGGTCTAGCTCCTTAGGGCTACCACTGCGGCGAACCGCTGTGGGCAAAGAGTTGTGCTGGGGATCCGGCTGAATCCGGCGAGAACGTGCCGATCCAGACCACATAGGTCCCCTCTCCTGCATTGGCGATGGTGACGCCTGGGTTGCTTCCGTTGGCATCATCGCTGCAATGCCACTTGCCATCCGGACTCGCGACGAGAATGGTGGTGTCGTCGCTAGACTTGGCGTAGATCGAGAGCGAGCCCTCTCCACCAAACGTCACCGTGGCCGTGGGCTGACCGTTGTTGATAAACCCGGAGCATCCGCTGCCGGGTACGGCGTTGCGGTCTTCGCCACCGCCACGAACATCAGTCGCAGAGGGACCGTCAGACGCTGCGATAGCGACCTGTGGGCTGGCACTGCGGCTCGGCTGTGCGGCCACGGACGTGGCGCCCAGAACGAGAGCGGTCAGAACGAAGAGGGGGAGGAGGCGAGCAGCAGTCATGGGGGAGCCCCTGCAGGGCGTCGGGTGCGAGCTGGCGAGGTACAAACGGGATGCCACCCTGGAAGTTGCCCGTTTTCTGCGCCCACCTCGTCGCAGAGGCCCTTCAGGCGGGCGGCCTGACGAATTCACATGCTGACATGACGCTTCCACCGGTCAGGGGTGTCCACTGTCCTCGCCAGCTCGAGGTGAGTTGCTTTCCTGGTGCGACGCAGCGAAAAGGGGCCTTCGCCAGCGCGAAGGCCCCTACAGATAGACGGCAGAGGGATCTAGACCGCGACTCCAGCAGCCTGCCCGTTGGCGGGCGCCTGTCCCTGGCTCGAGCTGGCGACCTCCTCGCGTGCGAAGGTGAGCCAATCGTGCGGGTTATCCGCGTCGCGGAGAGCCGCGAAGTACTTGGCCTGCAGCTCCTCCGTGATGGGGCCGCGGCGTCCCGCCCCGATCTGGTGGTGATCGACGGTCTTGATGGGCGTCACCTCAGCGGCGGTGCCGGTGAAGAACAGCTCGTCGGCGAGGTAAAGAATCTCGCGCGGCATGGCGACCTCCTTGACCTCGTATCCGCTCTCGCGAGCGATCGTGATGAGGGTATCGCGGGTGATCCCAGGCAGGATGGCGAAAGACACCGGCGGAGTGTGAAGCACTCCATCGCGGATGACAAATAGGTTCTCGCCGCTGCCCTCCGACAGGAGGCCATCTACCGTCAGCGCGATGCCCTCGGCGTAGCCGCCCAAGACAGCGTCCATCTTGATGAGCGACGAGTTGAGATAGTTGCCGCCCGCCTTCGCCATGGCCGGGTAGGTGTTCGGCGCCGCACGGCTCCACGAGGCCACGTGTACGTCCACACCCTCCTCAACGGCCTCTGGTCCGAGGTACTGGCCCCACTCCCACGTCGCGATGGCGGTCTCGACCGGGTTGTTGAGCGGGTTGACGCCCTTCGGCCCCGCACCGCGATACACGACCGGGCGGATGTAGCCCGCTTCCAGTCCGCTGTCCACAACGGTCTCCATGACCGCATCCACCAACTCGTCGAGCGAGTACGGGATCTCCATGCGGTGGATCTTGGCCGAGTCCACGAGGCGGCGCATGTGCTCGCGGAGGCGGAAGATGGCCGGGCCGCGGTCGGTCTCGTAGAACCGGATGCCCTCGAACACGGACGACCCGTAGTGGACGACGTGGGCGAGAACGTGGACGGTGGCGTCTTCGTGAGCGACCAGCTCACCGTTGAACCAGATGCGGGGCTCGGACATCAGAATGGGGGAAGAGATGAACAGGCCGACCGAAGGAAAGGGGAGAGGGTGAGGCTCTCCTGACGCAGGCCGTGGACACGATCAAGATAGGGGGACCCCGGCCTCGGAAGCGCTTCCAGACCGACTCTTCGCCAACGATCCGCACGCTCGATTCGTCAGCTCGAGGCTCCGAGAATGGGTGTTGCCCTCGAGCTGGCGAGCGGGGCATCGCGGCGGATGGCGTGCTGCCCGATCGTCCACAGAATCTTGGCACCTGCCCGAACGGTTCCGTTCACGGTCCCCGTGATCTTGGAGACCCCGATGCGCTTTCGGTAGGCCACGGGCACCTCAGCACACACCAGCCCGGCGCGCACGGCGCGAACCTGCATCTCGACCGTCCAGCCAAAGGTGGTGTCGAGCATGCCGAGGTTGGCTAGCGCAGACCAGCGGATGGCCCGGAACGGCCCGAGGTCCGTGAACTGAGCACCCCAGCGCCAGCGCATGAGCGTGCATGCCAGCGCGTTGCCCCAGCGTGCCTGGGGGAGGAGGGCGCCCGGCTCCACGCGCCCGGCGCGCTGCCCCCGGACGCGGCTCCCGATCACCAGCTCGGCGCCC
>JBCBZH010000119.1:0-11903 GCA_039815415.1 Bacteroidota bacterium
GGCGAGGTGGCCGAGATCCGCGATCATCACAACGAGCTGAGAATCCGCATGGAGCAGGCGGACAATGGCCGCCGGATGAACCTCGTCGTGCGCGTCTTCGACGGCGGCATCGGGCTTCGCTACGAGTGGCCCGAAGAGGGCGACCTGGGCACGTTCGAGATCGTCGACGAGCTGACGGAATTTCGCCTGACCGACAATCCGACCACGTGGTACATCCGCTCTCAGGAGGAAAACCGCTACGAATACCTCTACGAGCGGATGCCTCTCTCGCGGACCCCCCCCCTGACGCACACGCCGCTCACGATGGCGTTTGGAAATGAGGATGCCGGAGAGGGCGGCCCCTACGTAGCCCTCCACGAGGCCGCGCTGGTGGACTATGCGGCCATGTCGCTGGAGCGAATCGGGCGGACCGCGCTTAAGGCCCACCTCACCCCCTGGAGCACGGGCGTTGCCGTCTACGCCGAGGCGCCGCACCACTCGCCGTGGCGAATGATCCTCATCGGCGATGAGGCCGGTGACCTCGTCACCAACTACACGATGCTGAACCTCAACGAGCCCAATGCCCTGGGCGATGTGTCGTGGGCGGAGCCGGGCAAGTACATCGGCATCTGGTGGGGGATGCACCTCGGCATCTGGAGCTGGGGCCAGGGTCCGAATCACGGAGCGACCACTGAGAACACGCGGCGCTACATCGACTTCGCCGCCGAGCACGGGTTCGACGGGGTTCTGGTGGAGGGCTGGAACACCGGATGGGATGGCGACTGGACGGCCAATGGCGACGTGTTCTCGTTCACAGAGCCCTACCCCGACTTCGACCTCGACGGGCTGGCGGCCTACGCTCGGGAGAAGGGCACCCGGCTCATGGGGCACCACGAGACGAGTGGAAGCGCTCCCAACTACGAGCCCCAGATGGAGGACGCCTACGCGCTGATGAACCGACTCGGCGTCCGAGCCATCAAGTCGGGCTACGTGGACTGGAGCATGAACTACCCGCGTCGCCACGGCCCCGGAGTTGCCGAGGGCGAGACCGTCTATGAGTGGAACACCGGCCAGTTCATGGTGCGCCACTACCAGCGGAGTGTGGAGGCGGCGGCCCGGCACCAGATCAGTCTCAACATCCATGAGGCGATCAAGGACACCGGCCTGCGCCGCACCTA
The DNA here is from genome assembly GCA_039815415.1 of Bacteroidota bacterium. Classification (GTDB taxonomy): domain Bacteria; phylum Bacteroidota; class Rhodothermia; order Rhodothermales; family Rubricoccaceae; genus JBCBZH01. Next base: position 1,158 of record JBCBZH010000119.1, read on the forward strand.
CCCGAACCTCATGACCCGTGAATCCGCCCGAGGCCAGGAGTACAACGCATGGAGCGCAGGCAACGGCCCCGACCACGTCCCCACCCTCGTGTTCACACGCATGCTCGCCAGCCCGATGGACTTCACGCCGGGCATCTTCAACCTGGCAGGCACCGCGGACCGCACCATCAATGTCCCGACGACGCTTGCTGGGCAGCTCGCTCTCTACGTGGTGCTCTACAGTCCGCTCCAGATGGCGGCCGACCTGCCGGAGAACTACGCGCCCCACATGGATGCCTTCCAGTTCATCAAGGACGTGCCTGCCGACTGGGCAGACACCCGCGTCCTCGAAGCCAAGATCGGCGACTACGTCACCATCGCCCGGCGCGACCGACACTCGGAGGACTGGTATCTCGGCGCCAAGAATGACGCTTCGCCCCGGACGGTGGACGTGCCCCTCAGCTTCCTCGATGCCGACCGGACCTACACGGCGACTCTCTACCGCGATGCCGCCGACGCCGACTATCGCACACGGACGGCCGCGTACGAGATCGAGACCCGAGCCGTAACGTCTGCAGACCAGCTGACGATTCCTCTCGCGCCCGGCGGCGGCCTCGCCGTCCGCTTCGCCGCGCAGTAATCCGCCCTCGTCGCTACACCGACTCGCTCCCACCCCGATGCCTCGCCCCGTCACGCTTTTTACCGGCCAGTGGGCCGACATGCCCATTGCCGAGCTGGCGCCCAAAGCCGCCTCCTGGGGCTACGACGGCCTCGAGCTGGCGACCTGGGGCGACCACTGCGACATCCACCGTGTGCTCGATGAGGACGGCTACCTCCGCCAGCACCAGGATCTCCTGGCCCAGAACGGCCTGAAGGTGTGGGCCATCTCGTGCCACCTCGTCGGGCAGGCGGTCGCGGACACGATGATCGACGGGCGGCACAAGGCCATCGTGCCGCCGCACGTCTGGGGCGATGGCGACCCGGAGGGCGTGCGCCAGCGCGCGGCCGCGGAGGTCATCCAAACCGCAGAGACCGCAGCGGCGCTCGGGCTGGAGATCGTGACCGGGTTCACGGGCTCGCCCATCTGGCACCTCACCTACTCGTGGCCACCGAACCCGCCCGAGGACATCGAGGCCGGGTTCCAGGAGACCGCCGAGCGCTGGACGCCCATCCTCGACCGGTTCCGCCAGCTCGGCGTGCGCTTCGCGCTGGAGGTCCACCCCTCCGAGATCGCCTTCGACCTGGTGTCCACACAGCGCTTCATCGAGGCCCTGGACGGCCACCCGGCCTTCGGCGTCAACTTCGACCCGAGCCATTTCGGCTACCAGAACGCCGACTATGTCGCGTTCATCGAGGCGATGGGCGACCGCATCGCGCACGTCCACATGAAAGACGTCTGGTGGGCGGACCGCCGGATGCCCGCGGGTACCTTCGGCGGCCACACCGAGTTCGGCGACGCCCGACGGAGCTGGGACTTCCGGAGCCTCGGGCGCGGGCGCATCCGGTTCGAAGAGGTCATCCGGGCTCTCAACCGGATCGGCTACGATGGGCCGCTCTCCGTAGAGTGGGAGGACGGCGCGATGGACCGTGAGCACGGCGCTGAGGAGGCCTGCGCCTTCGTCCGCCGCGTGGACTTCCCACCGTCTGACATCGTCTTCGACGCCCAGTTCTCGAAGGCCAGCGAGGAGGGCTGACTCGAGCTGGCGGAAGCAGGGTTCCTCGCTCTGGGCTGTCGGGGACGGGCGCACCGTGCCGACGGGCAACGGCCCTTCGTTCGCCAGCTTGAAACCGAACCTCTTGCCTTGGGTTCTCTCTGTCTCACCGTCCTCCCACTCCCGATGTCTGACTCGCTCTCCCGTCGCCGTTTTCTTGCCGCCACTGCAGGAGCGGTGGGCATCGTTCCGGTTCTGGCAGCCTGTGGCGGCGGCGCTCCCACCAGCTCGTCGGCTTGCGAGGGCTACGACGCCCTGACAGAAGCAGACATGGCGACCCGCAACGCGCTGAACTACGTTGACAAGGGCACCAACCCGGCGGAAATCTGCTCGAGCTGCCGGCTCTACACCGTGCCGGAGACCGGGAGCGGCTGCGGCGGCTGCCAGCTGTTCGCAGGCCCGGTTCTGCCGGGTGGCTACTGCACCGGCTGGGCGGCCATCGCGTAGGCGTCTGAGAGGTCGCAGAGAAGGCCGCGGAGACCGGGAACCCTGCATCGCCGCTCGCGATCCTTCGAACCTCTCCCTCCGTTGGTCGGCTGACGTACCTCCAGTTCCACCTCGTCTTTACGCTGCCACCGCTCCTCGCGCTGTCGCTTCTCCAGGGCCGGACGCGGCAGCCCTGGTGGCCGCTGGCGGCGCTCGTCGCCATCGCGTACGTCTACACGACACCGTGGGACAACCTGCTGGTGGCGTGGAACATCTGGTCCTACCCCCCTGACCGCGTGCTGGCGCGCATCGGCTACGTGCCGGTGGAGGAATACGCCTTCTTCGGCATCCAGACGGTCATGACCGGGCTCTGGACGCGGCTGCTGCAAGCTCGCTCGCCGATTGACTCCCACCCGGACTCCACTCTCGGGATTCGAGCCACCGGCGCGACGGTCTTCCTCGTGCTGGCGATTCTGGGTGCCATCATGCTGGTAGCGGGCGGCTCCTGGCTCTACATGGGCCTGATTGTGGCGTGGGCCTGCCCCGTACTCTCGGGGATGTGGTGGCTGGGCGGGCACCTGATCTGGGCACGTCGCCAGCTCGTGGCCTGGGCGGTCATTCCCACAACACTGTACCTGTGGGCGGCCGACTGGTACGCGATCACGCAGGCCGGCATCTGGAACATCACCGATGCCACGCGCACGGGCTGGGAGATCGTCGGGCTGCCGGTAGAGGAGGCGCTGTTCTTCCTGGTGACGAACCTCCTGGTGGTGAAAGGGCTGGTGATGTGGGAGAAGCCGGAGCGGATCGCCAGCTCGTAGGCGGGTGTCGTCCGCCACTGCGTTCGGCTCACGCGATGTCGGGAATGGTTCGTGATAGCGCATCGGTATAGCAACGGGCTGTGGCGCGTAAAGCCTAGACCCGCACCGATGTCGTTCGTACTCTTTGCGTGCTATCCAGAACGCCAGCTCGGTGATATCAGGAAGCATTCCGCATATTGACTGTTATGTGCCTGTTCAACGAGACCGGCTCATTCCTCAAGCTTCCGATCACTTCAACGAGGCCCCACCATGCAGAACGGAGCGAATACGGTCTTCGTCACCGTGGAGCGCGAAATCACGGCGTCCCTTTCAGCGGTGTGGGACCTCGTCCGCGACCTTCAGCAATGTGCCGAACTGGCATCCGGACGTTACCGACAGCATCATCGAGAACGGATCGGGGAGGGAGGTCGGCGCCATTCGTGCGATTCACCTGCGCGACGGTACGCCGCTACGCGAACGGCTGAACGCGATCTCTGACGAGGACTACGAGTATTCCTATTCGGTGATCGAATCCCCCTTGCCCATAGCGAACCACCGGTCCACCGTTCGCTTTTCGGATTCGGGTAATGGCTGCGTTCGAGTCGTATGGGCCACGGAGTTTGAAGCAACGGACGGAGCCGACCCCGAAGAACTGAAGGCAGGCGTGGTCGCAGGCGTAGTAGAACCCGGCATCGACGGATTCGAGGCCGCCGCTCACACCAACTCGTGAATCCATCTCATATGGCGAACGCTTCTAACGTATCGCTCACCGATCAGGTCGTTGTTGTCGTCGGCGGTAGCTCGGGCATTGGCCGTTCGATAGGTCGCCTCGCTGCCGAAAACGGCGCGCGCGTCATCCTGATGAGCCGAACGCTGTCGAAACTCGAAGCGGCGGTGGCATCCATTGAGGGCGACGTCCAGCCCGTGGCACTCGACATGCTCGACCCGGAGACGGTGGCGAGGACCTTCGAGCAGATCGAAAAAATCGACCACCTGGCCGTGACGGCTGTTGCGGACGAGAACAAGCGACGCGGGCAGCTTGCCGAGCTGACCAACGATCAAATGGAGCGGTCGTTTGACAAGCTGCGTGGGTTCTTCCACGTGGTGCGTGCTGCAACTCCTCGTATGGCTTCGCGCGGCTCAATCATCCTGACCTCGGGCGGCTCGGCGCTCAAACCACCGCGCGAAGGAATGTCGGTACTGGCTGCCGTCAACGCTGCCGTAACGACCTTTGCACGTGCCTTGGCGCTGGAGCTAGCGCCGATCCGCGTGAACTCGATCACCCCCGGGGTCGTCGATACGGCGGTGTGAAATGAGCAGGCACGCAAGGAGATCGAGAAGTGGGCGACCTCACCGGAGCTACCCGCTCAGCGCTTCGGGACGCCGCATGACATAGCTCACGCATTTCTGTTCCTGATGACCAATCCCTACGTAACCGGCCATGATCTCGTCATCGACGGAGGTTTGGCGGCGAGCTAGAAGGAGTCTCGGGCGCGCAAGCCTATCGCTGCGTCATGGTAGGCACATAACCGCAAACTGTTCTGCGGCTCAAGGACAGCGACGTGGTGATCGAGGACGAGGAGGACGCGGCCGTGGAGGCGAGCGTCCTCCCCCTACCCCAGCGGAGACGGCGGACGAGGCCGCATAGACCTCTGGTGCCACTCCACACGGTCGAGGCAGGGGTTGCGTCCCCTCGCCTCACGACGAGCGAGCGGTCTCTCCTGCTGGTGCCGACCTAGCACCGCTGCCTCCCTGCGTCGGGTTCTGAGGGCCGGGCTATATTCGCCCGTGATGCGTCGAGACGACCCGGACCGCCCGCCCGCTGAGGGCCCCGCCGAGGGCGGCACGCCGACACGGAGCCCCCGCATCGCCTCCATCGACGTGATGCGGGGGCTGGTGATCGCCCTGATGATGGTCGACCACGTCCGCGAGCGCTTCTTCTACCACATCTCTATCGGCGACCCGATCCACCTGGAGACGGTGAGCACGGGCCTGTTCTTCACCCGCCTGTCGTCTCACCTCTGCGCGCCAGTCTTCGTGTTTCTCGCCGGGTTGGGCGCGTGGCTCTACGCACACCCACAATCCGGCCCGGCGCGCTCGCCGAGCCGGTTCCTGTTCACGCGCGGTCTGTTCCTGGTCGCGCTCGAGATCGTCCTGATCAACCAGTCGTGGTTCTGGGGCTTCCCGCCCGAGACCGTATACCTGCAGGTCATCTGGGTGATCGGGCTCAGCATGATCGCGCTCTCGGTGATCGTCCGCTTGCCTCAGCGGACCATCGCCACGCTCGGGCTAGTGATCGTCGTTGGCCACAACGCGCTCGACCCGATTTCCTTCGAGCCGGGCGAGATCGGCTACACGGCCTGGACCATCCTGCACGACCGCGGTCCCCTGTTCACGACCGACCTCCTCTCGGCCAGGATCTCGTATCCGGCGCTGCCGTGGATCGGCGTCATCGCGTGTGGCTACGCCCTGGGTCCGCTGTACGGCTCCGGAGTCGCGTCTACACATCGAACCCGACGGCTCCGGCAGCTCGGCGCCGCGTGCCTAGCCGTTCTGGTGGTGCTCCGTGGGGTCGATGTGTACGGGGAGCCGCAGCCCTGGACGACGGGAGCCACGCCGCTCGACACGCTGATGTCGATGCTCAACTACACCAAGTACCCGCCCTCGCTGGCGTTCCTTCTGCTCACCCTGGGTGTCGCCCTGCTGCTCCTCGCCTGGCTGGACACGAAGCGGACCCCTGGGACGGAGGTTCTGCGGACGTTCGGGCAGGCGCCGATGTTCGTCTACGCGCTGCACCTCTACGTCCTTCTTGTCTGCTACCGGATCGTACTGGTGACCCTAGGGCCGAATGCGGGGGACCTGTATCACGTCGACCACGTGTGGCAACTCTGGCTACTCTCGGCCCTCCTCGCCGCGGCCCTCTACCTCCCGACTCGCGCCTTCGGTCGTTATAAACGCCGCACCAACAGGACCTGGGTACGGTACTTCTGAGCGCGCGTGATCTGTCAGGACCTCGAAGACCGAAACGGTGATGTTGAAACTGGACTCGGCTTGCGGGGCCGAGGCGGGTCAGGGGGCTGCGGACGCCGAGGCTGTTCAGGGGGCCCCGCGCTGGCGCCGCGTACACGTCTGCGCTTCGAGCTGACGTTGCATGGGTCCCCGCCTACGCGGGGATGACTCGAATTTGAGCTTCCCAGCAGAGCAAGCCGCAATCTGTTATACAGCCAGGACAAATCGAAGCTCCTCGTAGACGACACGCACCAGCCGATCTAGAGCGCCGCCGACCCACTGGTGAAGGAGTCGGATGACATCATCAGACATCAGACGGGAAAGATCACACCGCCAACTCGCTCCGAATCCTGTACAGATCTGCGTGGAGCTGGCACTGCCGGACTGACGGCACGTCTTGCCCTTCCTACACCAGCCGCTCGCGGAGGGCCTTGGCCACCACCTCGCTGCGGCTGTGCACGTGCAGCTTGGCGTAGATATTCCGGATGTGCCCGTCGATGGTGTGCGGGCTGAGGTGGATCTGCTCCGCGATCTGCTTCTTCGTCAGCCCGTCGACGAGTTGGTGGAGGATCTCACGCTCCCGGTCGGACAGGCCGTAGTCGGCCTGCGGCGCGAGGCGCGAGGCGAACAGGTTGAGCACGCGGCGAGCGATCTGAGCATCCATCGCTGCCCCGCCCGCCCGAACCTCCGCGATCGCGCTCACGATGGCCTCCGGCGTGGCCGTTTTCAGCAGATACCCTGAGGCCCCGGCACAGAGCGCCTGGAAGATGGTATCGGTGTCCTGATGCACCGTCAGCATCACCACCGGCACGGCGGGGGCCTGCTCCTGAAATCGCTGCGCGCCCTCGACACCGCTCATGCCCGGCAGGCCGATGTCCATCAGCACCACCTCTGGGAGCGCACCGGCGTGGAGCGCATCCAGCGCGGCCTCGCAATGCTCGAACACCGACGCCACGTATCCCGGCACCGCGTCCAGCACCTCCGCGATGGTCTCGCGGTAGAGCGCGTTGTCTTCGACGAGCCAGATGTGGAGAAGCGGAGGCACAACAAACGAAGCGGGTGGCTCTCCACGATAGGCTTAGATGCTCACAGCGTCATGGCGCGTTCGCGTCATTCTGCGTCAGCGCGGACCGTGGCGCACGAACCGTCACCTGCGTGCCTTCGCCGGGCGCACTCGTCACCTCCAGGGTCCCGTTGAGCTGGCGGGCCCGCTCGGCGAGGCTTTTCAGCCCGTGCCCGCCGGCGGCCTGGCCCGGGTCGAAGCCCTGCCCGTTGTCCACGATGGAGAGCGAGAGCGTGTCTGCGTCCAGCGCCAGCTCGATGCGGACCTCCGTCGCGCGGGCGTGGCGCGCGATGTTGTGGAGGGCCTCCTTGCCGACGAGCATCAGGTGGCGACGCGTGTCCATGTCGAGCGAGAGCGTCGCATCCTCGGGAGCGCGTACGCCGCACCGGACGCCGGGCAGCAGCGCATCCGCCGTGTCACGCAGGCGCACAACGAGGTCTTGCACACGGTCGGCTTGGGGGTCGATGGCCCACACGATGTCGCGGAGGTGATCCACGAGATCGCGGGCAGAGGTGCTGAGACGACCGAGGCGGCGACGGTCAGACTCGGACAGGGTCTCATTGCGCAGCACGAGGTCGCTCATCACGGCCATCGAGGACAAGCTGGCGCCGATGTCATCGTGGAGGTCGCCTGCGATGCGGAGGCGGGTGTGGTCCAGCTCGCGCTCGCGCTCGCCGATCTGCCGGAGCAACGCCAACCGCTCGGCGGCCCGTGTGTAGCGCCGTGCCAGCTCGTTCACCAGCTCGACGTGGTCCTCCGTGAAACGGGCACCGCTCCGCCTTGAGCCCAGTCGCAAAACTCCCGAAGCCTCGGGGAGAGGAATGCGCAGGGCCGCGTCGAGCCCCTCCTCGAGGTGAACACCAGCCGTGGCTTCGATGTCGAGAACCCCCGGCCGGGCGACGAGCCGGGAGTCCTCGAGCTGGCGACTCGCGGCGGGCTCCACCGTGCAGGCCGTCAGGTCCAGGCCCTCCTGGATGCTTGCTGTGAGAGCGTCACGCAATTCTGCCGGGTCCAGCGTGGTCTCGACTCGTGCCTCGAAGTCTTCGATGACCGCACGATGGCGACGCTCCTGACGGTTGAACACGCGATCCAGAGCCGCATACATCCGCCTCTGGACCGGCACCACGAGCACGGCCAGTACCGCCGCCAGCCCGATGCCTGCCGCCATCGGCAAGGTGTCTGAGGGCACACCCAGGACGGACGCGAGGGCGGTAGCTCCCAGCACGTAGGCCAGGATGAGTACGATGGTGGTGGCCACCGTCGCGAGGCCTGGCGTCACGAACCGGTCGATCCCGAACAGCCCCTCGCGCAGGACGGCCACGGCGATCCCCATCGGGATGGCGAGGTAGCTCAGACCCACAATGGCGTTGGTCATGCCCGTCGTACCCAGGTTGACGCCGATCAGAACCGGGATCTCCCAGAACACGATGTCGAGCACGGCATAGGTCGCCGCCGCCAGCAGAATCCAACTGGCCTGCCTCCGCGTCCGGCGGGACGGTGCCCGGGCCAGCTGCACCCCGCAGATCCCCAGCACGAGCAAGCCAACGACGGCCGCGCGTATGTGGAGGGCCGCTTCGGGGAACCGGAACGGCGCGAACGCACCGACGGCGATCCAGAGCATCACCCCAATCACCAGCCCGTAGACCGCCCAGAGCGTGCGGCGACCGCCAAGGGGACGCGGAAACCGAAGCAGCCAGTGCAAGGTGAAGGCGTGGTACAACCCGTTGAAGAGGATCTCCCAGCCGGTGTGGAGTTGCCACATCCCTAGGGTCCACACGCGCGATGGGCCGATCATCGGAAAGACGAGCATCGCGAGAGCCGTCCAGAACACGAACGGGACCGTGCCCGGGGCATCGGGGTTGCGGGTGAACACCCACCACCCGATCAGGAGCGTCACCAGCCCGACGCCGAACAAGACCCAGCGATACCACGGCAGCATCGCCACCCGCTGAAGGAGCGACGGAGATCGAGACTCGAGAGCGAGGGACACCACCTGCCCCTCCCGGAGCACGCGGACGGTCTCGGGCGTGGGTCCATCTCGCCACCGGAGATGCTCATCTGCTGCCAGCGTATCGCCCACGAGGACACCCGCCGCCTCTGCCGCTGATCCTTCGGCCACCGCTCCAATGATGTGATCGCTGGGCACCGAGAACCCTGCATCCATGTGCGGCTCCATCGCAAGGCGCACGACGTAGCCCGCCGCCATCGCCAGCGCGACGACGAACACGAGGTGCAGCCACCGGCGCTGCGACCGGCTCAGAGGAGCCCGATGGGGCATGGATGACTGGGGCAATGGACGCGTCAACGTAGGGCTGCCCGCTCAAATCTGATGCCTGCCATGGATCGACCCGCACTCAGGGCACCCGTTCGAAGGGCTGGATGGAATCTCTCCATCCCTTCTGCCCTTTCCACCCTCGACGCACGACGTCGTAGCATGGCCGTGTCATCCACGCGCTGCCGCCATGCCCCGCCCCTTTCTCACGGCCCGCTGGGAGAGCCTGATCCTGCTCAACTACACATGCCCGGCGGAGATTCTGGCGCCACGCGTGCCTGCCGGGACCACGTTGGACCTCTGGCAGGGCGACGCCATCGTGAGCGTGGTGGGGTTTCTGTTTCAAGACACCCGACTGCTGGGCCTCCCGATTCCCTTCCACCGCAACTTCGAAGAGGTCAACCTTCGGTTCTACGTCCTCCGCGAGACGCCCGAGGGCGAGCTGCGGCGCGCGGTGGTGTTCGTCCGCGAGCTGGTGCCTCGGTGGGCCATCGCCACAGTCGCGCGGGTGGTCTACAACGAGCCGTACCTCGCCGTGCCGATGGACCACACTGTCGAGCTGGCGGAAGACTCCGGCGGGACGGTGCGCTACGGCTGGCGTCACGAGGGCACAGCCTACACGCTCCAGGGCACGGCGGTGGGACCTGCGGAGATGGCCGCGTCCGGCTCCGAGGCCGAGTTCATCACGGAGCACTACTGGGGCTACACCCGCCAGCGCGACGGCGGCACGCTGGAGTACCAGGTGGAGCACCCCTCGTGGCCGGTGTGGTCGCTGGACGACGCGGCCTTCGAGGGCGACCCGGCGCCGCTCTACGGCTCGGAGTTCACCGACGTGCTGGCGAGTCCACCGCGCTCGGCGTTCCTGGCGGTGGGGAGTGAGATCGCGGTGCACAAAGGGCGGCGCCTCGAGCTGGCGTAGGGGTTCGCCAGCTCGAGGCCACCAGAGCCATCACTCCTCCCTTCGAGGGAGGTGGCCGTGAAGCGGCCGGAGGGTGTTTCGGTACGCTGCGAGGTGGCGAGACCGCGAAGCAAAAGTCAACACCCCACCCGCTTCGCGGGAGCCCCCTCAAAGGGGGCAGGTTCACTTCCACATACCCTTCTCGAGCTGGCGACTCCACCCCGCCAGCTCGAGGCCACAAAAAAGCGACCCGATCGCTACGATCAGGCCGCTTCTCGGCGTTCAAGGGTGCCCGGGACTGGACTCGAACCAGCACGGATTTTACTCCACACGCCCCTCAAGCGTGCGTGTCTACCAATTTCGCCACCCGGGCGGGTGGACCACCTCTCGAACGAGGGGATCAAAAGAACAAGGCTCGCGGTGCAGGCCGTGGTGACTCCGGTAGGGCTCGAACCTACGACCCGCTGGTTAAAAGCCAGCTGCTCTGCCAACTGAGCTACGGAGTCGGGGGGGCCGCCCCCCCCCCCCCCCCCCCCCCGGGCCGCCGGGCGGCGGATGTGGAGCCCCGCGGCCCCCACACCCCGCCC
>JBCBZH010000245.1:0-6820 GCA_039815415.1 Bacteroidota bacterium
CCCGATTGGTGTATTGAATGAGTGCCGGAATATCCGAAGCAAAGAACGATTCTCCGTCACCGTACCCCAGCACCAGCGGGCAATGTTGGCGAACCGCTGCGGGCGTCGAGATGACGAGAGCACACGGGCTGGCGGCCACCATAAGCGTCATGGCGCGGTAGAACGATGGCTCGAAGGCGGCCTGCCAGCCCACCATGGGCACTGCGATGGCCGCCGCCGTCAGCGCGAGCACGCCCAGCACGTAGGGCTGCTCGAAGCGGTCGATCAGGCGTTGTGTCTCGGCTTTCTGCGCCTGCGCATCCTCCACGAGCGCGATCACCCGCGCGATGGCACTCTCAGAAGCGGGGCGCGTGACGCGCACCTCGAGGGCGCCTCCGCCCACGGTCGTCCCGCCAAACACCTCATTGCCGGGCGCTTTCTGAATCGGGACGCTCTCGCCCGTCAGCGAGGCCTGGTCCACCTCGGCCTGTCCGTCGAGCACGACGCCGTCCAGCGGGAGGCGGTCGCCGGGCCTCACCAGGACAACATCGCCCACCGAGACGGCCTCGACCGCCAGCTCGATCCACTCGGAGCCACGTCGCACACGCGCCGTGTCCGGGCGAATGTCCATGAGCGCCTCGATGGCCGAGCGGCTGCGCCCGAGTGCGATGTGCTGGAGGACGTTCGAGAGCGAGAACAGGAACAGCAGCATCGCTCCCTCGAAGGGCGCCCCGATGGCAAGCGCGCCGAGCGCCGCCAGGATCATCAGCAGGTCGATGTCGAGCGTGCGTTCCTGCAGGGAGGCCCACCCGGCCCGGAAGCCAAACCATCCGCCGAAGGCATACGCGACCGCGTAGAAGCTCGAGCTGGCGAGACCTGCACCGCGCCACTCCGCCAGCCCGCCGCCGACGAGCCCGATCAGCGCCAACCCGACGAAGACAGCTTCCATCCGCCAGGCCGGCGGAGAACGGCCGTTCAGAGCGCGAGCCCGATTGCCATTGGAGAGTGATGTAGAGGGAGCAATTGCAGAGGCCACTCAGGCTGCGACGCTGGAGTGTGCGCTGCCGTCGCTTGGAATCTCGATGTCGAGGTCGTTGGGGACGATGAGCACTGGGCACTCGGCCGTCCGCAGCAGGCTTTCGGCCACGCTGCCTAGAACGGCACGCTTCACACCCTGCCACCCATGCGTCCCCACAACGATGAGGTGCGCGCCGGTGTCAGACGCCATCGTGCGGAGGGTCTCGACGGGAAGGCCCGGGCGAACGGTGACCTCGGTGTGGAGGTCGATACCCGATTCCTCGCGGAGGATCTCGGCGAACCGATTCAGGCTTTCCGTCGCGCTGGCGCGTTCGCGTTCGGCCTGCTTGACACCGATGACGGGTTCTGGCCTCGCGACGTACACGATGTCCAGCGAGGCACGATAGGCTCCCGCCAGTCGTGCTGCCCAGTGCATGGCAGGTGTGGGGACCAGCGGGGCTTCGGGGTCCGGGTCGAGGTCCACATCCACGGCGAGCAGCACACGCGACGGCGGCCACGTGCGGTTCGCAACCTCCACGTCGAGCGGGCGCACGGTCAGGACCGGGCAGGGCGAGCGCCGGGTGACGGCTTCCGTCACGCTGCCAAGAACGCCGCGTCGCCAGCCTGTCCGGCCATGCGTGCCCATCACCACGAGGTCAATCTCTTCGTCTCGAATGGTCTCGAGGATGACCTCATCGGCGGGGCCGTCCGCGACGTCTAGCTCGGTGAGCTCCACCAGCTCGAGCAAGTCATAATCGGGCTCCGGCTCGGGCATAGGAATCCCGAGGTCGGTGTAGACATCTTCTAGCGTGATCTGAATGAGCCCCGGGCTGGCATCCTGAATGCCCAGCGGAGAGGGGGCCTCGGAGCCAGATGCATGGAGAACGTACAGCTCTGCGGCGAAGCGGTCTGCGAGATAGGCCGCGTGGCTGTACGCGCCCTCAGCGCAGCTCGAGTAGTCAGTCGGAAATAGGATGCGTCGAACAGTCGGGGCAGGCATGGACTCAGGGGTCAGGCGACGAGGTCGTCGGGAGTGAGAACAGCAGAAACAGAGCGGCGCGGAGTGCCGTCCGCCTCGATGGGTGTGCCGAGCCGGAACACCAGCTGGGCATGGCCGCGGCCGATCAGGGCCGAGAGTCGGGTTCGGATCGAAGGGATCTCGGTGGGCTGATTGAAGTAGCTCGCCGCCAGCCCGTGCGAGGCCGCGAGTAGCAGGATGTGCTGGAGAGCCTGCCCGGCCCGCGTCCAGTCGTGGCGGTGGTCCTGGGGAGTGGTCAGGACAAGAAGTGCAGGGGCCTGGAGAGCGAGGCGGCGTGCGGCAGAGGCAAGCGAGCGAGCATCCGTATGGAGGTAGCTCAGGCGGTCCCAACCGCCCTGGACATCGTCCGGGACACCATCGGCGCGGCGGTCGCCGATGGGCCGGAGCCAGGCCCTCAGCTCGTTGACCGCGGCCTCGTCTTCTCCCTGGGTTCGAATGGCCTCAGCGATGAGGTCGGCGAGGGTGCCTTTCTCGGGCGCTGCGGTGAGGACGTGGAGCTGAGCGTTCTCCTGATCAGCTGCTGCCTTGAGGTCGGTAATCAGGCGCCGGGGCAGGTCGAGGTCCGCGTAGGGGTCCCGGTTGGTGTGCCGAGCCTTGATGGCCCGGAACAAGGCCTCGTCTCGTTGGGTGGCTCTGGAGGGCCCGGCCAGCCGCAGCGTCGCGACGAGGTCGGGGTCATCCTCTGAGCTGGCGTACGTCACGACGGTCGCGAATCCGTAGTGCTGTGACGTGAGGCGGAGCGTGTAGAGCGCGGCACCACATGAGATTACCGCCTCGCGGGCTTCTGGATCGATGTGGACGAGCTGGCGGGCGCGGTCGACGAATAGGTCTGCCCGGGCGTGGCCTGGGGCCTCGCGCGTGACGTGGAAGCGCCACGGCTGCGTGTTCATCACGCTTGGAGCCAGCACGGCCCAGTTGAGCATGGCCGTCAGCTGGGTTTCAGGAGAACCCTCTTGTGGGAAGTCGGCATCGGTGACGGCGCGAGGGCCGTCGAGGGGGGAGGCAGCGGGGCGCATGGGTCTAGGGAAGGGAGGCGCGGAGGGCAGGGCACGTCATGGCCGACCGCATGGCTGCCAGGAGGCGGTCGGGGGCCTCAGGGCGGTCTGTGGGCCGGCCAATCACCACGAGGTCGGGGTCATCTTCCTGAGCCGCACGGGCGATGGCCTCGTGCGTTGGCCCCTCCACGAGGCGAATCTCGAGGGGCACCGGAGCGCCGCCTGCCGCGTCCACGAAGCGCTGGACGTATCGGAGCCGCCGGGCTTCGGGCAACTCGTCGTCCGCCTCTACGGCTTCGCCCCCCCACACAGCCGACTCCGATCCGGCCGAGAGGGCATGAACCACTTCAACGGTCCCGTCCAGCGAGGCCGCCAGCTCGCGTGCCAGCCGAAGTGCTGTAGCGGACGCCTCGGACAAATCGGTCGGGACGAGCAGGCGCACGCCAGGCGTCAACGCGCTGGCGTCTGCGTGCAGGTCCGCATCGACGAGCAAGACAGGGCACGCGGCTCTGTGGGCGACCGACAGGGAGATGGATCCTGGCTCCGGGGAGGCCTCCGGCCACGTCGAAGACGCCAGCACGACGAGGTCGGTGCGCTGGGACGCGTCCAGAATGCCCCGGATCACGCCCATCGGCTTCGTCACGGTTGCCTGTGTGGGAACACCTCGAGCCGTGAACCGCGTTGCGAGGCGCTCGAGCCGCGGCCGCGCGCCTTCCTCGTCGGACATCTCGTCCACCTGGAGCCCGGTCGGCGACCAGGAGAGGTGATAGTGCATGCCCGTTTCCTGGCATACATGAAGCAGCTCCAGGCGAGCGCCCAGCGCCTTGGCGAGGCCCGCCGCATAGCGAGCGGCTTGCGTGGCTGGAGGTGAGAAGTCAGTCGGGACCAGAATGTGACGGAACGACATCGCGGAGGCACCAGATCTGTATCGTTCTGAAGGCTACGGGGCGCGCGACCCCGGTTCTGTCAGGGGGCGGTGAACGATTTGGGCGCTATTTCCCTAGTGCCAATGTAGGGTCGTCTCCCATGCCGCAGCGGTTGTGTAGGGGGGCACCGGTCGGGGTCCATCGTGCAGGCCTGTCTTGAGTGGGGAGCCCCCGGATTCATCTTGCTGGATCAGCCTGTTGTCTCCCTTCGCAATGCTGTCCCCCATTCTCGTCCCGACTGACTTCTCACCGGCCTCAACGAAGGCGCTCGCCTACGCCCTCGAGCTGGCGACCGCGATGGAGGCAGATGTTCGCCTGCTCCATGTCCTGAACCGGTCGGATCTAGGCCCTGCGGCCGCCGAGACACAGACTGAAGCGCAGGAGGGCATGGACGAGGCGACCCAGGCGCTCGCGGCGCTTCGCCAACTCGCAGCAACCGCGTCTGTGTCATTGCCGTGCGTGGTGCGCGAAGGGCGGGTTCCCGCGGAAGAGATCCTGGGTGAGGCGGAAGACATGGACATCGG
The DNA here is from genome assembly GCA_039815415.1 of Bacteroidota bacterium. Taxonomy (GTDB): domain Bacteria; phylum Bacteroidota; class Rhodothermia; order Rhodothermales; family Rubricoccaceae; genus JBCBZH01. The sequence goes on from JBCBZH010000245.1 coordinate 4,481, forward strand.
GCTCATTGTGCTCGGAACGTGCGGACAGCGGCCTGCACGCCCGGGGCTGGGCGCGGTCGCGAGCGAGATTATCCAATTGGCGCCTTGCGATGTGCTCCTCGTGCCGCATTCGGAGGCGGCGGCACAGGTCTCCATCCGCCGCATTCTGGTCCCGATCGATTTCTCGGGGGCATCGCGTCCGCTTCTGGCACTGGGGCAGCGCCTCGCGGAAGCGCTGGGCGCTCAGCTTGACCTCGTTCACGTGTTGGAGCCGCTTCCACACCCCGTCCGATGGCTGGATGAGACGTTGGTTGATCTGGTGCCGGAGATCCAGGAGCGTGCAGCCACCGCCCTGCGCGCCCTGGCGTCTGGCGTCAGCTCGAGTGTCCTGGGTGGGCTCTATGTGGAACGCGGAAAAGCAGCACCGTCCATTCCTCGAATAGCCAAGGCGCTTGAGAGTGATCTCATTCTGCTGGGCCCGCATGCCGAGCGGCCCGTGTTCGACAAGCTGCTCGGAAGCGTGGCCGAAGGCGTGGCCCGGCGGGCGTCGTGCCCCGTCCTCGTCGCCCGGGCCTCGGCCTCTCCAGATGGGTCGCCGCCTGATGTGAACACGCACAGCTACGAGGCGGCTGCGTAAGCGACCCCGCGTTGCCCCAGACATCGTTCTCGTGCGCTCGGATCGTCCGCTCGAGCTGACGGAGGTGCACCCTGCGAGCAGGCTCCTGCCGACCAGAGTATGGAGGCTGTGTGTAGGGGAGACCCCGGCACGGTAGGGCGGGGGTTCACGCCGGGGAGGTGGGGGGGTGTCTGGCAGGGTGCCAGATCAAAAAGAGACACGTTGGCTCTCCCCATCCTCTTGGAGTGGTTGTCGAGGGCCCGGCCCCGGCCTGCTCAGCCCCACCGGTCTCATGACTGATCTTCGCACCGTTGTCGTCGCGCTTGACTTCTCGCCCAGCTCTCGGGCTGCTCTGGAGTCTGCCATGCTTCTCGCAGAACGCTCTGGAGCCACGCTCCACCTGCTTCACGCCGACGTGCTCTTTCGATCTTCGGGTGACGGGGCGCCTCCGGATGGAGCGCCGAGCAGTACGCTCCGGGTCCGCGTGGAGCGGTTTGCCAGAGACACCCTCCCGGAGCTGGACAGCCTCGATCTCCAGATCGCGGTCGTTCGGGATGTGAGTCCCTCGTCAGCGATTCTGCGCTACGTGAGCGAGGTCTCGGCAGACCTTCTGGTGATGGGCACCCATGGGCGGTCAGGATTGTCGCGTCTGTTGATGGGGAGCGTTGCCGGTGCGTGTGTGGCAGCGTCTCCATGCCCGGTGTTCACGGTTCCGCTGGACGCCGACGCGCTCGATGTCGCCGCCCCCATTCTCGTCGCCATCGACTTTAGCGAACGGAGTGGGGTGGCTCTGGCCGCCGGCCACGCGCTGGCGGATCTCATGGGCTCGACGGTCGAGCTGGTGCATGTGGTACGGGACGCAGGGCCGTATCCCGGATTTGCGCCCAATATTTTGTCTCTCATCGACTACGACCCCGAGCAGGGCAAGGCCGTCCAGGAGCGTGTCCTGCGATTCGTAGAACGCCATCCCGGCCCCGCGCCCGCTGCCATTCACGTGTCGATTGGGTCACCGTCGCGGGTGATTGCAGCGCTGGCCGCTGAGCGAGGCACCGGCGTGATTGTGATGGGGACGCACGGGCGAGACGGAGTGGCCCATGCGCTCATCGGAAGCGTGGCCGAGGCGACGCTGCGGAGGGCGCCCTGCGCTGTGCTCACCCTCAAGGAGGAAACCCGTCTGGCCGCTCCCGAAGGATCCGTCAGCTCGATGACGGTCTCCTGATCCTCTCACTCAATGTCTTCGGTTCGTCATGCGGACTCCCCAGGCAATCACCATTCAGACCGTCGTATTCCCGACAGACGGGTCGGCGACGGCCGAGGCGGCCCGGTCGGTCGCCATGCAGGTCGCTGAGCGCTACAGTGCAGAGCTGCATGTCCTGCAGGTGGAGATCATTCCGCCCGCTGGAGACCTCCGGTTCGATGCCATCCCGGAGCCGTTCGAGGCCGATAGCGTGGAGCGAGATGCGGGCGTGATTGAGGTTCGCCGCCGACACCCCGTCTCCGCAGACGCCATCGTGCTCTATGCCGATGAGGTGGACGCAGATCTCGTCGTGATGGGGACGCATGGTCGCTCGGGCGTCAACCGTCTCACCCTCGGCTCCACCGCCGAGCGGGTGCTTCGTCTCGCCCCCTGCCCAGTGCTGACCGTGGGGCCTCGGTCCAGCACCGACGCGACCGGTCCTGTGCTGGTGCCGCTCGTGTTCGAGTCGGTGTCGGACTCGGCCCTCGATACAGCCATCGCGCTGGCG
>JBCBZH010000215.1:0-7755 GCA_039815415.1 Bacteroidota bacterium
CCCTCATACCTCAACGATCGAAGCTGACCCGCGCGGACCTCGACATACCCTGAGAGGGATCGCATCTTTACCTGCCCGAGCCCCTCCACAAAAATAGCCTCGACCTCCGCGCTTTCGTACTCTCCCAAGTCCCGTGGATCGAAATGATAGAAGTACGAAAACCGAGCCCCATACAACGTGTCCACATACTCGACACCTGAGGCGTGGAAGGTATCCACCCTTGAACTATCCGTTGGATATAAGAATGGATATGTATCGATTGAAAACGGGAAGCCCCCACCGGATCTGCACAGAGGGTCTCTAGAAGGATACGGAGCCAGATAATTGTCAAACGGTGCACGTATGCCGCATAGACCAGACTCAACCTCGCCAGAATCCAGCGTCCGTTCAACGGCGTACCGCATTTCGGCCTCCTGTCCCACCCCAAAGTGCCCTTTGAACTCCCACTCAACCGTTGCTTGAAGGGTATCGGGCCAGGCGACACCCTCCACTCGATAGACCCACCGATCCCCGACCTCATGCCTGAAGAAACTCCAGAGGTCTGGGCGTTCCTGGGCCTCTACCGCATCAGCGGCGCAGACCGACAGGACGAATAGAATCAGGAGGAGACGGTTCATAGCCGAATCGTATGAGGCGATGTTATTTGCGGGCTACCACCAACCGGGTCTGCACGCGCTGGCGATTCGCTTCCGCGCTCAGGATGTACACGCCCGAAGGAAGCCCAGACGTATCCAACCGGATCGGCTCGCCAGCTCGAGTGCGAGTCGTCTGGATCGCGCGGCCCAGTACATCCGAGATCGTCAGCTCGATGTCCTGCTCCTGGCGCTCCTTCGAGATCCATACCGTGATGAACTCGTCGGCTGGATTTGGCCCCAAGCGAATCGCTGGCACGCTCGAGCTGGTGGCTTCCCCTGAGGCGACCGGCTGGATGTCCCCGTAAAGAACACCGCCGACATCCGCTCCAATCAGCCGGATGGACAGGGTATCCCGAATGGCCCGAGGCTGGGCCTGGATATGTGTGTACGTGGCATCAACGGAAACTGTGCCAACCCCCGGAACGAGAACGGCTCTCACCTCGGTGCTCCAATTGCGCCAAGGATTAATCTGGGAGTGGCTTCCAAAGAACCCTCCAGACATGGTTTCCACTTGATACTCGGACTCGCCGACCTGGACGGTTTGCACTCCTAGCGAGTCCCACAAATACAGATACGGATATCCCCCAGGATTGATCTTTGCGATCGGCCAGGCACCTGACGTGAGACACAAAGAATTCGACTCGTAATACCTATCAGACTGCTCAAAGAAGGCTTCACGTGTCTCCATTACGCACGTAGCCGTTCTGACTCCCCCAGACCTGTTTCTTCGTGTGACCTCTGTCCAGACTGTATCCACAGTCGCTGAGGAGCGAGTCTCCAGGACCTCCCATTCCACGGTTGCATCAATCGTGTCACGGATGACAAGCACACCCTGAACGTCATAGACCCATCGGTCACCGACGTTGCGCGGGAGAATATCGCGAAGCCCCTGAGCATTCACTCCTGCCGATAGGCTCACGGTGAAGACAAGAAAGGCTGTAAGGCGAAACATCGTGGAATCAGTGCTCTGGGTTCCCACAATACGGCGTTTTCCTGAGCCACCCAAGCAAGAATGCCCCACATCGTAAGGCTCCTTCCTCACCCTCCACAGCCCCGACCTGGCCCGACTACCTTCGATGGTCGCCAGCTCGAGCCCCACCCTGATGATCCGCCTCGCGCCTCTCGTCGCGCTTTTCCTCTCCGCTGCCGCCCTTGCCCAATCCGACGCCGTCGGGATGTGGGAGTACACTGCCACCCAGGGCGGCCAGCCGGTCACCACGGGCGTGTTCGTGATTCCGGCCGAAGGCCTGAAGGGCCGGTTCACGTCCAACGAGTTTCAGGTCAGTTCTGAGGTGACCGATGCCACCGTCGAGGTCAACGGCGACCTGCTGCGGTATGCGGGCACCATCACCGTGCAAGGCAGCGAGCTGGCGATGGTCGTGATGGGGACGCTCAGCAACGCGGGCATTGTAGGCACGCTGTCGGTGGAGGGCCAGGCCACGCTCGCTCTCACCGCGCAACCAGCTGTCTCGACGCCCCTCCGGCCTGCGGAGCCCACGCCACGCCCGGTTCGCCAGCCCGTCGCGCGGCCACGAACCGGTGATACGCCCTGAGGCTCCGCGCCGAGGCTAGCTGCGAGGACGCGCCTTCCCCCAAACGAGGCCCTCGCCAGCCCGGCGCCTGGTCGTGAGCAGGCGAGGCTGCCCCACATCGGAGACACGTCGCCAGCTCGTAGTCGCGCGAGATCGGCGGTGTCGCCTCGAGCTGGCGACACGCCTTATCCCTCAGGCGCACAGGCCGTTTGAAAAAAAGTGACCTGGCGATGAGCCGATCCGAGGAAGGATGCCGGTTGACAGGGTGAACCCCCTTACGTCACCCACTCCTTACTCGTCATGAGCAGCCCCCAGCCCCAACGCTTCGTCGTCCGGCACCTGACCGGCTCCAAAGCCAACCAAGTCGAAGAATTCCCCTTCGCCCAGTTCAAAGAGATCTCCGTCGGTCGCGGCGGCGGCACCAACGTCGTCTACGACCCCGATCAGGACGAGCTGGTGAGCCGCGAGCACCTCAAGATCACACGCGACGGCGACGACGCCTATTCGCTAACCGACCTCGGCAGCCGCAACGGCACGTTTGTCAACAAGGTGCAGGTTGTGGGCACCGCGTCCATCCGCCCCGGCGACACCGTCCAGCTCGGCCACGATGGCCCCGAGTTCATCTTCGACGCCGAGCCACGCCCCCCGCGCGAGACCGTGATTGCCACGCCACGCGCAAGCAAGGCCACGACACTCTCCCCCACCCTCGCCAGCGCAGCCGACCGCGCACCGACCAAACCCGCCGTGGGCCGCGAGACGGTCGAGCGCATGGTCGGCGAGGCGCAGAAAGAGTCCCAGAAGAAGATGAATGGCACCCTGCTGGGCGTCGGCATCGGTGTCCTCGCGCTGGTGGCCGCAGCGTTCTTCTTCCTCCGCCCAGACAATGGTGGTCCCGATACGCCCGTGGCGCCGGTAGACACTACAGCCGCCGTGCCTACACCGCCCACCCCGACAGCCATGTCGGCCACTGAGGTCAATCGGGAGTACGGGGATGCCGCCGTCTTCATCGAAGCGAGCTGGCGCCTGCGCGATGCTGACACAGATAAGGCGGTGCTCCACCAGTATGACCGCGTGCCCATCAACGGGCAGCTCCAGACGATGGCCGTCTACCTCCGCTTTCCGGATGGCTCGGTCGAGCCGTGGCTCACGTACGCCGACCCAGATGGCATCAACAAGCCGATCCGCGGCGCAGGGACCGGCTCCGGCTTTGTCACCTCCTCAGACGGCTTCATCCTGACCAACAAGCACGTGGTCTCGAGCTGGGACTATCCCTATGCCTTCCCGCCCGACGCCTTCCCCGGCGTGATGTACACGGTCACGAACGAAGGTATCCTGGCGCCTCAGACCGACGAGCAAGGCAACACTGTCCGCGATCGCCAGGGCAACTCTGTGCCTCGCGTTGACATCATCCAGGCCGAGCAGATGCCCACGTGGGTTCCGACTCGGACCAAGTGGTTTGATGAGCGTCCCATCGAAAACATGGCGTCTCTGAGGGGCACTGCAGATATCCGCGTCACGTTCCCGGGCACCAGCAACCCCATCGAAGCTGAGTTCGAGACGGCCTCCAACCGCGCCGATGCAGCCCTGATCAAGATCGATGCACCCGGCGCTCTTCAGTCGGTCGAGATGGCCGATACGTACGATGAAACGGAAGTCGGCGAGAACATCGTCATCATGGGCTTCCCAGGCATCACAGATGAGACCATCCTCACACAGGAGAACCGCGAGCAACTGGGACAAACCCAGGAAGCCGTAATAGTCCCTCAGGTGACGGTCACCCCTGCCAGCATCTCAGCCATCCTCCGCAGCCGCACCACGGACAACCCAGACGAACGCTTGATCTCGCTGGGCCTGCAGGACGCGTACCAGCTTACCACCAGCGCGACCGGAGCCGGCAACAGTGGCGGCCCTGTGTTCGATGACCAGGGCCGCGTGATCGGCATCTTCACCTACGGTACGAACACCGGTGATGCCGCCGTGACCTATGCCATCCCGATCCGCTACGGGATGCAGCTGATGCCCTCGCTGGGCAACTAGATCAGCCGCTGCCATCGGGGCCTCGCCAAGCTGGCGAGGCCCCATGTTGCTGCACCGACGCTCCTCCCTCCCGTGACCCTCCGCCCGGACGCCATCCTCGGTGACTACCGCCTCCAGACCCGACTCGGGCAAGGAGGCATGGGCACTGTCTTCCGCGCGCAGCATCGCCGCCTTGGCCGGACGGTCGCGCTGAAGGTGCTCCGGGACTCGTCACTCGCCTCCCGCTTCCTCAACGAGGCTCGGATCCAGGCCGGACTGCAGCACCCCAACATCGCGACGCTCTACGACTACTTCGAGGCCGACGGCAAAGCGTGCATCGCGATGGAGTTGATTGAGGGCCAGACGTTCGACGAGTACCTTCGCCAGCGCGGCCCGCTTCCCTTCCGCGAGGCGCTGCGCCTCTTTCAGCCCGTCGTGGAAGCCGTGGCGTACCTGCACGCTCACGGCGTGATCCACCGAGACCTGAAATCGCACAACGTGAAGGTGACCCCTGAAGGCCGCGTGGCGTTGCTGGACTTCGGAATCGCCAAGAACCTGTCTCTGAAAGGGCTCACAACAGGCGACGCCGTCCCCGGCACCCCGGAGTACCTCTCACCGGAGCAGGTCCATGGGCGTCCGCCTGATGCCCGCTCGGATGTCTGGGCGCTCGGCGTGCTCTTCTACGAGCTGCTCACCCGCGACATGCCCTTCCGGGCCGAGTCCACATTCACCTTGTTCGAACGCATCACGCGCGGCGCCTACGATCCGCCCTCGTCTCGCGTCCGCTCCGTCCCACCCGAGGCCGACGCGCTGGTGGCCCGCTGCCTCCGCCCGGCTCCAGACGAGCGCTACGCCAACGCTGGCGCACTTCTAAAGGCCCTCCCGCGTGCCTCAACCCGAACGCCAGCTCCTCAGACCCCGCCAGCTCGACGCCCGGCGCGCGCCTCGTTCTCGCTCCCTCCTCAGGCTCGCATGTGGGCGGCCTGGGCATTCGCCGGGCTTGCGATCCTCGCGCTGGCGATCGTCGCCGTGCAGGAACGTCAACCTGCTGCTCCCCCCGTCGAACCTCAGGAGGTCATTCAAAGGCCGGCGGTCCCGCCTGGGGCAACGCCGACCGAAATCGTGATCGACGCCATTGGACCGCCCGCGGAGGTGTACCGTAATGGTCAGCTTCTCGGCACCACCCCACTCACCCTGGCGACCTACGTCGGCGAGCCCGTCGATGTGGAATTGCGCCGTGGCACCGCAGTCGAGCCCCTTCAGTTTCAGACGACGCCCGGAAAGCGGGCTTACACCGTCACCCTCCCTACGCCCTAACCCTCATGTGGTGGCCTTTCCGCTCCCGTAAACGCTCGTCTGCACCGGCGCCCCGCCGGTCGCCGCGAACCACCGTGGCCGCTCCGGTCCCGGACGAGCCGCTCGCCCTCGACATCGCCATTGTCTCGGATGTCGGCAACGTCCGCGAACAGAACGAGGACCGAGGCCGCTCGGTCCACCCTGGCGACCCCGCCACACTGGCCCGCAAGGGCGTTCTGGTGCTGGTAGCCGATGGCATGGGTGGACACGAAGCCGGCGAAGTCGCCAGTTCGACGGCGGCTGAAGTGGTGGCGACCTCGTACTACGCGCATCCGGGGGAACCGCGCGAGGCCCTGAATGACGCGGTGACGGAAGCCAATGCACGGATCTGGAACGCCGCCCAGAGCGATGACGACCGGCACGGCATGGGCACCACCTGTACCACGCTCGTCCTCCGCGGCCACGAGGCCTACTCGGCGCACGTCGGCGACAGCCGGTTGTACCGCCTCCGCGATCGCGCGTTCGAGAAGCTGACAACGGACCACTCGATGGTTGAGGAGATGGTGGCCGATGGCCTCATCACCGAAGAAGAAGCCCGGCATCACGATGCGCGCAACGTCATCACCCGTGCGCTGGGGATCCACGAGACGGTGGACGTCGCCCTGGGCGGCCCGCTCTCGGTGTCCGTGGGCGATGTGTTCGTCCTCATGTCGGACGGCCTCTACGATTTGGTGACGGACGCCGAGATGGGCGCAATGCTCGCCACGCCGAGCGTCCACGACGCCGCCAACGCGCTGGTGGAGCGCGCCAAGGCCCGAGGCGGACACGACAACGTGACCGTGGCCGTGATCCGCGTCAAGGCCGCAAACGAGCTGGCGACCGACCGTGAAACCATGGAAGCCCCCGCGCTGTCATGATCGGGCGCGTCATCGGCAATTACCGCATCGACGCCAAGCTCGGGCAGGGCGGCATGGGCGCGGTCTACAAGGGCCTCGACCTGATGCTCGAGCGGCCGGTGGCCATCAAGGCGCTCCGCGCTGACATCGCGGCGTCGCCCCAGCACGTGGAGCGCTTCCGCCAGGAGGCCCGCACGCTGGCACGCCTGCTCCACCCCCACATCGCCACCCTCTATGCGCTACTGCGCGAGGGCGACGATCTCTACATGGTGATGGAGTTCGTGGAGGGCGAGACGTTCGAGGCCGTCTTGCACCGCGAGCGACGCATCCCGGTTGATCACGCGCTTCGCCTGTTCGATCAGGCCTTGCGAGGCATCGACCACGCCCACCAGCGCGGCATCATCCACCGCGACGTGAAGCCTGCCAACTTCATGGTGATGCCCTCGGGCACGGTCAAGGTGATGGACTTTGGCATCGCCCGGCTTCTCGGTACCACGCGCATGACGCAGACGCGCCATGCCATCGGAACGGCGGAGTACATGGCTCCGGAGCAAGTGCGCGCCCGCGAGGTAGACGCCCGAACGGATGTGTATGCCCTCGGCATCCTGCTCTACGAGATGGTGACGGGCCGCGTCCCGTTCGAGGCCGAAAGCTCGTTCGAGACCATGCAGGCGCACCTGCAGGCCGCCCCTCGCCCTCCGCGCGTCCTCACCTCGGACCTGCCGGAGTCCGTCGAGGCCGCCATCCTGACCGCGCTGGCGAAGGCTCCTGAAGACCGCCACGCCTCCGTGGCCGACTTCCGCGAGGCCCTGGCCGATGTGATACCGACCGGGCCTCCCGTCCCGCTCCCCGCTTCATTCGCCGCGCCTCCAGAACCAACCGAGCCTGCACCGGCCCCCATTGTTGCAACACCGCCTCCGGGTCCCGCGCCGGAGACCGTCATCGCGCCAGCTCGAGAGGAGCCGCCCAAGATCACCGATGAGCTGGCTCTCGACGACAACCCGCCGGACGCCGATGCCTCCGACGAGACCGTGCCCGATGAGGCCTCGAACGACGAGCTGACAACAGCAGAAACGGATGCTCCCAGCACCGAGGATGAGGCGGACTCGACTGAGGACGACGCCACCAGCTCGCCCGACGATGACCCACCGACGGTTCCGTCACCAGCCACTCGGGTGGCCGCGCCTGCGACCGTCGTTGCGGATGCCGTGATCTCGGATCCTGACTCGACGACGCCGGCGACAGTCATCGCTCCTGCTGCGGTTGCGCCTACGGTGGTGGCCCGCTCGCCAGCCCCAGAGACCACGCTGGAACACCCATAGATGAAACACCCACAGATGAAACACCCACAGATGAAACACCCACAGATGAAACACCCAC
>JBCBZH010000255.1:0-6406 GCA_039815415.1 Bacteroidota bacterium
CGACGACGTCTCGCCGAGTGACTGGCTGGTTCTCAATGAGACCGCTGCACGAGCCATGGGCTGGACGCCAGACGAGGCGGTTGGGAAGCGCATGCGCATCGTGGACCCAGGGAATGAGGCTAACAGCCCGGGATTCGCCGGTGTCATAGGCGGGGTGGTTGCCGACTATCACCATGGGTCCGCACGGGCGGAGATCCCTGCGTCGACGTATTACTCGGCGAAGTCCGAGGACGTGGACGGACTCTACGTGATCTCGGATGTACTCGTGAAGCTGGAGCCCGGAGCGAGCCCAGATGTGCTGGCTGCAATTCAGAGTGCCTGGCGTCAGGTGCTTCCAGATGAGCCTTTTGAAGCGTCGTTCTTGGATGATCAAGTCCAAGCGCAGTACGAGGCGGACCAACGCCTGGGGCGTGCGATGGGCGTGTTCGCGGGGCTCGCCATCCTGATCGCCTGTCTTGGGCTCCTCGGGCTGGCGGCGCTCTCGGCCCAGCAGCGCACCAAGGAGGTCGGCGTCCGGAAGTCCCTCGGCGCAACCGTCGGGCAGATCACAGCCCTGCTGTCCGGAAGCCTCTTGCGACTGGTCGCCCTCGCCTTCGTCATCGCAGCCCCCATTGCCTACATCGCGCTGGGACGATGGCTCGAGGTGTTCGTCTACCGCATCGAGTTGGGAGCGGGGGCCTTCCTCGTGACCGGCGCGGCGGTGTTCGTCATCGCGTTGGTGACCGTCAGCTCGCAGGCGTTCCGTGCCGCCACCGTGGATCCCGTTCGCGCCCTCCGCTCCGAATAGTCGCCAGCTCGTTCCCTTTCCTAATTCGTTATGTCTGTCTCTCCGATTCTTGTCCTTCTGGTCGCGCTCGCGGCATCAGCGAACCCCTCGTACAGTGGAGATGGCTGGTGTGAGGAGCTGGCATACGAGGCAACGTCCGATCAGGCGATGCATTGCGAGGTGCGGTCCTTCGCGCTCACCTCTAGGCCCAAGCTGCGCGTCGAGGCCGCACCGAACGGAAGCATCCACGCGAAAGGGCACCCACGCGACGACATCGAGGTGCTGGCTCGGGTGTGGACACGTGCTCGGACGGAGGCCCGAGCGCGTGCGCTTGCCGATGGGGTCACCATCCATACAGATGGGATGCTGCGCCACGAGCTGGCGCAGGAGCTCCACTCCAATGATCGTCCAAAGGACTACGTTGAGGTCAGTTATCGCCTGGCCGTTCCACACGGGCAGGACCTGGATCTGACGGCTCTGAACGGAGGCATCCAGATTGAGGAGGTGCAGAGCCGGGTTCGATTCGAGTCGCTGAACGGCGGCGTCCGACTCTACGGACTCGGTGGTGACGTTCAGGGGCACACGCTCAACGGGCGGCTCCGTGTGCGGTTGACCGGAGACACGTGGCAGGGGCGCGGCCTCGATGCGACGACGACCAATGGGCGCGTGGAATTGGTTGTGCCGACCGGCTACTCCGCTGAGCTGGAGACGGGGACCGTCAACGGGCGGCTCCAGGTCGATCTCGGTGAACTCGGTGGCGACACCGCACAGTGGATCTCCAGGAAGGGGACTCGTCTGCTCGAGACCACCCTGGGGGAGGGGGGCTCTCCAGTTCGGGTGCGGACCACCAACGGCCGCGTTCAGATCGCTGCCAACCGCTAGGTCCACGTTCTCGCCAGCGCGTCACCGGCTCGGATCGCCGCCCGATCCCTGCTCTCTGCTCGATTACAGCTGTTCTCTCGTTCTCATCCCGCCAAACATGCTCAAGAACTACTTCAAGGTTGCGCTGCGCTCAATACTGAAGCGCCCGGGGACGACGGCCATCAATGTGACTGGGCTGGGAGTCGGGCTGGCGTGTGCCATCCTCGTGCTGAGCTACATCCAGACGGAGCGCGCGTACGATCGTTTTCATGACAACGCTGACCGCATCTACCGTGTGGTCAAGCACGAGCCGAACAACGTGTTCCAAGGTGTGGATCGGTATGGCGTTACGCCAGCAGGGATGGGTCCGCACCTCCGGAACGCCGCAGGTGTGGAGACCGCCAGCACCTTCTCGCAGCGCCCGAGTCTTCTCCAGCGGGGCGAAGATGGGTTTGTAGAGACAGGTGTCCTCGCCGATCCTCATTTCTTCGATGTCTTCTCGTTTCCGCTTCTGCGCGGGGACCCGGCAACGGCTCTGGACGATCCTGATGCCGTGGTGCTGACGGCATCGATGGCTGAGAAGCTGTTTGGGAATGCGGACCCCATCGGACAGACGGTGCGGTTCGACGACCGGGCAGACTACACCGTGACCGGCATCGCTGCGGAGCCGCCCGAAACGTCGCACTTCTCGTTCGCCTTCGTTCGGTCCATCCTTTCCGACGCGTACTACCAAGACAATCTGGGAAGCTGGACGAGCAGCAGTTGGTCGAACTACGTCGTTCTGGAACCGGGGCATGAGGTGGCGGCACTGGAAGCTCACCTTGTCAGCTTGATGGAGGTCCATCAGCCCGAGGCCATCGGGGAGACGCAGTATGTGATGCAGCCGATCACAGCCATTCATCTTGGCGACCCCGTCAACTTTGGTACCGGGGAGCCGGTGGATGTGCGTTTGCTCTACTTGTTCGGAGCCATTGCGCTTGTGATCCTGCTGCTGGCGTGTGTCAACTACACCAACTTGGCTGTGGCACGCTCAACGTTGCGAGCGCGGGAAGTCGGCGTGCGAAAAGTGCTCGGAGGGCGGCCTCGCCAGCTCGCAGGGCAATACCTCGGAGAGTCGATCGTGACCGCGTTTCTGGCGCTGGGGGTAGGGTTCGGGCTAGCGGCCTTGGCCCGTCCGGCGTTTGCGTTGTGGTTGGAGCGAGACCTCGTGCTGGGTGGGCCAATGGGGTGGCCGTTCTTTGTTGTCATGCTCGGGGGCACGCTCGTGGTAGGAATTCTGGCGGGTGCCTACCCGGCGTATGTGCTTGCGCGGGTTCGGCCTTCTGAGGCCCTTGGAAGTGGGGAGGCTCCCCTCGGGCGTGCTCGCCTTCGAGCCTTGTTGGTGGTGGGGCAGTATGCCGCAGCCATCGGACTCGTCATCGGCAGCCTGGTCATCTATCAGCAGATGGCATTCATCCAGAGCCAACCCCTCGGCTTCGACAAGGAACACGTCGTAGGGCTTCGGCTGCGGGGGGTGGATGTGCAGCAGGAGCTTCCAGGGTTTCGTGCAGCGCTTGCTGAGGTTCCGGGTGTGGTCCGTGTCTCTGGGGCGACGGACTTGCCGACGAACATCCGTGCAAGCTCGACGCTGGCAGCGTGGGAGGGCCATCCGGAAGTGGAAGGGGAAGAGTTCCCGATCTATCAGGTGTTCGTGGACCACGAGTTCTTCGAGGTCTACAACATGTCTCTGGCTTCTGGGCGTTCGTTCCGACCGACGCCTGCCGATAGTTCGGGAGCGTTCATCGTCAATGAGACGGCGGCCAATCAGCTCGGCTGGACGACGGAGACCGCCGTCGGGAAGACCGTTCAATGGGGGGAGCAGGATGTCCCGGTTGTGGGTGTTGTGGAGGATTTCCACATGCACGCCATGCATCTTCCCATTGCACCGCTCTTGATCGGCTACGCTCCGAACTGGGTGAATCAGGTCTCGATCCGAGTGGCATCAAGCGATCTCCCTGAAACCCTGGCTGGGATTGAGGCTGCGTGGGCCGAGCGCTCTCCGTACCCCTTCGAGGTGACTTTCCTCGACGAAGAGTTCGACGCGCTCTACAAGGCGGAGGCGAAGCTGGGGCAAGGCATCGGCTACTTCACGATCATTGCGCTCTTCGTGGCCTGTCTCGGCCTCTTCGGGCTGGCGACCCATGCCGCCGAACAGCGGACACGTGAGATTGGCATCCGAAAGGTGTTGGGCGCCAGCGTAGCTGGCCTCGTCGGGCTGATGTCGCGCGGATTCCTCAAGCTCGTTGGGCTGGCCTTCCTGATCGCCGCCCCCGTGGCCTACGTGAGCGCAGCACGGTGGCTGGATGGCTTCGCATACCGCACGGACCTCGGGGTGGGAGTGTTTGTGCTCGCGGGTGGACTGGCCTTGGTCGTCGCGCTAGTGACCGTCGGTGGGCATGCCTTGCGTGCGGCGCTCTCTGACCCCGTCCGAGCGCTCCGCTCGGATTGATGGATCTCGTCTCGCCAGCTCGTTTCGTTTTACCCGTCTTGTCATGTTGAGAACCGATCTCCTCGTCGCCCTTCGCCAGCTCAAGCACCATCTGGGCTACGCGGCTCTCAACATCGCCGGGCTGGCGGTCGGGCTGGCGTGCTGCCTGCTGATTCTGCTGTTCGTGCGGGATGAGCTGTCGTTCGACACCACGCACCCGGAAGTGGACCGGCTCTTCAGAGTGGAACGCGATGTAACGGTTGGGTCCTCAGCGGGTGCTGAGCTTCAGCGTAGGGCGAGTATCCAATCTCCAATTGCAGAGGAGGCGATCCCGCAGGTAGCGGGGGTTGAGTCTGTGATGCGCCTAGCGCGTGTAGATGAGCCCCTCGTCGTTCGCGGAGATGTGCGGTTGAAGGAAGACCGGTTTCTCTACGCCGACCCGTCTTTGTTCTCGATGCTGGATACTGAAGTGGTGCGCGGGAGCGTGGCAGACCTCTCAAGACCCAACACGCTCATTCTGGACGAGCCTACAGCGTCCACTTACTTCGGCGATGCGGATCCAGTGGGGGAGACGATGGACATCCGGATTCAGGCGGGCGATTCCCTTCAGGTCTTTGAGGTTGTTGGTGTAATGCGCGAGATGCCTCGAACGGCTCACGTCTACGGAGATATCGTGGCATCCTATGCATCTCGACCAGTCGACCCTGACATGCAGTGGTTCAAGACTGCTAGCACGTACGTGCGTCTTGAGGACGGCGTAGATCCAACGCGGGTTGCAGCAAGCCTCGAGGCGGTTCTCGACCGGATTCGGGCGGCCAGCGACGAGCGCACGGTCATTGAAGCGGAGACACACCTCGTGCCGGTGAAGGACATTCATCTTCGCAGCGTGGCCGAGGGCGAAATCGAGCCTCAGGGAGACATCCGCTACGTGTGGCTGTTCTCTGCCATCGCGCTGGCGATTCTCCTCATCGCCGGGATCAACTACATGAACCTCGCTACGGTCCATGGAGCCCGTCGGGCGAGGGAGGTCGGCGTGCGAAAAGCCATCGGGGCTGGGAAAGGGCAACTCGTCCGACAGTTCCTGAGTGAGTCGTTCGTTGTGACACTGGCGGCGCTTGTGCTCGCCCTTGGCCTCGTACAGCTCACCCTTCCGTGGTTCGGAGAGTGGATGTCCCGGTCCCTGTCGATCCCGTTCGCAGAGCTATGGCTATGGGGTGTGCTGGTCGGAACTGTCCTGATACTTAGTGTTGGGGCTGGCAGCTATCCAGCGTTCGTGTTGTCTGCCGTTCAGGCTCAGTCTGCGCTCAAGGGAAAGGCGCGCACGATTTCGAATACGACCCTTCGAAAGATCCTCGTCGCTGGCCAGTTCACCGCCACCGTTGCGTTGATCGTCTGCACCATAGGAATCCACCGCCAACTCGCCTATGTCCAGGACACGCGCCTCGGGTTCGACCCAGAGCAGACGCTGATCCTTGAGGCGAGCGGTGCCTTTGATGCAGACGGTGCCGTGTTCAAGCAAGCAGCGGAGGGCATTCCTGGCGTGCAGCAGATTGCCTACGGGTCTGGGGTGCCAGGCAAGCCGAGCGGGATTCGCTTCTACCGATCAACAGACATTGAAGGCCAGGAAAGCACGGAGGAGCGGGCCGTTGTGTTCGACTGGCTATCGGTGGGAGCAGACTATGCCTCCGTCCTCGACCTTGGGCTAGTGGAGGGACGCGGCTTCTCCGCCGATCGTCCATCTGACATCGGCACCACGGTTCTCGTCAACGAGACGGCCGTACAGTCTTTGGGGTGGGAGGACCCTGTTGGCAAGACGATGGGATCTGGCGAGAATCAGGTCACGGTCGTGGGTGTGGTCCAGGACTTTCACCTCGCCGACATGCGGACGGAAATCGGTCCCATGCTGATCGACTATGATCCCGAGGCCACCGGATACGCAGTTCTCAAACTCAGCGCAGCCAACTTGTCGGAGACGCTGGCTGCCATTGAGGCGGCCTGGGATGCCTCGGCTCCGGAGCACCTCTTCGACGCCTTATTCCTCGACGACCACTTCGCGGCCATGTACCGCGCCGAGATGCTGGTCGGGCAGGTGTTCTTCGCGTTCTCCTTACTAGCGATCCTCGTCGCGTGTCTCGGCCTTTTCGGGCTGGCGATGCTGGCCGCCGAGCAGCGCACCAAGGAGATCGGGGTGCGCAAGGTGCTCGGAGCGAGCGTGGCCTCGCGTCGCTCGTCAACGCCGTGCAGATCTTTGCCTTGGAACCAGTCTTCTCCAAGCTGGCACGATGGTTGACGAATTACGAGTGTCACAAGAC
>JBCBZH010000003.1:0-50580 GCA_039815415.1 Bacteroidota bacterium
ATATTTTTTGGATTAAAAGCAGTGGACGAATGGAAACTCTAGAAAAAAATGGTGATCCCGGTGCGACTCGAACGCACGACCCACTGATTAAAAGTCAGCAATACTTAGAACTGAAATATCACCACCAGCTCGGCCATCGGAGAGCCAGCATGCACTCGCACGGTGATGGTTCCGCCTTCTGGGCTGTGGCGGAGGGCATTGTCCAGCAGGTTGCCAACCACCCGGTCGAGCCGGAGGGGCTCCCCGACGACGAGCACCGGTGCCGCGGTACCGTCGAGCTGGAGGTGGACTCCAGCAGCCTCGGCGCGAGGGGCGAAGGCTTCCAGGGCTTGCTGGGCTGCCAGGGTGAGGTCGGCGGATTCGCCAGAGGCGAGCGGCATCAGTGTCTCTACCTCGTCCTTGAACAGGCTCAGCACCTCGCGGATCATCTCCTGCATCCGGTCGGTCTGGCGCGCCGCCAGCTCGATCATCTCCTCGGCCTCGCCGGGCTCGAGGTCATCCTCTCGGACGAACTGCAGGCTGGACCGGAGGTTCTGAAGGGGGTTCGAGAGATCGTGGACGATGCAGTGCAGCAACACCTCGCGCTCCTCGATGCGCCGTTGCGTGCGATCCATCGCGAGGGCTTCTTCGCGGGCGCGTTGCAGCAGCTTCTGGGTCTGCTCCAGCGAATGGATCGGTGGCCCGAGGGTCAGCACGGAGCGGTTGTCGATGCAGAGGGCGCGGGCGTACAGAGGGCGTGCCCGGCCCGTTGCGTCGGCCTCCACGAAGGTGCCACTTGCGGCGTGTCCGTCTCGGCTCCGCCAGACGGCCTCTGCATCTTCCATAAATGGCAGCAGGGCGTCGAAGGTGCCTGTGAGGTCGAAGGCACTGCCCTGCGAGACGAGGGTCCCCTCGAACCAGTCTGGCGGGTCTCCGAGGCTCACGAACGTGCCGTCGAGCTGGCGCTCCAGAACAGCGATGTCGAGCGCTGCTGGAAGGGCAGAGGGGAGGTCGCGGGTCACGAGGGCTTGAGGGTGTAGCGGGCCAGCGCATCGAAGGCGGCTTCGACGTTCGCACCGGTCTTGGCACTCGTTTCCAGGACGGTGGCCGTCTCGCGAAGGGTCGCGACGCGGTCGGCGTCGAGCGCCCAGTCCGATTCGAGGTCGACCTTGTTGAGGGCGATCACGGCGGGCATCGGGCCGTACGCTTCCTGTGCAGCCTCTCTCAGTTCGAGGGCGCGATTCAGCGTGGACGGGCGTGTGCCGTCGGCCACGAGCAGGAGGCCTGCCGCGCCGCGCAGGTAGGTGAGGTCGAGCGGCGAGTAGGCATCGTCTCCGGCGATGTCCCACACAACGAGCCGCACTGCCGTGCCATCGACCTCCACTTCGCGGCGGTCGATCTTGACTCCGATGGTGGTCAGGTAGGCCTCGGAGAACAGGCCTTCCACAAAGCGCCGGACGAGACTCGTCTTTCCCACAGCCGGGACCCCGATGAGGCAGATCTTCTTCTGGATCATGGGACCTGCTGGATCATGGAGCCTGTGCGCTGGTGGAGTCGGGTCGGTTCCCAGCGCTTTCGACGCGGAAGGTGACGCGGCGGCTGGACGGCGAGACGCCAGATTCTAGGGCGCGGGTGTCTGCGTAGCCTTCGGCGCGGATCGTCAGGGTGCCTGCGTTCGGAAGGACGGCGTTGCGCACGGAGACGGCGCGTGAAAGACTCAACGCCTGATTCTCGGCGTCCGTCCCTGTGTCGTCGGTGTGGCCCTCGATGATGAGCACCACAGTGTCGTTCGCCAGCTGGGCGAGGTGCCCGACGTGCCTCTGAATGCGTTCCATGCCAACAGGTTGGGCGGAGCCTTCCTCGAAGGTGAGGGTCAGGGCCTCCACATCTGCGATGACTTCCTCCAGTGCCGGCACCAGCCCAGAGACATCGAGCTGGCGAGCGCCCAGAACGGGAAGCAGGCGTCGGGCCTCGGCGGCCCACAGGGTGTCGGCGTCGCCCTCGGCGATGATGCGGCCTCCGGGCTCTGCGCGGAGTGTGACGCCATCGGGCAGGTCGAACGCGCGGGTAGCCCGCTGGGCGACGAGCTGAGGATCGTCAGAAAGGGCGGATACGAAGCGAAGGTCCACGTCGGACGAATCCAGTTCTTCAGGGAGCAAGGACAGCGGCGCGCGTCCAAGAGGGTCGCTCGCGCCGATGACGACAAGGCGCCCACCCTCTCGCTCGGTCCGTAAGACGGTCACACCAGGCTCGGCCTCGAGGGCCTGGAGAAACGCAGCCTCGCGTTGGTGCGTCTCCCACATACGCCAGCCGAGGTAGCCGAGCAGGCCCAGAAGAAGCAGGGCCAGAATCCAGAGCTTGGCGCTTCCGGCCTTGGAGTCGTCCGCGTACTCCGCATCCAGCAGCGAGCGGAGCGTGTCGTTCGTGGACTCGAACGGTGTCGCATCGCCCTCGAAGGCGTCGAACGCTGCAGCGTGCTTGGCGTGGAGGGTGGCGAGAACGCCGGCCATGCGCTCTCGAAAGGATGCCGAAGGCGTGCCGCGCACCACGGTTGCCAGAAGAGCATCGGGTCCGGTCTCGGCCCATACGGTCAGGTCGCCCGCCTGGAAGGCATTCAGCGCATCGTCCTCGTCTACGTCGAACGAGTCGCCGACGAATTGGCGCAACGCGGTGAGCATAGAGGACACTAGGTCGGCATCGTCCTCGCCATTGGCGCTCGCCACTTCGGGAGCCACCGCGTGCTGGAGTGGAAGGCCCGTCTCGCGATGAACGAGAAGGACCTGCTCCACGCGGTAGCGGAGGGTGTGATGCAGCACCACCTCGCCGAAGGAGACTCCCCGGCGCCACGCCTCCACGCGCCACTTCAGTCCTTTCCACGACAGTCCGTAGTTGACCGACCGGTTCAAGTTGTCCATCGAGCTGGCGACGGCCTGCCGCACAGCTCGCCGGATGGCTGGTCCCATGACCGGAAACAGGATGTCCGCGATGGGCTGAGGGTCTCGCTCGACCGACACGCGGAGCCCAGACTCGATGGAGGGCTCGAGGGCGCGTCCGAGTTCGTCGTCGCGGCGCTCGCGGAGGCGGACGGCGTCCGGGAGCATGTCGCTGAGGGCGGCCGCATCCAGATGCTCGGGGCCGGCCTCGGCCCACCGATCCAGCAGGTCTGCACGGTCGTGCCCGAGAACGAGGCGCCTCAGTTCGTCTGCGGTCGCCAGCTCGTGGGCCACAGGGGATTGATACGTGGAATCCGGCGGGTCGGGCGGAGTAGGAGCCGACACGCGAGGGCTGCCTCGCGGAGAGGCAGGGGCCGGAGCCTCAGGGCGTGAACGTCGGAGCATCTGTAGAGGCGATGGAGGGCCTCAGGTGGCCCCGCGGAGAGGGAGAGAGAAGATCGATGGACTCCGCGAGATCTTTAGCCGTCGTGCAGGCGCGCCGCAACATCGGCGAGCATGGCCGCTAGAGCCCGGCGGTCTGCCTTCTGGTCCTGAAGGGTGTCCACGTGCTGGTCGAGCGAGCGCACGAGGTCATCGGCTTTGGACTGAAGCGACTCGCGGATGCGCGTGGCTTCGTCCAGAAGCTGCTGTCGCACGTTGCGGACGTCGTCTTCGGTTCCAGCTCCGATCTCATCCACGCGTTGGGCAAACTTCTCACGGTCCGAGCGGACCTCGCGGGTGAGGTCTCCCACCGCGTCGATGCGTTCGCGCTTCTCCGTTTCAATCTTGCGCGTCAGGGTTTCGATCTCCTGACGGACATACCCATCGAGCGTGTCCATTCGGGACCGAACCTCGTCGCGGAGCGCAGAGGCCTCGCGAGTCAGTTTCTCTTCGAGCTTGGCAAACCGCCCGTCATAGTCGACCATCTGGCGGCCGAACAGGATGTCGCGGATCTTGTCCACATTGCCACTTTCCTGGGCGCCGGGCTGGCGAGGAACAGCGGGGGACGCCGCTGGCGTGGCTTCGGGAGCGTCTTCCGTCTCGGGGGCTGCGCCATCGCCTTCGTGGAGAGCAGGATCGGGCATGGACTCGGTCTTCTTGGAACGCAACATGGAGTTTGCGGCATCGCAGGCCGCGCCGGTGGACGCCTCCAAAGTAGCGCCTCTCCACGCTGAGTTCATATTGGCCAGCCTAAAAGCCCGGGCGCTCGTCTGCCGTCGGACCATAGATGGACGGTACAGGCACGTCCAGAAGGCGCAGATAGACCGACAGTTGTCCCCGGTGGTGGATGATGTGGCTCATGCCCCATCGTCGCATGACGAGGTGCCGTGGGTCCGTGGACAAGACCTTGTCACCCATCCGAATGGACCAGTCTCCACGCAGGTCTTCATCTGACAGGTCCGCCAGAACGGGCCGGAGAGCCTCCACGTTCTGATCCCATAGATCGAGGATCTCCTCGCTGGTGGTCGGTTTCGGCAGTGCCGACGAGCGGACGGCCATGTCGAGGCCATCAGAGAGGAGCGTGACTCTCCACCAGCGGAGCAGGTTGGCGATGTGCGTCGCCAGCGCCCTGATGGACATCGACTTCTCGTGAGGCCGCCAGTCGAGCTGGTGAGAGGGAATGCGTTCGAGGACACGGCGCGTGGTCGCCAGCTCGAGGTCAAGGTCGGCGAGGCTTGCGGTGCGGAGGGTGGACATTAGCGGATGCGAATGGTGAGGGCGTGGGGGAGATGCTGAGGATCGTTTCCCCCTGCCGGAGCGGGCTGGTGGCGTGTCCCGGCGCGGCGGTTCCAGACGAACACCGACGCGCCGCCGTCTAGAGCGAGCTGGTGGTCTGGAGAGACGCCCATGCGGGTAAGCAGCGCCTGCGGGGCCTCGATGGTGGAGCGGCCGTCGCTGGTAGCGATGAGAAGCAGCTCGGTGGTGCCATTGCCATCGCCGTCGAGAGCGCCGAGGACATGAAAGCGCGTGGCGGTGCGGGCCGGATGCGCATCCGGGGCGAGGCTGACGATGGCCTCGGCGAAGGCGGCGCTGTCGAGCGGCACGCCGGTAGTGGGATCGTAGTCCATGATGTGAACCACAGTGTCCGCCAGCCCGAGGGCGCGCAGCGGCTGGCTCCAGCGTTCGGTCTCGGCACCGGGGCGGCCCGGGCCGTAGGGGCTGCTTCCGCCGGTCGCCACCCGCCCGTTCTCCGCGATGGGATACGCGAGCTGAGAGGCCGGCTCGCCGGGCGTCTCGAAGAACGCGCCGTTCAGGACCGTCAGGAGCCGGTCGTCGGCGGTCTGTTGGCGCACCACATCGGCCATCTCCATCAGCTCGACCCTCGGGCTGGCGGCCGTCGGGTGGAAGTGCGACTCATCCGTGCCTCCGTCGACCACGGGACCCAGGATCTGCGTGACCATTGCTGCACGGAGGTCGATGAGCTGGAGAAGGACGTTGCCGGTGTCGGACGGGACGTCCACCAGTGCGTAGGCGTCGCCCTCGCGGTCGAGGATATAGGCGCCGAGGCCCTCGGCGTCTAAGCGAGACGCCAGAGCACTGGGAAGGCCGAGCGTGTCGGCGGACGTGACAGTGGGCGGTGGGGCCTCGGGCTGACGAGTGCAGCCCGTGAGGATTGCTAGCCCGACGATCAGGAGGGCAGCAGCGAGCTGGTGACTCACGAGGCCTGCCGCGCGTAGGCGTCGAGGAAGCGGATGGAGGCCGCAATGCCCTGGTGGAAGCGGTCGAGGCCGAACTTCTCGTTGGGGCTGTGGATCGAGTCTGAGTCGAGCCCGAAGCCCATCAGGACGGTGTCCAGGCCGAGGATGGTCTTAAAGTCCGCGACGACGGGGATGGAGCCACCCTCGCGGGTGAAGAACGGCTCGCGCCCGAACACGCCCTGGAGGGCCTCCTTGGCCGCCTGCATCGCCGGGGCTGACGTGTCCACGATCACACCATGTCCGCCGTGGAGGTCGCGGAAGGTGAGCGTCATCGTATCCGGCACGTTCGCCTCGAAGTGGCGGCGCAGCTTCTCGGTGATGTCGTCCGGCGTCTGGTCTGGCACGAGTCGGCAGGAGATCTTGGCGCTGGCCTTGGCGGGCAGGACCGTCTTGGCGCCCTTGCCGATGTAGCCACCCCAGATGCCGTTGCAGTCGAGCGTCGGGCGGCCCGTGGTGCCCTCGAGGGTGCTGTACCCAGCCTCGGACTTCGTCTGCTTGACGCCTGCCTCCTCCATCCACGCAGCCTCATCGAAGGGCAGCGCGCGGTAGCTGGCGCGTTCCTCATCGGTCAGGTCACGCACGGCATCGTAGAAGCCCTCCACCGTCACGCGGTGGTTCTCGTCGTGCAGGTCCGCGATCATGGCCGCCAGCGCGTTGATGGGGTTCTCCACGCCGCCGCCGTAGACGCCCGAGTGGAGGTCCTTGCCCGGCCCCTGGAGCGTGACCTCCACGTACGCCAGCCCGCGCAGGCCGTAGGCGATGGAGGGGACGCCGGGCGCGAAGAGCGCCGTGTCCGACACCAGCACGACATCCGCCTCCAGGCGGTCTTTGTTGGCGCGGAGCCAGTCCGGGAGGTGGGCGCTACCGTTCTCCTCCTCGCCCTCGATCATCATCTTGAGGTTGACCGGCAGGCCGTCGGTCTTGAGGTAGGCCTCGGCGGACTTGACGTGCATGAATGCCTGCCCCTTGTCGTCGGCGGAGCCGCGCGCAACGAGGTTGCCGTCCTTCACGACCGGCTCGAAGGGATCTTGGTCCCACAGATCGAGCGGATCGGGCGGCTGCACGTCGTAGTGGCCGTAGACGAGGACCGTCGGCGCATCATCGGAGATGTGGTGGCTCGCGTAGACGACCGGGTGGCCCGGCGAGCTGGCGTCTCCGGTCTCCATCACCTCCACGGTCTCCATGCCGATGGCGCGCAGGTGGTCGGCCAGCCACTCAGCGGCGCGGCGCGTGTCGCCAGCTCGAGCCGGGTCGGTGGAGATGGACGGGATGCGGAGCCAGTCCTTGAGCTGCTCAACGGAGGAGTCCGCGTGGTCTTGGGCGAAGGCGAGGGCGGAGGTCATGTCAGGAAGAGATGCAGGGGGAGGGGTCAGTACGCTCGGCGGTACAGTCGGCTCCACACGTCCGATTCTTCCGCGAGCCCGGTCTGGTTTGGCTTGCGGGTGGGTAGCGGGCGCTCACTCAATGTGGGCGATGAGAGCGTCGGCAGCCTCTCGGTTGATAGGCAAGACCGTTGTGATGATGCTGAGGGCTGAGACCCAGTAGCGTAGGTCCTCTGCCAGCCCGGGGGCGGCGCGGTAGCGGGCGAGAAGGGCACGCGCCTCGGTTTCGGACACGGGCGCATCGCAGTCGGTCAGGCGCTCTTCAAGGCCCTGCCGCTCGGCGCAGGACGCAATGATATAGCGCTGGACCTGGAGCGACGTCAGCCCGCGAATGCGCTCGCGGTAGGCCGGAAGGTCTTGAAAAATCCAGCCTCCCTGTGTGACCTCACCATCACTGTAGTAGCTCGCCAGTTCAGCGCGGAGGTCCTCATCGCGAATGAGTCTCAAGTCGCCTGCCTCACGCATTTCGTCGAAAGTGCGCCGCGTTGAGGCATAGGGAAGGATCTGCGAGGCGTGGTAGTAGGCCACCACGGTCGCCCAGGGCGAGTCGTCCCGGAGCGCGCCCGTCTCGATGTGCGCGACGGCCGCCTCAGCGTAGTCCGTCACGCGCGTGGAGTAGGTCATCCGCACGTCGATGGCCTCGACGTCAGCGAGGAGGTCCTCGTGGATGCGCTCGAGATAGCCCTCTTCTCTGTCGCGGTCGGCGCGGGCCTGTCCCCACGCCGTCACCTGAAAGCCGATCACGACGCCGAGCACGACGATCACCAGCTCGAGGACGACCGCGAACCAGTTCTGTTCTCGCACGGCTTGCGACAGGCGCCCGAGGATGGTCCACGGCCGCTTCGGAGGCGACGTCGAGCTGGCGGCGGGTGTCACCGGATCGGGCGGTGGGGATTCTGAAGCGGAGGACGTCGGTCGATCAGCCGGGGGTTCCATGCGAGAAGGTAGCCGTGCGACCCCAGTCTCTCACCCTCGGGGAGAGCCGGTGGCGATCCCGAGGCGGGCGGGGCCACGTATGGAAAGACAGCCTCTTTCATCTGACCCATGCGCGCATTCCTTCTGCTTCCTGCCCTCGCGCTCGCGGCGTGTGCTTCGCCGTGCGAGACCATCAACGAGGCTCAGACAGATCCCGCGATGCAAACGTGTGTGTTCTCGGCCTCGCTAGACGAGAACGCGAGCGGCGCATTCACCCCCGAGGGCGGGGCGCCGATTTCGTTCGAGGTTTCTGAGCCCCAGGCTCCAGCCATCTCCTTCCCGGACGGCTCTGAGATTCACGACAAGATCTGGGTGCCGCAGGGAGGCGAGCGGGTGTCCTACGAGGAGGCTCTTGTCGACAGTGCCCGCCACGTCATCGGAACCGCGGCGGCGTCTGGCGTCTACGCACTGGCGATGCAGTGGTCCGGCGACGTCCGCATCCATTCCGCCGACGGGGAGCGCCAGCTCGTCGTGCGTGTGCCGGAGGGGGTCGATGAGAGCGCGGCCCGCATCGGGATTCGGGATTGGCCCAATCGTGCGATGCGCCTCGCGTTTGCGTCGAACGGGTCTGCCCTCTTCGCCTCTGATGGCCAGCAGAATGTGATGGCATGGGATGCCACGACGGGTGCCGAACGATGGACAACGCCCATCCCAACCGAAGGAGAGAGAACCAGCATCATGGACGTGAAGCCCTCGCCTGATGGAAGCCGGGTCGCCGTTCCTACGTATCGCGCCCTTCACCTGCTGGATGCTCAAACCGGCCAGATCGTCACCCGGTGGGGCTTTCCGGACTGGAAGCACATCATCGGGCGGGTTGTGTGGACGCGGGACGGCCAGCATGTCGCCGTCCAGTACGGAGGTGGGTATTCAGCGCCCGTTTCTTTGGACTCCGGCACGGGCGTCCGGCGCCAGACGGGGAGTGGCTCCACCTCCCCACCGAAGGTCGTGCTGCTTCGCGTGCCGTCTTAACGGACGGCGCGATGGGTCTGGAGATCGACGGCTGCTCAGCGCTGGCGAACCAGCTCCAGCTCGTAGAACCAGAAGTCGTCGTTGGGTACGTCGAGGCGGAGTTCGATGACCTCGCCCGCAGCGTCGAGGAGGAAGTGGGCGCTACCGCTGCCGAACCAGGCGTAGGTCTCGCGCCAGTCCAGACGGAAAACGTCGTGGTGGAGCGGCGTTAGGTCGGCCACGAGGTGATCGGCGGCGTCGAAGCGGAGCACCAGCGCCTCGCCGTCGGCGTCGACCGTTGCATCGCTGAGCAGGTCGCCGCTGTACCGACCTGTGTAGGCACTCAGCGGCACCCTCGGCGGTGCAGTGGCGAACCTCGGCGTGGTGGTGCTGTCGATGCGGGCATAGAAGGCGGCCCGGCCTTGAGCATCGCGTGCCGCCAGCTCGGAGGTGTCGTTCGAGATGGGCACGCCGAGAGCCTCGTTGAGGATGCGGTTCGTGAGAGCCGTCTGCAGGCCCGTCATGCTGTTGGTCAGAATCACCACGCCGAGGTTCTCCTCGGGCACCAGCATCAGGCGCGAGAACATCCCGTCGTAGCCGCCCCCGTGGCCGACGATCCAGCGACCGTGGTAGTCGTTCAGGAACCACCCCAGCCCGTAGGCACGGACGTGCGTGGACGGCGTGCGCGCCCGGGCAGCCCGGCTGATGGGGATGAGTGTCTGCGGGCTCCACATCTCGTGCTGCGCATCTGTGCTGAAGAACGTCTCGCCGTCCAGGGTGCCGCCCTCGAGCTGGAGGCGGATCCAGCGCGTCATGTCGTGGACGCTCGAGATGATGGCGCCTGCCGACCCCATCGCATCCCAGTTGAACCACTCGATGGGGAGGATCTTGCCGGGCGTCGGCTTGTGCGGGCTGGCGACGTTGGCGACACCCGCCAGCTCGTTCGTGGAGGTCACGGTGCGGTTCATGTCGAGCGGCACGATGAAGCGTTCCTGCACCAGCTCGTCCCACGGTCGGCCAGTCACGCTTCGGATCACCTCACCCGCAGCAACGAACATGAGGTTCGAGTAGCCATACGACGCCCGGAACGGACCGGCCTGCGGAACGAACCGCGTTCGCTTCACAACCTCCTCTGCCGAGAACTCGGTGCCGTACCAGAGCAGGTCGCCGCTGTAGGTGCCCAGCCCGCTCCGGTGGCTTACCAGATCCCGGACGCGCATCTCGCTGGACACATACGGGTTGTACACCTCGAAGTAAGGCAAGTGGTCGCGCACGCGGTCGTCCCACGAGAGGCGGTCGTCATCCACGAGCGTCGCCAGCGCGGCGGTCGTAAACGCCTTCGTGTTGGAGGCGATGGCAAAGAGCGTGTGCTCGTCCACGGGCTCCGAGGTGCCGACTTCGGTCACGCCATAGCCCTTCTCGAAGACGACCTCCCCGTTCTGAACAATGGCGACAGCAAAGCCGGGCACGGGCCAGTCGTTCAGAGCTTCTGCGAAGTAGGTGTCGAGCGCTTCAAGGTTGAGCGATGCCTGCGCCTGTACAGGCACCGCGATGAGAGCCAGAAGACAGAGGAGAACGCGAGTCGGACGCATGGGCATCGGGGAGAGCGTCCTGCAAGCTATGACGCCAGCCCGTTGGTGCCCGCTCCAGCTCGGTGCGAGCGACCGCCCGATCGGGCTGGCGACAGGCGTCCGATGCATATCTACCAGTCGGCATGGGGCGATTGGCTCAGGGGCTGGAGCCCGGGCGGTCTCTAGTTTGGAGACATCCAGACCTCTGCCACCGATGCAGCGTCCAACTCTTGCCTACGTCGGCGCCTCGTGGGGGGCTCTCCTCATCGGCACCACCGCCTTCATGATTGGCCTCGTCAACGCGACGATGCAGTTGAACGAGAAGGGCTACTACCTCGCCGTCCTTCTGTTCGGGTTGTTCGGTGTCATCTCGCTCCAGAAGTCCGTTCGGGACCGCGCTGAGGACATTCCCGTGACGGCCCTCTACTACGGGATGTGTTGGATCGCCGTGGCGACGGCCCTCGTGCTCCTGACCGTTGGGCTGTGGAACGCGGACCTGCTACTGAGCGAGAAGGGCTTTTATGGGATGGCCTTTGTGCTGGCGCTGTTCGGAGCCATCACGGTTCAGAAGAACGTCCGCGACAGCGCTCCTCTCGCGGCTGACCTGTCGTTTCTCGACCGTGATGGGGAAGCGAAGGCCAGTAAGCCCTTCAGTGCGTTCCGGGGCGCCTGATCTCACCAGGGATTATGAGCCAGATGCCGCCAGCGCGTAGGTGAGTGTAAACGTGTGGCCCTCAGAGATCTCGACGGTCCCCGAGAGCCCTGCCAACTCGCCCGTTCCCGATCCCGGCACCACATTGCCGAAGGTGGTCGGCGGCACGCCCGGCCCTATAAGCCCACCATGCTGGATCACAAACGACCCGGAGCGCCCCTCGAGTTGGCCGATCAGTCGCTCCGAGACGAGGTAGCCTGCGCCGTTGCCTGGTTCCTCCATGCCACAGAAGAGGCCATCGCCCAGGCCGGTGCCCTCAAAGTCACCCGTGAACGTCTTGCCGATGGTGATGCGCGAGAGGGCTGGACCGGCCTCTGGCGAATCAGACTCGGCGGGGTCCCAGCGGGTAACCTCGAACGAAGAGATAGCAGTCGGCATGGTGGCGATGGAGAACCGGTGCCGAGGATAGGCCGGAGCGAGGACACCTGTGTGTCGGCCGTCAGCTCGATGGGGATGCCAGACATGGACGTGGCGTGATCTCTCAGAGCGGAGAGCTTGCCTCGAGCTGGCGATGGCCGAGGCCGTTCTGTGCGGCATCGGGATGAGCCATCAGAGCCCACCGACGCCGCACTGGGACCCCGGCGGAGGCACCGGTCGGAGAGTGAGTCACAGATTATTGTTGAAACAAGTATCGGGCAGGGAGCTTCCCATTAGACCAACGACTCTATCTCTCATCATGACTCTCCTCACGCCCTTCCGCCTCGGTGACCTCACCGTTCCCAACCGCATGGTAATGGCTCCGCTCACGCGAAGCCGCCACCCCGAGACCGTGCCCAACGACCTCGCGCCGACGTATTACGCGCAGCGCGCCAGTGCAGGCCTCATCATCGCTGAGGCCACCCAGGTGACTCCGCAGGGACAGGGGTATCCCGTCACACCTGGCATCCACCGCGATACCCAGATCGACGCATGGCGAACTGTGACGGATCTTGTCCACGCTGTTGGAGGGCGCATCTTCCTTCAGCTCTGGCACGTCGGCCGCGTCTCACACTCCGCGTACCACAACGGTGCCCTGCCTGTCGCGCCGTCGACAATCGCGGCATCTGGACAGGTGATGCTGCCCGACTTCTCGATGGCTGAGTTCGAGACGCCTCGTGCTCTCACGATCAATGAGATTCACCAGACCGTCGAGGCCTTCCGCGAGGGAGCTGCCAACGCGAAGGAGGCGGGGTTCGACGGCGTCGAGATCCATGCTGCGAACGGCTACTTGATCGAGCAATTCCTGTCCTCCGGCACGAACGAGCGAGACGATCTGTACGGAGGCTCCGTGCCGAACCGTGCCCGCTTCCTGGAGGATGTGACGACGGCTGTTCTGGAGGAATGGGCACCGGAGCGCGTCGGTGTGCGCTTCTCATTTGGTCAAGGCGCCAACGGTGTGCGCGACGAGAAACCGGCCGAAACGTTTGGCTATGCGGCCGAACGAATGGCCGACGCTGGGCTGGTCTACGCCCACGGCGTCCGTGCGCAGAGCCCGCTCAGTGACGGCAGCGGCGGCGGCATGGACTCCATTCGCCTCCTTCGTCAGCACTTCCGAGGCGCCGTGATCGCCAATGCGGGCTATGACCGTGAAGAGGGCGAGGCGACCGTATCCGACGGCCGGGCCGACCTCATCGCGTACGGTCGTCCCTTCCTCGCCAATCCGGATCTACCCATCCGCTACGCCGCCCAGGCCGCGGGTCTCGGAGCCGGCCTCAACGAACCGGACGCCAGCACGTTCTACGGCGGCGGGGCTCAGGGCTACACCGACTACCCGGTCTGGGATGGCCTCGGTGTGTTGGATGAAGAGGCGGCATAGCACACGTCTTAGAACGGCACTCGCCCCGCTGAAGGGTGTTGTCAGCGGGGCGAGCCGTGCCAGGCCGTCGACGTGATGGATCAGGCCGCGGTCTCGGTTACGAAAGGCGCCAGCGCATCGTCCACGGATCGAGCCTCGGGAAACCACCCCAGCAGGCGCTGGATGACGCCGTCCAGCAAAGCGTCCGGGCAGGACGCCCCGGCCGTCAGGAGCACGTCCACGGGCTGGCGATCCAGGGGCAGCCAGTCGTGGCTGACGAGGTTGGTCTTGGTGCGCCAGTCGAAGTGGCGGACCTCATCCGGGCTCACCATCTCGGCCGCATCTCGGACGAAGTAGGTGGGAAGGCCGGCCTCTTCGCACAGCTCCACGAGATGCGACGTGTTGGACGAGTTGTAGCCCCCCACGATGAGGGCGATGGCCGAGCTGGCGTTCCGCACAGCGTCGATGAGGGCCAGGGTGGCGTCTTGGTTCTCCTTGGTCGCGTAGCAGAGCGTGTCCGAGGTATCGGCCACGTTGTCATCGGTTCCATCACGCTCGATGATGGCCTGCCGGAGTCTCTCGGCAATCTCCGCTGTCTCTGTAGCGAGCATGGTGGTCTGGTTGACCACACCGATGCGCTGCAGATCTGAGGCGGAGAAGCCGTCGGTCATGCGGCCATAGAAGCGAGCCTGGAGGAAGTCCTCGCCCTGCTCGCCTGTGATGACGGCGGCGAGGTCGTCAGCCTCGTCGATGTCGCGCAGCACCAGCACAGGCGCCGATTGCTTGGCGCGGCTAATGGTGGCACGCGTCTCTTCGTGGTAGCGCTTGCCGTGGACGATGATGGTGTGACCCTGCTTGCCGACTTTGTCGCTCTTCTTCCAAACGCGGACCACAAACGGGCAGGTGGTGTCGTACGTCGTTGGGTCAACGCCGATCTTCGCTAGCTCGTCCATGACCTCTGTGGGGGCTCCGAAGGCTGGAATGATGACGAGGTCATCGGCCGTCAGCTCGTCGAACGGAATGAGCTGCTCCCCAGTCGTGGTGCGCAGGAACCGAATGCCTCTCGCCTCCAGGTCCTCGTTGACGTGCGGATTGTGGATCATCTCCGAGAGCAAGAAGATGCGTCCAGCTGCGGCCTTCTCGGGGTTCTCGTTGATGGCCTTGTAGGCGATCTCGATGGCATTCTCGACACCAAAGCAGAATCCGAAGTGCCGTGCGAGGTGGACACGCAACGGCCCGAAGTCCAGCGTGCTGGGCGTGAGGTCCTTCTTACGCGGATCGGCATCGCGACGCACCGCCTTGACGCGGCTGACCACGGGACTACGGTAGAACTCGGGGACGTCGAACTGGCGGGCCATAGGGCTGGGGAGGACGGAGAGAAAGCTATCGGACCGAACGAGCGGACCCGGCCATCGGTGCCGCTCGCGCTGAGGATGTCCGATGTTCCGCAG
Organism: Bacteroidota bacterium; assembly: GCA_039815415.1. GTDB lineage: Bacteria > Bacteroidota > Rhodothermia > Rhodothermales > Rubricoccaceae > JBCBZH01. Next base: position 14,425 of record JBCBZH010000003.1, read on the forward strand.
AGAATTAGCCGTCTGGACTATCCGATGTCGGGCCCGCGGGAGCGTGACGGTTCAAGAAAGCCTTGGCAAGAGGGATCGGGTGGGGCGCCCCACCGTAGGTTGAGACCCTCTCCCTTGCATACACCTACCTCATACATGAGACTCGATACCACCTCTGCCCTCCGTGCCGCCTTCGGGGCTCCTGGGCTTTTCTTGCTCGCCTTGTTGTTGGGCACAGCGCCGGCAGTGGCGCAAATCACGCTTCCGGTAACGTTCGAGGAGTCTATCGACTACGAGCTTCGCGACTTCGAACCGGGCGGCGTCGACGGGCCGACATCGGTTGTCACCGCGGACCCGACCGACGCGACCAACACGGTTGTCCAGACAGATCGCCCCTCTACGGCCGTGTGCTACGCGGGTACGACGCTCGCACAAACCTCAGGCTTTGCCCAGCCCATCCCATTCACGGCCGACGCGACGACGATGAGCGCCCGCGTCTGGTCACCTGAAGCAGGCGCTCTCGTACTGTTCAAGGTTGAGGACAAGGACGATGCTGGCGTTTTCGTCGAGACGTACACCTACACAACCGTCGCTGGTGGATGGGAGACCATGGTGTTCGACTTCGCCGACCCGAAGCCGAATGGTCAAGCGATCAACCTCAGCGCCACCTACAACAAGGCGTCAATTTTCTTCGATTTCCAGTGCGGCAGCGTGCCTGCCACCACGCTGCCAGCAGCGAATCGAACCTACTACTTCGACGACGTCGCCTTCGGTGATGGCGCTGCTATGGGTAACGCCGAAGACGTCGTGATCAACGAGGTGGACTCCGACCAGACAAGCACCGACGCCGCCGAGTTTGTCGAACTCTACAATACGGGCACCACGTCGGCGGACCTATCGGGTCACGCGCTCGTGTTCTTCAACGGCTCCGACGATCTGTCGTACGAGCCAGCGTTCGATCTCGATGGTGTCAGCATCGCCGCCGGCGAGTATTACGTGATCTGCGGCGACGCCGCCAATGTCGATAACTGCGACATGGAGGTGGGTGCTGGGACGACCAACCTGATCCAGAACGGCGCCGATGCGGTCGCACTGGTGATGGGGGACGCGGCGGACTTCCCCAACGACACCGCGGTGCCCACTAGCGGCGTCATCGACGCGGTCGTTTACGGGACGGGTGACGCCGACGCTGCGGGGCTGCTCAGTGCGTTGGGTGAAACCACGCAGTATGACGAGGACCTCAACGGCAACAAGGACACGGAGTCAGTTCAGCGCACACCGGACGGGGCCGAGGCATTCGTAGTGGCGGGCCCCACGCCCGGTGAGGCCAACGCGACGATCGCTCCAGAGGCGTTTTCGACCATCGCGCTCGGAGCCAATGAGGTCCCTGCTGTGACCAGCGATGGCGTTGGCGCCATCACTGCGGTCCTTACAGGCACCGAGCTGGTGGTGACTGGCCGGTTCGACGGCCTTGGAAGCGCGTATCAAGCGTCGCACCTGCACGAGGCTGCCGCTGGCGCCAACGGGGGCGTGGTCCAGGCCCTCAGCCCGACGGTTGACGCCGACGGCCTCGGTGGAACATTCGAGGAAGCCAACAACACCTTTACAGTGTCGTCCGATGTCGCCCAGGCGCTCCGCGACGGACTCATCTACATCAACATCCACACGACGGACAACGCCGGGGGTGAGATCCGGGGCCAGTTCAGCGCGGATCCGCCCATGGGGACTGCACTGACTCTCTCCCAGGCACGCACAGTGGGGACGGGGTTCAATGTGATGATCACGGGCACGGTCTCGCGTGCAGCCGGCGCTTTCTCCTACATCCAGGATGACACCGGTGGCCTCACCATCCGGCAAACCTCGGGAGCCTACTTCGACGAAGTCGCAGGTGGCACCATTCAGTCGGGCACCGAAGTGACGGTGACGGGGACGCTCTCGGAGTTCAACGATCTGCTCCAGATCAACGGCGGCGACCTCGATAGCTACTCCGTGGGCAGCACGGGCGATGCCCCAGAGGCGACCACGGTGACGCTCGCCGAGCTGGCGGCGGACGGAGAGACCTACGAGGGCCAACTGGTGACCATCCTGAACGCCACGTTCGCGGACACAGGAAACTTCGCAGCGTCGACCAACTACGACATCTCGGACGTTTCCAGCTCGTCGAACGAGGTCGCGATGCGCGTGCCTGGCGCGAACGACACCGATGCCGAGGACACGGCCATCCCGTCCGGGCCCACCAACATCACAGGCGTGGTGGGGGAGTTCCGGGGCAACTACCAGATCCTGCTGATCCAGGCGTCGGACCTGTCGATGGGAGTGGCCGATGAAGCAGGCCCCGAGGCCGAAGGCTTCGCGCTCCGCGCGGCCAACCCGAGCCCTGCAGGCGCCTCTGTGACGCTCTCGGCACCGGTCGCTGGAGAGGTCACTCTCGAGCTGGTCGACGCCCTCGGCCGCCGCGTGGCCACGCTGATCGACGGACCCGTTTCCGGCGAGCAGACGGTCCGCCTGAGCGATGCGTTGGCAACAGGCGTGTACGTGCTTCGCCTGTCGACCGAACAGGGGCAGCTTGCGCGTACGATCACCGTCGTTCGCTAGAGCCGCCAGCTCGCGTATCGCCAGCCCGATGCTGGACAACCTGCCGGGGGCGGGGCCACACTGGCTCCGCCCCCGACGTGTATTCTGACCCTGCGATTAGCGGGCCGAATGGGAACGCAAGCGTGTCAACTCGGAGGGCGTAAACCGATCTGTCCGCTGTCCGGTAAGCGAATCGTTCCCTTTCAAGGATTCTCCCGTTTCCACCACATCCCTGTATTCTCCCATGCGCGTTGTCTCTGCGCTCGCTTTTCTGGTGCTGCTCTCAGCGCCGGTCGTTCATGCCCAGGCCGCCTACCAGGCTGCATTGATCGGGGACAATGAGGTGCCTGCCGTCACCACCCCTGCGGATGGCATCGCCAAGGTCTTCATCGACGGCACCACCATCACGGTATCCGGCTCCTTCACGGGGCTCACATCCGAGTACGTGGCCTCTCACATCCACCGTGGAGCGGCAGGGGAGAACGGCCCCGTCGCTCTCACACTCACCGCCGGGTTGTCGCTCGACAAAACCGAAGGCTCGTGGGAGTTTGCCAACAACACATTCACGGTCACGCAGGCACTGGCCGATTCCATCGCCAACGGGCTGACGTACGTCAACGTGCACACCACGAGCAACCCGGCGGGTGAGATCCGGGGACAGATCGTGACCTCAGCTCGCACTGCGGATGCGCTGATCGTCGGCGTGTTCGATGGCCCGCTGACGGGGGGGCAGCCGAAAGCAATCGAACTGCACTTCCGGGGCGATGTCCCGGACCTGTCTCGCTACGCTGTAGGCTCGGCCAACAACGGTGACGGCTCCGACGGGCCCGAGTTGGTGCTCCCTGCTGGCCCGATCGCGTTGGGCACGTTCTACACCATCGCAGATAACGCTGCAGACTTCACGACCTACTTCGGTGTAGCGCCAGACATCGAGGACGGTGTCGCGGCCATCAATGGTGATGATGCCATCGAGCTGTACTACGATGCCGACGACAACGGCAACTTCGCTCGCACCGAGGTCGTGGACGTGTTCGGCGAGATCGACGTGGATGGAACCGGCCAGGTGTGGGAGTACACCGATGGCTGGGCGTACCGCCAGAGCGGCACAAATCCGGGCGGCGACATCTTCTTCAGCAACGCGTGGACGTACAGCGGGATCGATGCCAACGATGGGAAGGCGACCAACGTAGACCCGAACGCGTTCCCGATTGGGACCTACTCGCCGATAGCCGTCGACCCCACCGCTCGCCTTCAGGTGATTCACAATGCAGCGGACCCGGCGGCGGACACGGTTGACATCTAAGTCAACGACGCGCTGTTCCTCGACAACGTGGCGTTCCGCGAGGCCTCTGCGTTTGATGACGTTCCGGCGGGTGTCGCGCTGAAGGTGGACATCACCGACAACAACGCAGCCGACAACTCTGCACCCGTATTCACCGGGACCTACACGCTGGACGTCAACTCGACCGTGCAGCTGATCGCGAGCGGGGTGGTTGGGACTGGCTTTGCGGCCAACCCGGACGGCGTGAGTACAGCCCTCGCACTCTTGGCGTCGACCACGGCACAGGAAACCTCCGCTGAGGCGGGCAAGGTGGATGTCCGGGTAGTCCACGGCGCGACCGATGCACCCACGGTGGATGTCCGGTCTCCGGTGGGTGGAAGCGATGCCCTCATCGCTGATGACGCGGCCTACACAGACGTAACGGGCTACGTGCCGCTGGATCCGGGCACGTACACGCTGAACGTGACCACCGCGGATGGGCTCACGACGGTCGCGTCGTACACGGCCAACCTCTCAATTGCGGCGGGCAACGCGATCACGGTTTTGGCTTCAGGCTTCCTCTCGCCTGCCGACGACAACAACGGCCCAGCGTTCGGACTACTGGCCGTGTTCTCCAACGGCACCACATCGCTTCTGCCGGTTGCTGTAGCCAATGAGGAAACCGCGCGCGCTGCAGGCATGGATCTGCGGGTCTCCAACCCGGTCGCCAGCTCGGCGCCTGTGATCTTCGATGCCGGCGTGGCCGGTCCGGTGCAGCTCGAACTGGTTGATGCGCTCGGCCGCCGCGTGCTCGAGCTGACGAACGAGAGCGTCGCTCCAGGTGAGCGGGCGGTGACGCTAGACGCCAGCGCGCTCGCGCCAGGCGTCTACGTGTTGCGTCTGACGGGCGAGGCCGGGACGCTCACACGCACCCTCACCGTCGTGCGCTAGACAGCCTGCGCGCGACAGTGGATTGGCGGGGGCCGGGCGATGCGCTCGGCCCCCGCCTTGCGTTTGAGGGCGTCGTGAAACATCTCGGGTGGGGCGTCCGAACAGGGCACCTCACCCGCTCATGGCTCCTGTGCTCGTTCGCTCCGTTCTCCTTCTCGTCTCCCTCCTCACGATTCCCGTTGCGGTTTCTCAGACTGTCACAGATCCAGAGGCTACCGTCCAGCAGCTCTTCGCCCATCGAGCTGGCGATGACACTCCCGGCGCTCTGGTGGCCGTCGTCCAGGATGGCGAGATCGTCCATCAGGAGGCCTTCGGGATGGCGAACCTCACGCACGGCATTCCCTACACGCTCGACACGCGGACCAACATCGGGTCCACCTCGAAGCAGTTCACGGCCTTCGCCATCGGGCTTCTGGCCGAGCGGGGTGAGCTTCGCCTGGACGATGATGTGCGCGATCACATTCCCGAACTGCCGGATTTCGGCGAGACGGTCACGCTCCGGCACCTGCTCACCCATACGAGTGGCTACCGCGAGTTCCTCAACACGCTTCTGGTGGAAGGGCGCCGCCTGGACGAAGGCGACTACATCGACCGCGAGGAGATCCTACGCGTGGTGCAGCGCCAGCCCGAGCTGCAGAACACGCCCAACACGGAGTGGAACTACAACAACACCGGCTATGCGCTGCTGACCGAGGTGGTGCGCCGGGTGACGGATCAATCGTTTCCCGAGTGGATGGCCGAGAACGTGTTCGCGCCGCTGGGTATGGACGACACGTTCGTGCGTAGTGGCCCTGGCGCCATCATTCCGAACAGTGCGCAGGGCTACGAGGCAACCGACTCGGGCTGGCGTGAGGTCCGCGATCTCGGCGCAGGCACGTCCATGGGAGCGGGCGGCATCTACACGACCGTCGGCGACCTCGCCACGTGGATGACCACCCTGCAGACGCGCGCGTTCAGCGGGGCTGTGATCGACCAGATGACGACACCCCACGAGCTGGCGACGGGGGAGATGACGGAATACGGCCTCGGCCTGTTCATCGACGAGATGAGCGGTCAGCCGCGCATCCACCACGGCGGGGCAGACGCGGCGCACCGATCCATGTTCGCGTTCTTCCCCGATCTCAACGCAGGCGTGATTGTGCTCACCAACTCCGAAGCGGATGCTGGAGGGCTCGCAGGCAAGACCATCCGGGCCTTCTTCGGCGAGGCCTTTGGCGAGTCCGCGTCTGACCCGACCACCCCGATCGCCAGCTCGACGGTGGACTTCGTCCCGGAGACGTTCGATGCCTATGCAGGGAGCTATGCGCTGGAGGTGGCGCCGGACTTCGTTCTCACCTTCCGCCGCGACGGCGACCGCTACCTGATCCTCCCGTCGGGCCAGGCTGAGAGCGAGGTCTTTCCAACCTCCGACAGCACCTTCGCCAGCCGGATCGTGGAGGCCAGCGTCACCTTCCACCGCGATGCCGATGGTGAGGTGCGGTCGCTGACCCTCCACCAGAACGGCCACCACCGAGCCACCCGCGTGGATGCAGAGTCGGAGGCGGACGCCAGTTCGATGGACCTCAGCCCCTACGCGGGCCGCTACTTCAGCGACGAGCTGGAGACGCTCTACACCCTGACTGTGGAGGACGGCGAGCTGGTGGCGACCCACATCCGGACGGGCAGCGAGACGCTCCAGCACACCGACGGCGACACGTTCTCGGCAGGCATGATCACCGTCGAGTTCGTGCGTGATGCATCGGGTGCTGTCGGGGCATTCACAGTGGACATCGGACGCTCTCGCGGCATTCGCTTCGAGCGGTTCGACAGCTAGTCTTGCAGGCTGCTGGGAGCCAACGCTGCTCTCACTAGGGCTTGTCCCACGTGTGACCTACGGCCACAGGCTATGCTGCGTGGAGGTGCGTTTCGTCCGACGCCTCCACGTTGTGGTTCGCGGGCATCGCACTCAGGATGGCTTCTGTCGCGCGGCGACCCCACTCCTCGTAGATCCGCGGTCCTGGATGAAACCCGTCTGACGCCATAATCTCTTCCATCGGCACGTCGTAGAGAGGGTCGCCTGGTTGCACACGAAAGTCGAAGTAGTCCGCATCCGGGGTGGCATCCACCCAGGCCTCGAGGGCTTGGTCATGACGCTGTGCGGTTCGTCCAACAACCCACCGCAGAGGCTGCGGAAGAGCAGGGAACCGCCCGATCGGAGGCAATCCCGACACGACAATCCGGCTCACGCCAAACTTGTCGCGAACCGTCTCCGCCAGCTCGACAAAGGACTCCATCCATGCTGTGAGGCCTTGTCCGGCTAGGAGATCATTGAGGCCAATGGCAAACAGAGCCACGTCATACGGCTCCGGCTCCTGTTTCTGAAGGTGGCGAATCGTTCTCGGGACTGTGGACCCTGTCCGTGCCTCCAGGCGATACGCGACGCTGTAGTGCCCTGCTAGCCGCGATACGGTCTGACCTGTTAGGGCCTCTTCTTGCGTTCGGGCACCGACTCCTGCCCCAGAAGAATCGCCAATGATGAGCAGGCGAAGGGAAGGGCCAGTGCCTCGAGTTCCCGAACGATCACCCGGAGGCTCTGGAAGCTTCGGGATCGTTCGGTAGAGGCGTCGGCCCTGCCAAAGCAGTACGGGGCCCAGTGCGAGGCGGAGAAGGTCGACCATCTCGATATTGTTAATGGGTAAACCAAATTAGTACACCCATGAACTATATTCAAGAATCCCTTCAGATTCCAGGCTATCGCGACTGGATTGAGGTCGGACGGGCATACGCGGCCTGCGACCTCGTCCTGACACGTCGGTTTCGAGAGGCAGGGCTAACTCTCGCACAGCACGACGTTCTCGTGACTCTCCTGACCTCAGAGGAGCCACTTCGAGCTGTCGATCTCGCCAGGCGACTCGTCGTGACCAAGAGCAACGTGACGGCGTTGCTATCTCGAATGGAGCGTGATGGTCTGGTGACATCCACGTCGGACCCTTCGGATGGCCGCGTCAAGCGGATTGCGGTAACGACAGAAGGCCGCCGGAGAGCGGAGCAGACCCTCAAGTCTCAACGGGAGGTGGCTGAGGGCATGATCTCCCAGCTGACGCCTGAGGAATGCACGGCTCTGGGTGACATGATGCGGCGTGTTCGGGGGCACCTGGAATCCCTGGAGACGGGCCGTCCGAGTGTGTAGGCGTGCCGACTATGCACGCTGGGCGACCCGCTCTGCCCACTCCCGGCGCCAGCTCGAGAACCGACCTTCGAGGATGGCTGTCCGCATCGCGCGCATCACCCACAGGTAGAAGCCCACGTTCTGCGCGCTGGCGACCTCCATGAACAGTGGCTCGTTGGCGACGGTCAGGTGCCGCAGGTATGCCTTCGAGAAGGCCTGGCTGTGATACAAGTCGAGGCCAGGGTCGATGGCGGAGTCGTTCACCTTCCATCGGGCGTTGCGGATGTTGATCATGCCCTCGGTGGTGAAGAGCGTCGCGTTGCGGGCGTTGCGGGTTGGCATCACGCAGTCGAATAAATCGATGCCGCGCGCCACATTCTCGATCAGGTTCTGCGGCGTGCCGACGCCCATCAGGTAGCGGGGGCGGTCGGTTGGGAGGATCTCCGTGCACACCTCAACGATGTCATACATCACATCTGCCGTCTCGCCCACTGACAGCCCACCGACGGCGTAGCCCTCGGCCTCCAGCTCGAGAAGTGCCTGCGCGCTCTCGCGCCGCACCTCGGGGTAGATGGCGCCCTGGACGATGGGGAAGAGGGCCTGATGGTGACCGTAGTGCGGTTCTGTGGCGTGGTAATGCTCAAACGCGCGCCGCGCCCAGCGGACCGTCAGCTCGTTGGATGTCCGCGCCGTCGCCAGATCGACCGTTGCAGGCGGGCACTCGTCGAGCACCATCATGATGTCCGAGCCGATGTCGCGCTGCGTATCCACCACATTCTCCGGCGTGAACGTGAGGGTGGCGCCGTTGAGGTGGTTCTGGAAGGTCACGCCCTCCTCGGACATCGTACGGAGCTGGGCAAGCGAGAACACCTGGAAGCCGCCGCTGTCGGTCAGGATCGGGCCGTCCCACGACATGAACGGATGCAGGCCGCCAAGCTGGCGCAGGACCTCACGGCCGGGCCGGAGAGCCAGGTGGTAGGTGTTGCCGAGCAGGATGTTGGTCCCCAACTCGCGCAGCGTTCGGGGCGCGAGCGCCTTGACCGTACCCACTGTGCCTACCGGCATGAACATGGGCGTCTCGATGGTGCCGTGGTCGGTGTGGAGGCGCCCGGCGCGGGCGCCGGTATCCGGGCAGACAGCGTCGAGTTCGTAGCGGAGAGGCAAAGAAGATGGGGGATGCGAGAGGAGAGAAGATCGCGGCCCAATCCGGCATCGCCCATCGCCGCGCGTTCACGCATTGCCCGCTCGATGCCCCCGCACCTGTTCTCGTCGGGGCATCTCTCCGAATGCTGCCAGCTCGAGCTGGCGATCAGGCCACGGTTGCGTCGGTCGGCGTGTCCAGGTCCAGCACGAAGGCCTCCTTGTATGCCCGGATGGCCCCGGCCAGGAGCGCGGCCGCCGGAACCGCCAGGATCAGCCCGAGGAATCCGAACAGAGCGCCGCACGAGAACAGCGCCACCAGGATCACCACCGGATGCAGGCCCACCTGCTGGCCCATGATGTTGGGTGTCAGGAACGCCTGCTCAATGACCGCCTGCGCCGCCAGCACACCCAAGACGATCAGCACGTCCGTCCAGGTCCCGAAGATCATCATCACCAGCACGCCGATGATGTACGTCAGGATGGCGCCGAGGCTGGGAATCAGGTTGAGGATGCCGGCGAGAAGCCCGAGCAGCAGCGAGAACGGCGCGCCGAAGAGCGCCAACGGCACCGCTACCAGCACTGCCGATACCGCTGAGATGGTCATCTGGCCCCGGATGTAGCTGCCAAAGACGTGTCCCGCCTTGTCGAGGTACTCGCGCTGGCCCTTGTAGCGCGGCAAGAGTTCGATGAGGCCATCGCGGAGCTTTCGGAAGTCCTTGAGGGTGTAGAAGAGCAGCACCGGCAGCAGTGCCGCCGTGGTGATGAGCCCGAGCAGCGTGCCTACCTGTCGTGTCACGCCTGTCACCAGCGCGGGGATCTGCCCGACCGCCGCCTGGATCTGGCTTGGCAGGAACGTCGCCAGCTCGTTCACCAGCGCATCCCGGTCGATCAGCCCCGATGACTCGATGCCATCCAGGAACGTCGAGCGTTCCACCCAGTCTGGGAGCTGAAGCGCCAGTTCGACGGCGCTCTCAGCGAAGGTCTCGAGCTGGTGAAGCAGCGAGGGGACCAGGAAGACGCCGGCCACCACCACAGCGGCCACGGCGGCGAGCGTCAGCACAGACGTGGACGCCCATCGCGGCAGGCCCCACTTGGTGTGCGCCCACGTCACCAAAGGATCGAGGAGGTACGCCAGCACGAACACCGCGGCGAAGGGCGCGAGCACACCGCCGAGGCGCGAGAGCAGGAATGCGCCGATCACAATCCACAGCGCCATCACGATGGGCCGCGCGGCTGGAACCGCTCGCAGCGGCCACACCAGTACGAAGCCCACCACAGCGACGAGCAGCGGCCCGAGGTCTGCCTGAGCGATCAGCAGGTAGAACATGGCCGCCAGCCCGCCGAAGGCCAGAAGACCATGCAAGAGTGTCTTGCGCGAGAGGCTGCGCATCGCGCTGGTGTCAGAGTCAGACATGGCTACCAGAGATCGGGCACCTGGCCGTCGAGAACCGGCGAGCTTTGAGTTGGAGCAGGCGTTGCGTTGGCGGGCGTCGACACGCCACGTCGTTCCAGTTCAGTCCGAACCCGTTCGATCTCGGCTTGCGCCTCGTCCAACTCGCGCTGCTGACGGTACAGCCGGCGCTCCCATTCTTGGAGGTCTTCCAGCGTCTCGGCGATGGCTTCCTCGCGGACCTCGAAGGGCGCCATCTCGAAGTAGCCTCGGTCCTCGAAGTAAGACTTGAACAGGAAGTTGTGCTTCAACGCCTCCATGTTTTCTGAGAACCGGAATGCGCCGAGAGCGGCCCACCCTGCCGTCTGGTTGAACCGGTCGGTGATGTTGCGAACGTCTGCCGAGATGGTCTGGAACTGGGCCGCCGCCCCCTGCAGCTCCGCCGCCGTTGCGAGGAAGGTCTCGTAGACCTGATCGTCGTTGAGGAACTGGGCCAGAGTGCCATCGCCCTGGTCCACCTTGGCGAGGATGGACTCAACCCCACGCGAGGCATCCTCTGCAATCGCCACCAGCGCGTCGGCGCGTTGCGTGAACGTGCCGAGTGTGGTCTGGAACTCCTCCGTGGTGTTAACGGTGGCGTCGTAAAGAGCGTCGTCGTAGAGGAACCGGCCGAGGGTGCCCTCGCCACCGCGCACATCGCCCATGATGCCCGCCAGCGAGACCGTCACCGAGTCGAAGCGGCTGACGGACTCAAACAGGCGATCCGTGACGGCGGTGATCTGGAACGGCTCTTCGCTGCGGATTTGGCCGCCCTCGGCCACTGTCGGGCTGGTGCGGGAGCCCGCCGAGAGCGAGACGATCATGTTCCCCACCAGCCCGTCGGTCTCAATCTTGGCCCGGCTGTCCTGGCGGATCAGCGGCCGGACCTCGTCGCTGATCGACATCCGCACGGTGATCGGGTCTCCCGGGGCGCTCGGCAGCTGAACGGCTTCGACGCGCCCCACAGAGACACCGTTGTAGAACACCGAGGCGCCCTGCTGGAGTCCGGCCACGTCGTCGAACGCAGCCCGGACGCTGAAGCGGCTCGAGAGCAGGTTGGACTGCCCGGCGATGATGAACAGAGCCGCGGCTCCGCCGATCAGGCCGATCAGGATGAGGAGGCCGAGACGAGCTTGGCGTGACATGGGTTCGGTGGGTCGGTGATTCAGTGAGTCGGTGGCTCAGTCCGTCAGTGAGTCGGGAAGGAGGCATTCACCAGCTCGAGCCCTGTCGGGTGTGGAGAACTCCGGCGTGGTAGGGCTTGACATCTCGAGCTGGCGAAGAATCTTGATCTACTGATCTACTGATCTACTGATCTACTGATCTACTGATCTACTGATCTACTGATCTACTGATCTACTGATGGGGTCATGCACCCCCGTAGGCTTCGGTGCCCCGGAAAAACTCTTGGAGCGCGGGCAGCTCGGAGCGCCGGACCTCGGCGAGCGTGCCGCTCTCTACAATCTGGCCGTCCATCAGAAAGTGGGCGCGGTCGGTGATGATCTCGGCGGCCAGCATGTCATGGGTGATGGCGATGGACGAGATGCCGCGCTCATCGCGCAGCTTGACGATCAACTCAGACACGACGCGCACGCTGACCGGGTCCAGGCCCGTCGTCGGCTCATCGTAGAGGATGATCTCGGGTTGGAGGATGAGGGTTCTCGCCAGCCCGATGCGCTTCTTCTGGCCGCCCGAGAGTTCCGCCGGGTACTGATCCCGCGTGCCAGGCAGGTTCACGTTCTCCAGCGAATCCATGATGAGGTCGTCCTTCTCGGCTTTCGAGAGCGACGTGTGGCGATCCAGGAAGAACCGCATGTTCTCATAGACCGTCATCGAGTCGAACAGCGCGCCACCCTGGAAGAGGTAGCCCAGGCTGAGCCGTTTCCGGTCGAGCTGCTGCTGGTCCATCAGGTCCACGCGGTCGCCGAGCACCCACACCTCGCCCTTGGTGGGCATGAGCAAGCCCACCACGTGTTTGGTGAGGACACTCTTTCCCGTTCCCGAGCCGCCGAGCACCACGGCGCTGGTGCCGCGCTCCACAGCCAGGTTGATGCCTGTCAGAACGTGCTTCGCCCCGAAAGACTTGTGCACGTCGCGCAGCTCAACCACGGTGGACTCCGGCGGCGGCGGGGCATTTCCGGTGATGCGTTCGCCCTCGGAGGCGTCGTCGGGGCGCGCGCTGATGATGGGCGGCGTCGAGCTGGCGTCAGGCTCGGAGGCTGCGCGGCGCTGGTGACGGGCGGAGAACATCGACATCTCAGGCCCCCGAAGACACGTCGCCGAAGAGCAGGAGCGAGATGCGGACCACGGCCACGTCCGCCAGGAGAATCAGCAGCGAGGACACCACCACGGCCTGCATGGCCGCCCGCCCCACTTCGCGCGTGCCACCCCGGACGGTGTAGCCCAGATAGCAACTCACGATGCCCACGATGAAGCCGAAGATGGAGGTCTTCATCGTGTCCACGATCACATCCACGAAGCGCATGGAGTCGAACGCCGTGGCGATGAACACACGGTAGTCCATGCCCCCGGCCAGCTGGGCTTCCATGAAGCCGCCGAGCATCGCCAGCACGTCCGTGATTAGCGTCATGATGGGAAACATGATGACGCAGGCCAGCACGCGCGTGACCACGAGGTAGTGGAATGGCTTCAGGGCGGCCACCTCCAGTGCGTCGATCTGCTCGGTCACCTTCATGGACCCCAATTCAGCGCCCATGCCTGCTCCCAGGCGTCCCGCCAGCACGAGGCTGGTCAGCACCGGGCCAATCTCCTTGAACACAGACAGGGCCAGCATGGACGGCAGGAAGCTCTCGGCGCCGAACCGCGCCAGTGTGCCCCGGCTCTGCATCGCCAGCACGATGCCGATGGAGAATCCCACCACGCCCGTGAGCAGCAGGCTACGCGTGCCCACCTCGTCCATCTGGTTGATGAGTTCTTTCCCTTCAAACGGTCGCCGCCAGAACCGGCTCAGGAATCGTCCGGTGAAGACGAAGAAGCCCCCAGCGCGGTCAAGCGCGGCATAGAGAGAGTTCTGGGCCTGCTTGGCGCGGAGGGAGGCCTGCTCCCGAGCGGTCTTCTGCTCAACCGCCTTCTCCTGGAGAATCTTCTCGTTCAGGCGGGCCCGACGCGAATCCCGGAGCCGCTGTGTCAGCGAATCTCCAGGGGGTGTGTCTTGGACGTGGGGGGCAGGCTCCATGCGGGGAAGGTAAAGCGCCGTCAGGGCGCATCGGGCGGGTGCGGGCTACCACTCATACTCGGTGCCGAGGCCACCGCCGATTCCGCGCTCACCTCCATACTCGCCCTGAGCCTGGAGCCAGCGGAGAAGCTGGTACTCCAGCGTAAAGACAAACCCGTTCTCATTCTGGATATCACTAGTCTGGCGGTTTCCACTGAGAGGAAAGCCCGCCGTGACGAAAGTGCGCTGACCGAGGTAGCGGCCCACGCGGAGCAACAGGTCGCCGTTGGCGGCGGTCTCCACCTGGAACAGGTCGAGGTTGAGGCCAAGGCTGTTGCTCAGGAGGTTCTGAAATCCCCCGGAAACAGCATTGAGGAGCAATCCCTGGGTCGCACTTCCGACCACAGCCGTTGACGCCAAATTGTCCGCCAGCTGGCCGGTCACGATGAGCGCGACGATGTCGGAGGCCTCGAGCTGAGGATCGCTGGAAAGCCGGATCTCTGGGTTCTGATCGAACTGCCCATCCATGTTCAGGAAGATGGTCACGGCACCTCGGGCAGCGTTTGTCGAGGCTCCGGGAAGACGGATATCCGTGGAGGCTTCGAGGTCGATGAGGGCGCTGAGCGCGGGGCCATTGAACGTCAGCGTACCCTGGTCCACCTCGAATTTCTCGGATGAGGTGAGGATGGGGCTGACCGTTCCGCGCACGAGATCAATCTGTCCGAACACCTGGCCCGCCTCTGCGAACGGCCGCTTCGTGGCTTGCACGTCGCCTTCGAACTCGATGTCGAACGGGAGTCCGCTGCTGGCCCGAAGCCAGACATTGCGGCGGAACTGGATGGTGAGGTCGTAGTCCAGCGCGCGAACAAAGCGGTTGACGAGGGTGTCGCGCTTGGTCAGGCGGCGCCCAAACCGAGATTCGACCTCGCGGATCTGCGCGTTCGTCAGTTCCACGTCTTCAAACCTGACCGGCACCAACTCGTCGGTGTGGATGTCGCCACTTGCGACCACGACGGCGCCGCGCAGGACCGGAGCTTGAAGGGGGCCTGTCAGACGGAGCGGACGGCTGCCGCCGTCCAGGGTCAGGTTGCGGTAGCGCGGCGTGTTCATCGCCACGAAGTCATTGGGCCGGATCGTCAGGTCAAATTCGCCGAGCGAGAGGTCGCGGAGAGTGATGCCCCCGGTGACCTCGAGGGCCGTGCGCCCGCCGCCGTTGAGCACTCGCGCATCCTGAATGACGATCTGGTTGTCGGCGAACTCGATCTCGGCAACAAGCGGGCTGTACGTGCGACCCGTCTTCACCAGCCCGATGCGGCCGTCCGACAGCTTCGCCGTGCCAGCGAGGCTCGGCGATCCCTGCGTACCGGTGATGGAGAGGTCGAGCTGGAGGGTGCCGTCGAGCGCCGAGTAGCCGCGCTCCGCGAGGAAGGGCTGCGCCCAGTCGATAGGGAAAGCCGTGGCCTGCGCCCGAAGCTGGACGCCCTCGTTGTCTCCAGCCGCCTGGGCAAAGGAGCTGTCCGCGAGCGAGAACTGCAGAGGCACGAAGCCCTCCACGGTCAGCTCCTCGCCGTCGGTGTGGGTCACCACGGCGTCGATGCCGAGCCGGGCATCCGCGTACGACACCTCCGCCTCCAGCGCGCCAAACGTGCGTCCCCCAGACGCCAGCTCGTCAAGCTGGAGGGTGCCATCAATCAGTGGAGCCGCCGCCGGGCCACTCAGCACCAGCGCGGCGGAGAGGGTGCCTCCGAGCTCCTCGTACTGGAACAGGTCTGCCACACTCCCGATCTCGGCACCTTCGATACTGACGATAAAGCTCTGCTCTCCGTTGAGGTTGAGGGTGCCGTCCGCAGCGATCTGTCCGGCGCCGTCGTCCGAGGTCAGGATGAGCCCGCGCACGTCGATCTCTTCGCCCAGCGTCACGACGGCTTCCTGTCCGAGCGTCCAGGTGTCGGCGTCGAACGTGAATCGCCCCGTTTCCACCACCACCTGTCTCGGATCCGAGTTCACGTCGAAGCGAGCCGCAAAGTCGAGGTCTCGGCGCCGGTCCACGGTCACGTCTCCCTGTGCTCGGAGGTCGCCGTCAAGGAGCGCCAGCTCGGTGCGTCCGCGCTCGACGAGGAAGCGAGCCGTGGAGAAGCCATTGAAGGTCACCTCGGCGTTCCCGTTAATGGCTTGCAGCCCGAAGCCGGTGGAGTCGATCTGGACTCGGTCTACCTGGGCCGTCACCTGCGTCTCTACCTGTCTCACAGCGTTGGTGCCCATCTCCAGCTCACGGGCATTCACCACGCCGTCGATGCGCAAGAGAGGGTCTCCCTCAGTGGCCGATGCCGTCAGGTCCAGGGTGCCGCTCTCGATGCCCAGAGTCCGCCCGGTGTAGGCATTGATCGGGTCGAGGCTTTCCACCGCTCCTCGAAGGGTAAACGCGGATGCCGCCGAGGAATTCAGCAGAGCGAGCGTGCCCCCGCCGTTGAGGGTCGCGAGGTCGCTGTTGAGGGCGAGCGTGTCGACGTCAATCACGCCCTCCGCCAGCCCGAACGCCAGCGCGAGCGAGTCAACCTGGACGGGGCCAACCACAGACGCGCCTCCGAACAGGCGGCCATCCAGGGTCATCGTCTCCGGGCGTGTGCCTTCGCCGGACACAGAAAAGTCGAGCGAGATCCGAGCGGGGTCCTCAAGCCGCCCAATCAGCGCTGCGACATCCACACGGCGGGCCGTCCCGCGCGTGGCGTACGTCGGGCTGGCGTCGAAGGGTCGTGCCTGCACCGCACCGACGAGAGAACCCGCCGAAGCCGAATTGTCCGGGTCTCCGAGGGCGAGGTCGAACGTGGCGCCCAGCGCTCCGTCGGTCAGCGTAAACGCAATCTGGCCGCTCTCGAGGGAGGCGTCGTTGATGGTGGAGGGGCGCAGCGTGAGGACGCCCGAGCCATCCGCGGTCTCCAGCTCGTTGAGGCCGCTCACGGTGCCCGTGAAGCAGCCGTTGAGGTCGGTTCGGACGGGGACGGTTTTGCTGAACGCCTCGGTGTTGAGGTTCGAGAAGCAGGTGTTCTCGCCCAGGTTGAGCGCCAGCTCGTCGCCGAGACGCCCAGAGAGATCCACCGTCACCGATCCTTCCGGTGCCTCGATATCACCGTCGACCGCCAGATCGCCCCGGTTGAGCCGGACGGTGACATCTGCGCGGTCGATGTAACGGTCCCCATAGCTGGACCCATCCAGGGCGATGTCGGCGTTGAGCGAGAGCGTCTCGGGGTCGATGCCTTGGCCGGTCGCGGCGAATGTGCCCGTCAGGTCACTGAATCGATCGGGATTGCCCGTCAGCTCGGCGAGGTCGAGGTTGCGCACCTGACCCTCGGCGCGGTACGTCAGCGGCCTGGCGAAGGGCCGGGCGGTTCCTGTAGCGTCGATGGCGCCTGCTCGTCCGAGGTCAGCCTGTGTGTCGAAGGCGATCTGACCGTTGGTAAGCGTCGCGTCGGCATCCACCGCCACGAGGTCGTAGGTGCCAAACCGCGAGTTGCGAAGGGAGGTGCCGAGCTGGATGCGGGCGGTGGAGGGAGTGAACCCGGCTCCACTGAGTGTGAACGTGCCCGTCAGCGCGCTGGCCTGATCCGGGTTGCCGGTGATGGCGGAGACATCGAGCTGGTCGAGGGTGCCGCGCGAGATGCTGTATTGAATCGGATCGCTGCCCAGGACCACGTCTCCCGAAACCGTGGCTCGCCCGCCGCGATTCGCCAGCACGGCGTCGGCGTCGAGGTCCACCACGCCATTTCGGATGTCAGCGTCGAGGTCGGCAGACGCCAGCTCGATCCGATTCTCACCGACAGCGAACAGGGCCTGGCCCAGCGACACCGCGGCCGTTCCGGTGAATGTGTCCAGCGAGGTGCCCCGGCCCACCAGAGCAAAGTCTCCCGCCAGTTGGGCCGTCTGGTTGACCATAGGCAGCAGGCGCTGGAGGTTCACGTCGCGGGCTGTTCCGGCGACCTGGAACGAAGGCACATCGGTGAAGGGGCGGGCGGAGCCCTGGGCGGTGAGCGAGGCGCCTGGAACGTCGCCGTCCAGGTCGAACCGGACTTGCCCGGCTGCGAAGGACCCGTCGAGCCGGACGCGGTCCAGCGACTGCTGACGGAAGCGGCTCTCTCGGAGGAGAACCGAGAAGGGGCCGGAGAGGGTCTCGAGCGTGGTGCCCTGCAGGTTGGCGTTCAGGTCGCCCGTCAGCTCGCCCTCCAGGGCTGGGTTGCCGGTCAGCTCTGCCAGGTTGAGTCCCCGCAGCGTTCCGTCGGCGCGGTACCGGACCGGACCGCGCGTATCGCGCGTCAGCTCGCCTTCCAGGGCGGCCGTGGCCTCGTCCAGAGTGGCGTTGACCTCGATGTCTAGCGTCGAGCCGTTCGAGCTGGCGCGGAGGCGGGCGCGGGGATCGCCGTAGAGCGAGACGCCGGTGAAGGCCCGTACATCCGAGAACGCAAAGGGAGTGGCTTCCAGATCCGCCTCAAAGACGGGGAGAAAGCTGTCGCCTCCAGCCGCCTCGCCAAACATCGCCAGCGCGTTTCCTCGCACCTGTGTCCCCGCATCGCTGTCGATCCACAACTCGTTCAGGCTTAGTCGCTCACGGGTGAACTGGCCGCTACCGCCGACCTCCACGCGGGCTGCCTCGCGCGGCGCCGTGGCGACGAGCTGGAGACGCTGAATGGTGCCGACTACGCTGTCTGGGTGCGAGACGAAGTCGCGCACGTTCGCCGTCAGGTCAGACACGACCAGGACCGAGTCGTCTTCGGGGGAATACCAGTGCACCTCCACCCGGCCTCGGGTGAGCGCCAGCTCGTCCATCCGAATGGTGAACGAGCCCCGGCTCTCGGTCGAGTCCTCCGCGGGCTGGAACAGGCTCGCGACCGAGAACGAGCTGTCCGCGCGCTGGCGGAGAACCACGAATGGGCCACGGATGCTCAGGATCTCGGCGGAGAACGTCTTTCGCAGGAGCGTCCGAAGCGAGTAGTTGATGGAGACGGTGTCGACCGACACGACTGTCTCGCCATCGCGTTGGATTCGGAGCCCGGTGAGCTGGGCATCGGAGAGGAAACTGCCGTCCAGGCTCTCCACGGTTACGGTGGCGTCGTCGGCGAGAAGATTCTCGATCTGGCCGATGATGAGCCCTTGGACATATCGCTGGCCGCTATCGGTCTGGAGGTAGATCAGCGTGCTCACCCCCAGCAGCAGTACGAACGCGACCAACCCAAGGCCCGCCCGCCCAATGCGCCTCGGCCAGCGCCGTCGAGCTGGCGACTCCGTTGCGCCACCGGCATCGGTTGTGTCCGCTGCGCGCACGGTCTCTGCGTCGGCGCCAGAGGCAGCGCCATCGCCGGAGGAGCCCGAGAGGGCGTCGGTGCGAGTCGGATCCGTGGACACGAGGGAGATAAACGCGCGATGCGCTGGGAAGGTCTGAGGTGAGTGAAGAGCGCGAGGTGCGAGGGGCGATGAGTCAGGGGATGTGGGCAGAACAACGAGCTGGTGGTGGCGCCCTCTTCACTCGTTGCTCGTCTCTCATCACGCGCTAGAACGTCTGGCCGATAGCGAAGTGAATCTGGGGGCGAGGCAGAATGCCGAACAGCCTCGATACGGCTGGAATCGAGGAGATGTCGAAGTCGGTGTTGGCATTGCGCGCCCCGATGTAGCCTCCGTTGCAGCTCTCGATTTCCTGAAGGTCATTGCCCTCGAACCCTGGGCCGCAGTAGACATCTGCGGCGCGTCGGCGGTCGAGGGCCGACGGGTTCAGCTTGTAGCCCAGCGCAAGCGAGACGAACCCGACAGGCGAGAGATACTGGATGCCGAAGCCAGCACCGACCCGCAACTCCGACTCACCATCTAGCACATCGGCGAGGGAGGCATCAGCCCGGTTGCCCGTCGCGCGGAGAAGCGTGGAGGGCACCGAGCTGGGGGACACCACCCGGCCTGCATCCACGAACACGTTGGTGCCCCACAGCGAGCCAAGCCCCGGGAAGGGCAGGTTGAGCTGGACCGACCCCGAGGCCTTCGACCGTCCTCCAATCCCGATGTAGTTGACATCGCTCGGGTCGCGAGGCGTGAATCGGACGTCATCCTCGAAAATGGGATTCCCGTCATCATCCAAGATGGGTTCGCCGTCGGCGTCGAGGTCGGGAAGGCGAATCACAGAGAAGGCCTTCGGACCGAGGCGGGTGGATGACCAGCCCCGTACATCGGAGGTCCCGCCGGCATAGAACAACTGATCGCGCAGGAGGATGTACTCGTCCGAGCTGTTGAAACTGGTGGAGCCCAATGCGGAGATCGTTCCAGCCGTTGCGCGCACCGCAACCCCGACACGCTCGCTGAACGGATACAGCGCTGTGATCGCGAGACGCCCCCGGACGGTCGCCAGCGATGGGCCGGGGATGAAGGACGCTGATGGTCGAACCACAAGGCCTCGTCGGGGCTGGAGGGTGTTGTCGAGCCAGCCCCACGTGGCATCCAGGCCGAGCTGGAACGTCTGGGATTCGAGGTTCTCCGTTCGCAGAGAGTCGGTGTCTGTCGGGCTGGTGGGATCCACCAAGCCGAGGCTGGTCTCGGCGTTGATGAGGCGTCGGAACTGGTAGCCTGTCGTGAAGGACGCGGTCTCGAGGGCGCTTCGGGTAAACAGCAGTGTGCTGGTGGCGCCCGCCGCCCGGCTGTTTTCAATCTCGTCGTCCCGAAGCCGGTAGAAGGGCTGGGCCGTGAGCGAGAGCCGTCGATCCAAGACATACGGTTGGCGGAGCGAGATCGACGCCTGGAAGTCGCGGATGTCCGAGCCTCGCGGCGTCGTCTCGGTGCCGAGCCAGCCCGTTCGGGCTTCGCCGCCCACGGTAATGGAGCGGGCACCTCCAAGGAAGTTGCGGTGCGTGATGGAGCCTCGGGCGGTGATACCGCCCTCCGTGAAGTAGCCTCCGAAGGCGTTCAGGATGCGGGTCGGTCCTTCACGCACCCGGACCAGGATCGAGACCGTCGAGTCGCGCGGCTGGCCTTCGATGGCATTCACCACGGCGAGCTGAAATAGGTTCAGGCTGAAAATCTCACGCTGCCCCTCGGAGAGTCCGCTGGCCTCGAACCAGTCGCCTTCTTGGAACGGAAGCTCGCGCGTGACCACGGGTGTTGTGACGGACTCTGCGCCGTCCACCTGAATGGAATCCACGCGAGCGCGCGGACCGGCATTCACCTTCAGGCGGACATCGGCCAGCAGGCCGGTTTCGTCTGGGAACGCTTCCACACCTACGTCGGCAAAGGCATAGCCGTGGTCTTGGAGCCAGCCGATGGTCTGGCTGCGAAGGGTGACCAGGCCGAAGTCACTCAGACGGTCACCCGTGCGGAGCGTCGTGCGGCCGGTAAACCGCGTCCAGTCGCTGTGAACTGAGGGCTCGAGCTGGTCGAGCACATCCGCCTGGCCGGGCCCCCGGAACACGACATCGCGAATGAGCCGGGGCGGCCCAGCGTCAATCTCGATGGTGACGGTAGCCGAGTTGGACGCGGTATCCAACTCCACGCTGAAGTCCCCCTCAGCTCGAGGAAAGCCGTTGCGGCCGAAGTGGTTCTCCAGGCGGACCACGTCTTTCGCTAGCTCGAAGGGGTCCAGGGGATAGGCCGACGGCTCTCCGCCTCCCCAGACCAGAAACCGGCTTGGTCGGGCCGCGGTGGCAATCTGAAGCTTGAGGTCGTCCTCGTCGAACGAGGCGCGCCCGGAGACATCGATGTCAAGGGACCGAACCCATGTGCTGTCGTTCGCCAGACTCAAAGGTGCCTGAGCCGCTGCAGGCACGCTCAGAGCGAGCGCGCACACAAGGAGCGACGGGAGGAGACGAAGCACGCGTAGGGACCGCAGAAAAGCAGAAACGACGCAACGCGTCGGAACCGATCAAGGTACCGCGCACATATGCGTCCACTCAGTCGAGACCCCCTGAAGACTCATTCTGCTGTGCTCGAATCCGGGCGCGTCTGCGTCGGGCTGGGGGCGAGCGCCGGGCCAGCCAGGCCATCGCCAGTGGCCTCCGGAGAACCCGTCGAGCTGTCGGGGTCTTGTGCCATCAGGCGAGCCCGTCTCCGGTTAGCGCCCAGTCGCTTCCAGAGGCGCCGGACCGCTGACTGCCGACGTGGGGCGATCCGGTTTTCATGGAGCCGCGTCATGAACGCCCCGATGACCAGCACCAGCCCGGAGAGGTAGACCCACAGCACCAGCGCGAGGATGAGGATAAAGACATCGCCCAGGGGCTCATTGGAGCGACCGAAGTTGCCGAGAGTGGCGGCGTAGAGGGTGAAGCCGTTCTTCGCCAGCTCGAACAGGACGGCAGCCACCGCTGCTCCCAGCGCGGCACTCCGCTTGGGCGGGTGCGGGCGCGGAATGAAGTAATAGAGCTGCACGATCATCCCAAACGTCAGCACGTAGGGAACGGCCAGGCCCACCAACCGGACCGCCGCACTGCCGATCTGGTCCACCAGAGCCGGGTCCATCCCGATCTGCGCCGCCAGAGCCCCGCTGCGCGCCAGGAGCAGGTTGAGCCCGAGCGTCACGCCAAACGAGAGCAGAAACAGTGTCCCCACCTGCACGATCATCCGCAGGTCGAACACGTACCCCATCGGAATCGACCGCACCTGGTGGCGCGTCACGCCCATCGCCTGGCCGATGACGTAGCGAAGCGTGGTGAAGAGTGTGATGACGGTGAACAGAAACGCCGCCGCGCCCACAAAGGTGAGCGCGCCCGAGGACTTCTGGAGCTCGAACACCAGCTCGATCACCCGGTCGCTCTGGCCCTCCGGGAAGAAGGAGCGGATGAAGCCCGAGACCGTCTCGAACGGGTTCTCCTGGCGCAGTACCAGGCCGAAAATGCCCGTCGCGAGGATCACCAGCGGCAGGAGCGTCACCAGCACCTTGAACGCAATCGCCTGGGCCCACAGGAACACCGGGTTGGTCGTCAGGCGCTTGAAGAGCCCGGCTCCGTAGTACGAGGAGGCCTTCAGTGCCGAACGAGCAGGGTGGGCAAGGGAGCGCATCAACAGGGGCTGGCGTCGAACTGGCGACCGTCAGTGTACGGGGCGTTCGAGGCGCTGAGGTCTACGAGGGGCAGGGGAGAAGATGCCTCGTTTGATGGGTTCTCGCCAGCTCGTGGCGCCGGAGGTCGAGCTGGCGATGGGGCTCTGGGCACCTCTGAGCACTTCGCGTGGGGCGCGTCACGCGCTCGCCTTGCGCTCTTCCACAATGGGTGGAGCCCCGTCCAAAATGGTCGCCGAGGTCACGCGGCAGATGGCGCCCGCGTGCGCGTCCGGGGCCTCGAACATGAGATCCAGCATTGCGCCCTCGAGCACGGCGCGGAGACCACGGGCGCCCGTCTTGAGCGCCAGCGCCTGATCCACGATGGCGTCGAAGGCCTCGTCGTCAAACACGAGGTCGATGCCGTCCATGGCGAACAGCTTCTGGTACTGCCGCACCAGCGCGTTCTTGGGCTCCGTGAGGATGCGGCGGAGGTCGTCAGGCGTCAGCCCATCGAGGGCGGTAAGCACTGGGAGGCGGCCCACCAGCTCGGGGATCAGGCCGAAGCGCAGCAGGTCATCGGGCTCGACGTGACGGAACAGCGTGGGGTCCTTGGACTCGACGCGGGGGCTGCGGGTGGCGGAGAAGCCGATGGGTGCGTGCGACAGGCGCCGCGCGATTTCCGCCGCCAGCCCGTCGAAGGCGCCGCCGCAAATGAACAGCACGTTGCGGGTGTCCACCTGGACGAGGCTTTGCTCAGGGTGCTTCCGGCCACCTTTGGGGGGGACGCCGGCCACAGTGCCCTCCAGCATCTTCAGGAGCGCTTGCTGGACGCCCTCGCCTGACACGTCCCGCGTGATGCTGGCATTGTCGCCCTTGCGCGAGAGCTTGTCGATCTCATCGACGTAGATGATGCCCCGCTCGGCGCGATCCACGTCGTAGTCCGCGGCCTGAAGGAGGTGGCTCAGGATCGACTCCACATCTTCGCCCACATAGCCCGCCTCCGTCAGGGCCGTCGCGTCGGCGATGGAGAAGGGGACATCGAGGATCCGAGCGAGGGTCCGGGCGAGGAGCGTCTTGCCCGTGCCGGAGGGTCCGAGCAGCAGGATGTTGGACTTCTCGACCTCCACGTCATCGTAGGCGTGGAGGTATTCCTCGGCCTCGATGCGCTTGTAGTGATTGTAGACGGCGACCGAGAGGGCGCGCTTGGCTGCGTCCTGACCGATGACATGCTCATCCAGCGCGGCCTTGATCTCCCGTGGGACCAGACGGCGGTGGCGGCTGCCGGACGCGCGCTGGCGCGCGCTGGTGGTCGGGGCAACGTACGGAGCCAGGTCGCCGCGCACGATGCCGGAGGCGTCGTGGATGCAGCGATCACAGATGTAGACATCGGGGCCGGCCACCATCGAGGTGACCTCGTGGGCGGTGCGGCTACAGAAGGAGCAGCGGATGACGTCGTCGCCCTGAGACATGGCGCGCGGGCAGGGTGCATCCCAATCTAGCGTTTCGCTTCTCCAGAAAGGCCACATTGCGTTCTCGGGCCTCTGCGAGCGCTTCAGAAAGCAAAAGTTCCACAGGTCTCAGTTTGACGAGGGCCGATTCAGCCAACACCTTACCCGGCTCTACGTCTGAACTGCTACGCGGAGTCAGGAGTGAAGAAGGGGTGACGTGCACGCCAGCTCGGCCAGAGTCAGGCCGGGCCGCACGGTCGCCCGGTTCGGCGCTCCTCTCTCTATCACTCGTCTCTGTATTCGCCGTGCCCCTACCTGATCTGTTCCTCGACCGCCTGGCCGAGATCGTCCCGTCCGACCGTTACGAAGATGTCGTTGCCTCGTTTGAATCCCCAGGAGGGACCGGCTTTCGGATCTGCACTCTGCTCGCCGAGCCTGAGGCGGTGCTGGAGCGCCTCGAAGATGAAGGCGTTCAGATTGAGTCGGTAGAGGGCGTCCCCGGTGCCTACGCCGTGCCTGCCGAGGGCCGTGCGCCCCTGATGGCGTCCGGGCCCTATGCCGATGGGCACATCTATCTGCAGAACATTTCGAGCCAGCTCCCGCCGCACCTTCTGGGCATCCGGTCCGGGGAGCGCGTGCTGGACCTGTGCGCCGCGCCGGGCTCCAAAACCGGCCAGCTCGCAGCCATGCTCAACGGCGATGGCGAGATCGTGGCCGTCGAGAAGGTGCGCGAGCGGTTCTACAAGCTGAAGGCCAACATCTACGCGCAGGGTGCCACCAATGTGATCCCATGGCTGGGCTCGGGGACGGCCTACTGGCACCGCGAGCCGGAGTCCTTCGACCGCGTCCTTCTGGACGCTCCGTGCTCTACCGAGGGACGCTTTCGCACCCACGAGCCAGAGACCACACGCTACTGGAGTGCACGCAAGATCCGCGAGATGCGCTCGAAGCAGCAGAAGCTGCTCTTCGGAGGCATCCAGGCTCTCAAGCCGGGGGGCACGCTCATCTACTCCACGTGCACCTTCGCGCCGGAAGAGAACGAGGGCGTGCTGGCGAAGGCGCTCCGCACGTTCGGCGACAAGATCGAGCTGGTGGACGTGACGCTGCCGTCCTCCGGGCGCCTCGCCGCGCAGACCACCGAGGGCGTGACGGAGTGGAACGGGCACACCCTCGACCCGCAGCTCAAGAAGGCGCGTCGCGTGCTGCCCGACGGGCTGCTCGAGGGCTTCTTCGTGGCGAAGCTGGTCAAGCGCGCGAGCACGGTCAACGGCCACGCGAAGAACGGGCGGTAGCCATCGAGCCGTCGTCAGCTCGAGAGTGTTCTCCCTCGAGCTGGCGACCTAGTCCAGCAGGATCGTCGTCCCCGTCTGGGCCGACCGGATGGCGGCATCGAGAATTTCCATCACCACCATGTTGTTGGAGAGCGAGGACAGATCGTCCTCTGGCGCGGTCGTGCCTCGGACCACAGACGCGAGGTAGGCGAAGGGATCGCGGTGCTCTGGAGGGAGGGGCTCCGCACGCATCGATTCTGCCGGAGCGGATTCGTGGAGCCGGACGCGCAGCTCGTCGGCAGTGGGGGCGTCAATGAACCCGTCGGTTCCATACACGGCCATGTCCTTGCGCGAAAACGGCCAGTTCCACGAGGCCTGGATGATGCCCTGGGCCTCGGGGTAGGTCACGATGATCGTGGCCTCATCGTCCACATCTGGGTAGAGGTCGGGCTGGATCGTCTGCGTGACGGCAGTCACGGACGTGGGGCGCTGGCCGTCCATCAGCCACGTAATCAGGTTGGCGCCGTAGCAGCCGAAGTCGGTGATGGCACCGCCACCATTCAGCACCGGATCAATCAGCCACTCCAGAAACTCCTCGTTGATCCCGATCTCGATGGGGCCCTGGTGGCCGTCGTGCACCACCATCTTGCGGAGTGGCCCGATGTCTCCGCGCTCGACGTGCTGGCGGAGCTGATGGACGCTCGGGTACCACGTCGTCTCATAGTTGGTCAGCAGGTGGATGCCGGCGGAGTCCGCGAGGGCCTTCATCCGACGGGCGTGGTCCAGCGACACGGCCAGCGGCTTCTCCACCATCACATGGATGCTTCGGCGAGCCGCTGCTTCTGTCACCGCGAGATGGTCGTAGATGGTCGTGAACACCGTGACGGCCTCCGGCTGGGTCGCATCCAGCATCTCCTCGGTTGTGTCATAGACGAGGTCCATGCTGAAGCCGTGTTGCTCGGCGTACCGCGCCGCCAGCTCGCGGTTGGGCTCCGCAATGCCCACGATCTCGATGTCGCCCACGTCCTCACGCCCCAGAATCCAATGGACGTGTGTGTGGGTCAGCCCGGCCACCCCGACGCGCACAGGGGGAGGCGCGTCAGGGGAATCTTGCGCGTGCGGCGCGGCGGCGAGAAGAACAACGAGCACGAGGAGGCAGCAACGGAGAGAGAGCATGCAAGGAGTGGATCACTCTCTGAAGAAACCACATCGCCAGCTCGAGAGCGCCCCCTCGAGCTGGCTATAGGCGTCATCCGCCTGCTGGATTCATTGTAATCGTTGTCTGGGCGGTGGGACGCTTGCGCTTCTTCGAGAGCGCGGGCTCGTCCGGACGGGCGAGGACGGCTTCCCAGTCCAGACGGCCTGTGGCCTGCATCGTCACGAACAGCGTCGCGACCGACAGCAGCGTGACGGCCAGCCCGGTGGCGCCTTCGAGGAAGAAGGTGGCGGCGAAGGCCACGAGGTAGACCATCTGGGCACCGCCCACCTCCACCAGCGCGAAGCGGCCTCCGGCCACGAGGCGGACGTACGACACCACCAGCCCGACGCTCACCGCCGAGGCGATCGCCATTGCCCAGCCAATCGCCACCACGTCCACGAGGTAGGCCAGCAGCAGGTGGAAGGCGAAGCAGGCCGCGCCGAGGAAGAAGTAGTGCATCGGATGGAGGCGCACGCCGCGGAGCAGCGACAGCACGAACACGGCGAAGAAGAACAGGAACAGGCTCACGGGTGCGAAGAACGTGACGCGGCTGACCCACGGGCCGGGGTTGAGCTTCTGCGGCATCGCCAGCCCGATGTCGGCGGACGACACGAGCGTGCCGTAGTCCCAGGCCAGCGTCCAGCCGCCCTCGTCGCGGCGCTCCTTCGAGGTGGGCGAGAGCGAGGCGCCGGGGAAGTCCACCTCGTCGAAGTCGGTGGTGAGGACCAGCTTCACATCGCGGGCGGTCTGCACGCCCGGCGTGCCGTAGCGGTTGCCGTACTCGTCGTACGACACACCTGTCGGGCCGAAGGCATAGCGCCACGTCTCGACGCCCTGCGAGCCGTACTGGACGCGCACGACGGCAGAGTCGCCCGCCCCCAGCTCGAGGACGTGCTCGAGCTGGCCGTCCTGGGCATCGACCTCGATGGGCTCGCCATCGACGGTCAGGGAGAGGCCACTGAAGACGGACGCTTGGGACGGAAGCGGGAAGGAGAACGCCACCTCGCCGTCCTCCTCGGTCGGGTTGGCGACGCGGTAGCTGGCATCCACGTCCACGGCGTAGGTCGGATACCACATCAGGCCTTTGCGGCGGTGGTCGAGCTGAACGTCCGCTTCCAGACGCGTGGCGGTGATGGGAACCGATGTGCGAGTCTCCTTCATAACCGTCCGGTTGACCGTTCGTGTGGCGTTCCCTTCCTCCGTTGGCTCAGTGGTGGTCACAACGGTGGCTTCCTCGCCGAGAAGTGCGGCGGTGGGCGCGTGCTGAACTTGCGGCCCACCCCACAGCTCACCGACGGCGCCGCCGAGCGAGGCATTGGAGGTTTCGGTGCGATGGACGACGGTGCCGCCGAGGATCGTCCAGGCGATGCAGCAGCAGAGGTAGATGAAGGCGACGGCGAAGAGGCGTTTGATCATGGGTCCGGGGTGTTGGGAATCAGGAGAGGGGAAGGGGGCGCCAGAGTCTGGCCAGGGGTCGAGAGTGGTTTCAGGCAATCGCTATTCAGCGTGGTATCGGCGCCGCTTGCAGTTCAGAGGTGGCGCTGGAACGGGCCTCTGGGTCGAGCTGGCGAGCGTATGTCTCGTCCACGCGAAGCACGCGGCGGTTCAGCGTTCGGACGCAGCCGGAGACGAAGGCGCGAGCCGTCAGGCCGCCGCGCCTCAGCACGTGGCGGTGGACACCCAGCCAGACGGCAGAAGCCGTTCCCAGCATCAGGCCTCGGTGGGCAGAGCGGACCGCGTGCCGATGCAGCCGTGACCGGCTGGCCTGGATTTGGGCCAAGCGCTCGGCGTGGAAGCGCACATGAGCCGCCTCATCCCGGAGGATTTGGGCGCAGAGGGCCTGCGTGACCGGGCATCTGGTGGCATCGCGGAGAGCGGCGTAGTAGAGAAGCGCGACGACTTCGGCAGTGACCAGCACGCGAAGGCAGACCTCCAGCCCGTCGCCTAGGCCCAGCTTTCGCAGGCGGCGGAACACTGAGTCCAGCGGCGTGTGCGTTTTGAGTCGTTCGCCTGCGCTTGTGAGCAGACGCGCCAGCTCGGCCGCATGTCGGGCCTCCTCGTCAATGAAGAGGCGCATGGCGTCGGGATAGGCGGTGTCGCCGGTGCGGGCTGCATAGCGCTTAGCGCATCGGCGGAGCGTGTGGCCCTCCGACTGTTCGCCGAGCTGGAATTCCTGAATGGATGCCGCGATAGCAGAGCGTTCATCCGGAGTCCAGCGAACCGGAGCGTTCCAGGGGATCGGGCGAGGAGCCGTCGCGTTGCGCGCGAAGACCTCGCGCCAGTCGATGGAGGAGCGGAAGCGGTGCATGGCACTAGGCAGCGGATCGAGGGGAGGCGGAGGCGCTCAGCCCGCCGAAGCGGCGCTCGCGCTGGTGAAAGGCGCCGACGGCCTCCGCGAGCGTGTCGCCCGTCACATCGGGCCAGAGGGTGTCGAGGAACAGCAGCTCGGCGTAGGCGCTCTCCCAGAGGAGGAAGTCGCTCAGGCGTTGCTCGCCGCCGGTGCGGAGGAAGAGGTCCACGGGCGTCGCCGAGGCACCATCAGGCGCCAGGGCCGCAGCCAGGGCGCCCTCGAAGGCTTCGGGGGTGGGTGAACTGGTGGTGAGCCCAGCCTGGGCCCAGCGGTGGGCCGCCTCGCGGAGCGCCCACCGCGCCGAGTAATCCACCGCAACGCGCAGCAGAAGGCGTCGCCCGTAGCGCGTCTCCCACTCGGCCCGGCAGATGGCGGACCGCAGGGCTCCGGGCAGCCGGTCGCGGCGACCGATGATCTGGAGGCGGACCCCCGCCCGTTTCAGGCGCGGCGCCTCCGCGCGGACATATGCCCCGAGCAGAGACATCAGCGCGCGGACCTCAGGTTTGGGACGACGCCAGTTGTCGGCAGAGAAGGCGTAGAGCGTCAGCGCGCTGACGCCCAGCTCTGGCGCGGCCTCCACGATGCGACGGACCGCCTCAGCGCCCTCGCGGTGTCCGGCAGAGCGGGCGAGGCCCTGGCGCTCGGCCCAGCGCCCGTTGCCGTCCATTACGCAGGCGACGTGCAGGCCAGGCAGGTTCGCCTGCTCGAGCGAGGGCTCCGAATCGGGAGCATCGAGTTGGCGGAGGACCTTCGGATGTTTCAGAGTTCTTTGCATGGCAAAGTATTGGGCAATGGGTGAGCGGATCGGGAGAGGTGAGGCGGACTCAGCTTTGCGCGTTAAAGCGGAGGGGGATGCGAAACGCGCTCATGCGGGGCGCGTGGCCTGGATGAGGGCTTCCATCTGATCGAGGTACGTCGCCAGCGCGTCGCTGCCCTTTTTCGTTAGCTCGTAGTCCGTGCGCGGTGTGCGGTCGTCGAACGACTTCTTGACGGACACGTAGCCTGCATCCTCGAGCTTGCGGGCGTGGACGGAGAGATTGCCGTCCGTCAGCTCGAGGACGGTCTTGAGGTCCGTGAACGTCATGGCGCCCCCCGCAGCGAGCGCGCTCAGGATTCCGAGCCGGACGCGCTGGTGCACGACCGGGTCGAAGTCCGGCACGGACGGCGCGGGGCGGACGGCACGACGGAGGGTTCGCTTGGACATGGACGTGGGAGAGAGATCAGCCGCCGTGGCGCTGGGCGATGAGAACACCGAAGACGATGTGGAGGCCGCCGAAGCCAGCGGCCATGAAGGCCGTGCCCCACGCCGCCGGGGCGAGCAGCGCCAGCGCGCCAGTGAGCATGAACAGACAGCCCATGAGCGGCACGAGCCGAACCGAGAACACCCCGGCCGAGGTGACGCCCGCTCCGTACAGTAGCAGCCACACGCCAGGAAGCAAGCTGTAGCTGGCCGTGGCATCGGCGGAGCCCTGGCGAGCGAAGTACTCCTTCGTTCCGCCCACCTCGTAGCCGTAAATGGCGAGCGTCAGCGCGACGCCCACCAACAGCGCTGGGAGCAGACCGAGCAGGAACTTCCGGCCCTGGCCGCTGAACAGCGGCACGCTGTGGCGGCGAGCCTTGTCGAGCGTTGCCCACCCACCAATCACCAGCCCGACGAGTGCCTCGGCGGTCCACACGGTCAGCCACGAGCTGACGGTGGTTTGCTGATACGCGATGGCGGCGGCGATCCCAGCGCTCACACCCATCGCTACGCCGCCCCAGCCAGGAACCGCCGTGAAGGTGCCCGTCTTCGCCATCGTCTCGCGGATAAACCGCAGATGCGCGTGCGCCGCCTCGCCGGGAGCAACGGCGGGCTGGTGGCGGCGAAGGGAAGGACGGTCTAGGGACATGTTGTAGAGAACTTTAATTCGTAAAGTATACCACATCGAGCCCACTGTCAAGAGCTGGGCTATACCTCGGTGTCCCGTCGCCCTTTCGTTCCCCCATTGCGGTCCATTGGGGTGGCCGAGGGCTTGCGCCTCACAGTCTGCCTGTATCGCGAAGAACGGTGCGCAGTACGGCTACCTCTGTCAGGGGGCTTTGTTGAGAATGAGGAGCCGGGATCTGTGGGCCTGGCAGGACTATGGTTTGAGATCGACTTCATATCCATAGCTACCGAAAAGTGGCCTGTACCTGATGTATTGGGCGATCTGATACTCAGTGGCTTTCGTTTGAGTCTAAAGAATCGCTAGCTTTCCCTTAGGTAGACGCTTAGGGAGAATCGCATGGCCAAGGTTACGCCAGTGCTCTGGAAGCATGACCCCAATCCTCTGGGGCACCTGCCCATCTGGCTTCGCTTCTCCGACTCACGCCGTACGCTCTACCAGTCGCTCGGAGTCTACATCCATCCCCGCTTCTGGAACGACCGCAAGCGCGAAGTCCGCAAGGGGCACCCCAACGTGGACCTTATCAACGCGCTGGTGCAAAAGCGTCTCGCCCAGGTGGAGGCGGAGAGGATTCGCCTGCTCACGGAGGATGAGCCTATCACGGCAGCGGCTCTCAAAGCTGTGCTCCGGCCTTCGGAAGCGCCGGGTGACTACTTCGCCTTTGCTGACCGCTCCATCGACGACCTGAAGCGGCGGGGACAGGTCCGCGAGCACCGACGTGAGAAGGCAGTGCTCAAGAAGTTTCGGGAGTTCACGAGCGAGCCGCTTCCATTTGACCGCCTCACGCCGCGTCTGCTCCGCGAGTACGAGACGCACCTGATCGAGCACCACCAGAACAAAGCCACCACCATCGCGGCCAACTTCCGGGTGTTGAAGACGCTCTACAACCGAGCAATCCGCGAGGGGCTGGCAGCGCAGGAGTCGAGTCCGTTCTTCCAGTTCAAGCCGCGGAAGGCCAAGCGGGGCGAGCGGCCCAAGCTGACCCTTGAGCAGATCCAGGCGCTGGAGAGTCTCGAGCTGGGGGAAGGAGGGCCGGGCGGATCTCTCCTCCGCCGGGTGCGGGACCTGTTCCTGTTCTCGTTCTACGGGGCGGGTATCCGCTTCGGAGACGTGGCGGAGATGCGGCGCGGCAACGTCGACATGCCTGAAGATGGATCGCCAGCTCGACTGAGCTACACAATGTCGAAGACGGGCAAGCGTCAGGCGCTCCTGCTGCTGCCTCAGGCCGTCGAGATCGCCCGGCCCTACCTCGACCACCCGGATGGCAAGCCGAAGGCGCCAGAGGCCTTCCTGTTCCCTGTGCTGGACGGCTACGACCTCTCGACGGAGAGCCAGCGGGTCAACGCTATCGGGAGCCAGAACGCGCTGGCGAACAAGTACCTCAAAGAGCTTGCGCGTCGCGCTGGCGAGGGGAAGACGAAGATGCCGGAGAAGTTGACGTTCCATCTGGCCCGGCACTCGTTCGCTGACTTGGCTCGTAAGGCCGGGATCAACCTCTACGATGTCTCAAAGCTATTGGGGCACTCGGGAATGAACGTGACCGAGCACTACCTCGCGACGCTTGATCCTGAGTCAATGGACCGAAGCCTCGAATCCCTATTTGCTGAGGAGGCCCCATGATCCAGGAGGACGAGTTGGACGCGTTCTTTCCTGAGAGAGTGGGCGACGAGGTGTGGATTGAGCTGTGTGGGCGTGTGCCTCGTCCAGGCTTTCACTCTGCATCGATTACGCAGCTTCGGCAGTGGTTTGAGAGGTGGAAAGTCGATGGTCAGCAATTGACGATTGCGGGGCGCAAATCTTTCTGGGACGCAAAGGTTGATTCACTGACAAAGCTGGTCGAGGCGGAGCAGGTCACCTGTGACATCCACGAGGACTTTCTGCACGGCAACATCCAAGACCTGCTGGACGATGTGGAGGCGGAGCGAGGGCTGGCGACCACAGCACTGCGTCATGACACATCTAAGCAGACAAAGGCTAGGCGAGACTATCGTTCTCGGTATATGAATGATTATGAGTGGATGGCTCGCAGATACGATCAGTTCGTGAAGGATGGCAAGAAGACCACAGCTGCGATGGATGCCGTCATTGAGGTCTATCAGCAGGAGAAGGGAGAAGAGCACAGAGCGAAGTGGGGCGTCTTCCCTGACACGCTCTCCCGAACCACGATCCAAAACGCGATCAATGCAATGAAGGCGAGAACAGGCCGATGAGGGGTGTATTTCCTACTTCGTGAGAGAAAAGAGGAAATACAGTCTCAGAGGGTCTCAGGTTGTGGGCATTGGCAACCCAAGTCAGTTCGATGGACGCACTTTCCAAAGCCCTCGCTCGCGACCTCGCGGACCTCGTTGAACCCATCATCGAGCGCGCCGTCCGCGCGGCACTGCCGAAGACCTCGCCCGACGACAGGCCAGGAAAAGACTGGCTGACGAACGCCGAGGCGATGGAGTACCTCGGCCTCAGTCGCCCAACACTGGCGCGCTACCGCAAGAGCGGCAAGCTTCCCTACTCAAAAGTGGGGAGCAACGTCTTCTACCGGCTCTCAGACATCGAGGCTCTTCTCGACGTACACGAGGTTCGCGATGCTCGGAACTAACACGTATGAGCTGGCGGCTCCACAAGGGGCAGCGTTGAACGGAACTCGGGTCTTGTCGCAGGTCGATCATGATTTCAGCGCGGACAGGGTAGCGATGGCGCTGCTTCGTGCTCGGCCGGAGATCCGTAGTGATGCGAGCGCCGAGGAACTCACGGAGCTTCTCAATACCGAGCGAGATGAGCAAGAAGCGAAGGAAAGGGCGCGGCTTGCCATCGCCCGTGCCGAGCATTTTCGAACCGCGCTCGCCGATCCAGGCTGTTCAATCCCGATCCCGATGCTTAAGGGATCAGGATCGGGATTGAGCGGCTGCGTATCCCTCGGAGTGCTCTCCGAACCTCCACCAAGAGAGTGGACCGTCGAGGGGCTTGTGCCGAAGGGTGTGATCTCTGTGCTGGCGGGTCACTCGGGGCTCGGCAAGTCGTACCTCGCACTGATCCTAGCAATCTGTGTTTGCACAGGTCGAGCATTCCTCGGCCGGGATGTCAAGCCAGGCCCTGTTCTCTGGATCGACCGCGAGCTGGACCAAGATGAGACGACCCGGCGCGCCTATGCCGTCGCACGAGGGATCGGCATTGATCGGCCTCCTCAGCGCCTCCATTACATCTACCCCTCCGCTCCCATCGGAAGCGATGTAGCTCAGGATGAGGTGCTCGCGGCCGTTGAGCAGACTGGCGCTGTTCTTTGCGTGCTCGACAGCCTGACGCTTGGCTCGTTGGGGGATGCGAAGGAGCAGCACGAGGTCGTCCCGGTCATGCGACAGATCGAACAGTGGGGGACGACGCTCGCCATCGACCACATCACGAAGCGAGCCGCAGCAGGCAACCAGTCGTCGGCTACCATCTTCGGGAGTGGCATGAAACGGGCGTTTGCCCGCTCGACGTTTCACCTCACACCGGCAGGTGAGGCGCTCACGCTACGAACCGACAAGAGCAACTTCGGCCCTGGGTCTGACCCGATTCACCTGGCCATTGAGCATGACCGAGATGAGGAGGGAGGGCCGCTGGTGTTGTGTCGCCAGCTCGAGCTGAGGGATCCACTGCTTGCCGGAGCCGGAGATCACATGCCCGCGCACGAGCAGACTCTACTTGTACTGATTCAGCTGTATGAGGACGGGCAGACGCCGGTGTCACGAGACATACTTGCGTCTGAGAGAGACTTGTCAGTCCGAACGATTCAGAACCACGTCACAAAGCTTGGCGCCCGAGTCGAGAAGCACGGCAATCACACGTATGCACCAGCTTGTGCCAAGTGACACCATGGCTCGAAATCCGTTACCTAAGATCCTAGCAAAGCCTCTCATGGGTGTCGTTCGGCCTCAGTGGGTTCGCTGCGGGAAGGCGAACTGCCGTTGTGCGTCGGGCCAGCGAGAGGATCTCCACGGTCCGTACTACTACCGCTTCTTTCGGGAGAACGGCCGCCTACGGAAGATGTACGTCCCGAAGGCACAGCTCGAGGCGATCCAAGAAGGGTGTGCACGTCGTCAGCTCGAGGAGAGGGCGTTTCGGTCGAGACGAGATGCCGCACGGCGCGAACTCCGTCGGTTGAACCAAGCCCTCGAGTCGTACCAGGACGATTATGCGTAACCCTCCCGTGCTTGCCGGAGAAGAATCATTGTTGAGTGAAGAGCCTGAGCATCGCATTGACGATGCAGAGGTTGAAGCGCTCGCACAGCGCCTTGGCCTTGCTCTGCAGAGGCGGGTCGATCACCAGACAAGACGTGACCGCATCAGCAGCATCCAGGAGGACGGGATTGACCCCATGCCCGAAGTCCCACTGGGAACGGCAGAGGACTGGCTCCGGGAGACGCCGCCGGAGCAGTTGACATGGGGTGTGTTGGCTGGGCTGGTGACATCCCGGCCAGAGCTCTTTGCGGAGGTGTGGGCCGAGCTTCGCACGACGGCAGGAGCTGAGCTTCGCAGTGGAGGACGAGTGGTCGAGACGCTCGCTGAGGACACACCTCTCGAACGCGCCAGGATTCTTGCACTACGGGATGCCTTCGCCGAGGAATGGCGTCCACGAGGTGGCCTCGAGCAGTCGATCATCGATCAGGCGGTCGTGGCCTACGATGGGCTGATGGAGTGGCAGGAGCGTGCGAACCGACTTGCTATGGAGACGGATCGCGACGAGAACTCCGTCATCCGACTCAAACGGGCGCTCGAGTATGAGACGCGCGAAGGGGGCGACGCTGACATCCGGCGTGAGCATCGAGATGATCTCCACCGGTACGTCGCGCTACGCGAGCGAGAAGCGGAAGCTGTGCGGATGGTGCAGCGCTATCAGCAGGTGTTTCTCCGAGCGCTGCGGATGCTGCGAGACACGCGGAAGCTCGTAGCCTCGGTTCACATCCACAATGAAGGCCAGCTCAACATTGGGAAGAAGCAAATCAACGTTGATCAAGCTCCCTAGTCGGATTACAGCCTGGGTTGCTCGTGCTTGATGTGAACAAGTAATTCTTAGCGCGTCCCAGGTAATCCAGAGACGTTTCGCGTGAAGTCATCTGAGGGAGGCGGTTCTGGAATGTTTCCGCAGAAACACCACCTCGATTGCACTTCGTGTACTGAAACGTAGGAGAAAGACGCGTTCTCGGTTCGTTGTCGCCAGCGAAAAGGCTAGGACGACTCGTACCCCTTCTTCCAGAGTACAGCCAAGCTCTCTCGGGCTGATAGGCAGGAATGACTCGCAGCCGTTCTTGCCTTGCGGTGCCTGCCTGCGC
>JBCBZH010000280.1:0-5508 GCA_039815415.1 Bacteroidota bacterium
ACTGGCGCCCAGCCTCTGTCGAGGCTGGCGGCGGCTACGTGGTACGCCGAACAGAGGAAGGCATCGACCTGCTGATGATCCACCGGCGCCGCGTGTGGGATCTGCCGAAGGGCAAGCTGGACCCCGGGGAAACGCCTGAGGCGGCTGCAGTCCGCGAGGTCTCCGAGGAGGTCGGTATCGAGCTGGCGACGCTTACGGTGCTTGGTGTGCTGCCGCCCACGGTCCACGGCTACATCTGGCCCAAGCGCGAGGTCTACGCCGTCAAGACAACGCACTGGTATGCGATGACCACGACGGCAGAGACGTTCGAACCTGAGGAGCGAGAAGGCATCGAGCGCGTCGCCTACGTGCCGTGGGCGCAGGCCGGCCGCCAGCTCGGGTACGAGAGCCTGCGGCAACACCATGCGGCGATCGATCCGGGCGGCCTGGGGATCTGAGACAGGGTGAAAAGGCGTCGCCAGCTCGTTCTCGGGGCCTCATCGGTCTAGCTTGGACGCCGCTTCCACCTCAATGCCATGCGTTCGTTCGTCTCTGCTGTCGGTCTTAGTCTCGGCCTGATCGTCGGGCTGGCGGCGTGCGACTCCGATCCCAACGGATTCATCCCAGAGGTCTGCGATCCGGGACAACTGGAAGTCGAGACGCTGGTGGAAGGAGCGGGCCCGTCCACGGTCCGATCCTCATCACGGATTGTGGCCAACTACGTCGGACGCCTCGTGGTCACCCAGGACACGTTCGACACCGGCGAGTCCACAGAGTTCAATCTTCAGACCGTGATTGCAGGCTTTCGCCAGGGCTTGACCGGTGCCAGGATTGGTGAACAGCGAAGGCTGATCATTCCACCGGACCTGGGGTACGGCGGCCGGGCCCGGACAGGGATTCCCGCGTGCTCGACGCTCGAGTTCGAGGTGGAGGTGCTGGACATCGTCGGGTAAGTCGCACCGTAGAGAGAGACCGTAAGGGGAACACGTGTTGTGAGCCCTCCATACATATTCCCGGTTGATGCCTTTGCCTACGAGCTGGCGAGGATCTCAACCGCACCGAGGGGCACTCCCGTCGGCTGGTTTGTCTCACTCACATTCGAGGATCTCTTGGCACTGTACGAACTCAAGGACGCGACGCTGGGCGGCGTAGAGGGGCAGGGGTATGCCTTCTCGGTGGAGACGTTTCGCGGCAAGGAATACAAGGGCGTGTTCTTCGCCTCTGAGAGAGAGCCTCTGGAAGCCCTCGAGGAAGCGGATTCCGTTGAGTTTGCGGGCATCGTGTACCACAAGACGACCTCGGGAGACGAGACGCTGAACGTGGACGTGACAAAAGTGCTCAGCGTCGGCGTGGGCACACGGGCGGACTTCAGCGTCGTCAACGAGTAGGGTCGTTCCTCTTCGACCTGGGTTCTGTCTTGTGATTCAGAACGAGGCCTAGCTGCTCTGCCGGCGGCGCAGGTCAATCATGGCGAGGGCCGTCAGGAAGCCCTGGACGGCGAGCGGGACCTCGTCGGGCAGGCGGAGGTGGAAGGTGGTCTTGAGAAACCCCTTGCGCTCGATGCGCCCAAGTCGCTCGTCTGCGTCGTCGTTGACGTGGAAGCCGACCTGAAAGGCTCCGAGGGGCACGAGGTGGAGATCCGGCACGAGAAGGCCTCCGGGTGCAAACGCAACCTCTGTTTTGGACGACCACGAGCTGGTACGCGTGGCCGTCGCCAGCTCGATGCCCTCGAACGTGAGTACGATGCGCTTTCCCCACAGATCGGTCTGCTGGAAGCCGTACCTCACGTCCCCAACGGTGATGGTTCCCTCGGACTTGAGGGCCTTCATCTCAACCGTTGCGAGCCCAGGTGCGCCCCGGCCATCGCGGAGAGTGTAGAGCCACGTGAAGAGGCCGTCGCTGGTGGCAATGCGCATGGCCGAGGTTACGGAGTCTGGAGGCGCCGGTCGAGCACTCGGACCGCCAGCGCGTCGGACGTGAGTCCGTCGTGGACGACAGTGAGGTGGAGCACATGAGGTCCCAGGGGCAGCGCATCGAGGTCCACGATGACGCGGTCGCCATCGGCATCTACAGCCTGAAGGGGGAGGGGCTGCCCCCTAACACGAGCCACAACGACGACCTCATCGCCGTCATCCACATCCATCGGCCCATGCCCGTGGTCCAGCTCGATGTCTGAAATCGCCCGACCCTCGGCGTCCCACTCCCGGTACTGCGTCACGAGCAGCGACGGGTCGTCTGTGCGTTCGTCTGGGATCACGACGAGGTCTGCGCGAACCGCGGGGGCCGACGAGCTGACGGCAGGCGCCGGGGCGCAGGCGGCGAGCATCGCCAGCGCGCTGGCGAGGATGGGTCGGAGATGGAGCGTCCGGGAGGGGCGTCGGAGGTTGTCCGTTTCCCGCTCTCGTGTCCGAGAGACCGGACCCTCAGGGGCAGGGCGCGAGCTACACATCGGGCGGGCGGCGGTTCTTCTTGGTCTCGGAGCGGCGCTTCTTGGCTTCGAGGCGGCGGCGTTTGGAGGCGCGGCTCGGCTTGGTTGCCTTGCGCACCTTGACGGGCTTGTTGCGCTCGGCGATGCGCCGTTTCAGCTCCTGGAGCGCCAGCGCGCGGTTGCGGAACTGGCTCCGCGACGTCCGGCTGACGACCGTGATGCCCGTCGGGCGGTGATGCATCCGAATGCCCGTCTCGACCTTGTTGGCGCGCTGGCCGCCTTTGGTGCCCGCGCGCAGCGTGTCGATGTCGGAGTCGCGCAGGAGCGCGTCGTCGGAGAGGTCGGGGGCGTCGTCGGACATGGCAGGGAGGAGCGGCTAGATTCTACGGCCTCCCGCCTTCCACGGTCCCGTGCTTCAGTTTGTCCTGCTCGCGTGTGTGGCGTTCGCCGTGATGGAGATCGCGTCGTACGTGCTCCACCGGTTCCTCTTCCACGGCCTTCTGTGGCGTATCCACCAGACGCACCACCGGGCCGATGGGCACGAGCACGGCCCCTTCGAGCTGAACGACCTGTTCTCGGTCGGCTTCGCCGCGCTCTCGATGGGCCTGATGTGGGTAGGGCGCGAGGACCCCATCGCCAGCTCGGCGTTTCCCCTCGGGTTGGGGATTGCGGTATACGGATTGCTGTACTTCGTCCTCCATGACCTGTACACGCATCGGCGGTTTCTGCCCTTCAAGACCAAAAACCCGGCGGCTCAAGCCGTGAAACGGGCGCACGGGCGGCATCATCAGTCGCTCTCGAAAGAAGGGCAAGAGCCGTTCGGGCTGTTTCTGTTTCCGCCGAGCTACGGCAAGCGGTTCAAGCGCAAGCGAGATGCCGCGTAACGTCGCCAGCTCGATGTAACAGCACGCGGCCCAGATGCGTCGGTCAACACCAAGCCGTCTCCTCGTATGCGCCGCACGCTTGTTCTTCTCTGTGCCATTGGCCTGTCCGCTTGCTCGGAGGCGCCCACCAGCCCGCTTGGCGACGACGAGCGGACCGCTTTCCTGGATTCCCTCCGGATTCCTGAAACCCGCTCCTTCACTCTCGGCTTCACCCCCTGGCCCTACGACTTCACCGATCAGGCCGAGGCGGAGACTTACGACGCGCTGGCGGCTCACAGCGATCTCGTCGCGTTTCACCTCGATAAGGGCGTGCCGTGGGAGGAGGCTCGAGTTGGCGATCCGTTCCCAGACAACGTCCAGCGCCAGCTCGATCGGATGCTCGATGAGGCAGATCGGTTCGAGACTGTCTACGTCTCGGCAACGCCGCAGGCACAGGACCGGGCATCGCTGGCGCTGGTGTGGGGCAGTGG
This sequence comes from Bacteroidota bacterium, assembly GCA_039815415.1. Lineage (GTDB taxonomy): Bacteria > Bacteroidota > Rhodothermia > Rhodothermales > Rubricoccaceae > JBCBZH01. Next base: position 3,762 of record JBCBZH010000280.1, read on the forward strand.
GGAACACCAGCCCCTTCCCGCTGCGTGGGAGACTCGGGCATTCGATCACCCGGATGTGGTGGCCGCATACGTCGCCTACTGTCGCCGCCTGATCGCCTTCTTCGACCCCGACTACTTCGCCTACGGCATCGAAGTCAACGGCGGACTCCAGCTGGATCATCCCAACTATGTTGCCTTTCGCTCCTTCGCGGAGCAGGTCTATGCCGCGCTCAAGGCCGATCATCCAGATCTGCCCATCTTTCTGACCTTCCAAACGGGCAGCTCCGTGGCGACCTGGGAGGAACAATGGGCCGTCAACCGAGACCTCGTGGCGCTGTCAGATCTCGTCGGGATGAGCACCTATCCGTTCTGGGTATCGGGCCTCTACGAGCCCGAGGCGGCCGATGTCTCTTACCTCCCAGGCGATTGGTTCGCCCAGATGGCGGCACTGGCGCCCGAGAAGCCTTTCGTGATCGCTGAAACCGGCTACATCGCCGAGCGGCTCCAGCTGCCCGGAGTTCTCTCTGTCGATGGACGCGAGCTGTGGCAGGCACGGTATGTAGATCAGATGCTCTGGAGCGCCCACCAGCTCGATGCCGAGTTCGTCGTGTGGTTCGTGAATCGTGACTACGACCAGGGCTGGGAGCGCCTTGTGGATGTCGGGCTCGATGATGATGTTTTCCTGATCTGGCGAGACACGGGGCTGCTCGATTCAAGCGGAGATGAGCGCCTTGGGATGGAGGTGTGGGATCGATGGCTCGCACAGCCTCGTCGCTGAAGTATCCTGCCCGGCGTCACACCGAGCCTACCTGCATGCACGTCCTGATCCAGACGATGGGTTCGCGGGGCGATGTGCAGCCGTACATCGCGCTGGGCCTCGGGCTGGTGGAGGCTGGGCACCGCGTGACGATCAACACCAGCACGCGCTTCGAGGCCTGGGTCCGTGGGTATGGATTCGAGTTTCTGCCCCTCAAGGACGACCTCCTGAAGCTCCTCGACTCCAACACGGGACTGATCGAGGACATGGGAAGTCCCATGTCGGCCATTCGGACGGCTCGACGAATGCTCCGGGAGACGAAGCCCATCCAGCGTGCGCTGTTCTGGGATGGATGGGCCGCCGCCGAGACGGTACAGCCCGATCTCATCGTCTATCATCCGAAGATGTCGGGTGCGATCCACTACGCCGAGAAGCTGGAGATCCCGGTGGTGCTCGGCACGCCCATCGCTCAGTTCGTCCCGACCTCTGTGTTCCCCAGCATCGGGATGCCCGCGGGGCCTGCGGCCTTCAACCGAGCGACGTACCACCTCGTGCTGATGATCTCGAAGCGCGTGCTGGCGCCTTACGCGAAAGAATGGCGCGCCGCGCATGGGCTGGCACCCCAGCCGCGCGGCATCGACCCGCTGCACACCGCCTCAGGCGATCCGGTTCCAGTGCTCCACGCCATCAGCCCGCAGGTGGTCCCGGAGCCGCCAGACTGGCCGGACTCCGCTTCCATGACTGGCTACTGGTTCCTCGACGTGCCCGACTGGTCGCCTCCCGACGAGCTGGCGGCCTTCCTCGACGCAGGCGAGCCGCCGGTCTACGTCGGCTTCGGGAGCATGTCCGGTCGCCAGCCCGAGCGCCTCGCTACGCTGGTGGTGGAGGCGCTGCAACGCGCTGGCGTGCGCGGCCTCCTGGCGAAGGGGTGGGGCGGTCTCGATCCGCAGGGGCTGCCAGCGTCCATCCACGTCATCGACCGGGCACCGCACGACGCACTGTTCCCACGCG
>JBCBZH010000201.1:0-8085 GCA_039815415.1 Bacteroidota bacterium
CCAGCTTGTTGGATCTCAGATCGCCGAGCGCAACTTCTTCCTCTGGGCACAGGAGGAGGCCATTCTCTCTCCGCACGTCCGTCTCCAGCTCGGCCTCCGGGGCGACTACTTCACGTTCGACGTGGACGACGCGCTCGAACTGGACCCCGACCCGCCGGGCGGCCTCCCGCATGCCTCTGGCTACACCGATGGACTCATCGTCAGCCCGAAGGTAAACCTCGTGGTGACCCCAGTGGCGGGTTTCGATCTGTTCGCTAACGTGGGGCAGGGCTTCCACTCCAACGATGCGCGCAAGGTGGTCATCACGCAGCGAATCGACGACCGGGTGCGCACGCTGCGTCAGCGGGGCCTGAACGACGCGCAGATCAACGAGCAACTCGTGGCGGAGCGATTCGACCCCAACCAGCGTGGCGCGACCGTTCTGCCCGCGGCCCTCGGCTCCGAGCTGGGGACCCGCGTGACGGTCTCGGACCGCCTGACGGTGGGGGCTGCAGGGTGGCTCCTTGACCTGGAGGAAGAGTTTGTGTTCGTGGGCGACGCCGGAACGACGGAGCCTAGCGGACGGACGCGCCGTCTCGGCCTGGACCTCGAGGCCCGTGCCCAGGTCCTTCCGTGGCTCGTCGCGGACGCAGACCTGACGCTCTCGCAGGGACGCCTCCGGGACGAGGCCGAGGGCGAGAACTTCATTCCTCTGGCGCCGACGCTCACGTCCACTGGCGGGCTGACGGCTCAGCATCCGTCCGGGATCCGAGGATCGCTGCGCTACCGCACCATCGGAGACCGTCCGGCGAACGAGTCCGACACGGTGACCGCCGAGGGCTACACGGTTGTGGACGCGCTCATCGGCGTGGAGGTGGGCCGTGCCGAGATCACGCTCGCCGCTGAGAACCTGCTGGATGTGTCGTGGAACGAGGCGCAGTTCGACACCGAGAGCCGCCTGCCGGGCGAGGTCGCACCCGTAAGCGAGCTGCACTTCACACCAGGCAACCCGTTCAACATCCGTCTCGGCCTCGGGCTCCACTTCTAAACCGTCCCCCCTCGCCAGCTCGATGTAGAGAACGGGCTGGCGAGGGGGGCTATCTGGAGAGGCGCGCCAGCGCGTTGGTGAACGCCCGAAGCGCCTCCGTGGGAGGTGGCCCCCACCAGCGCAGGGTGGACTCGCCGATGACCAGCTCGGATATGAATCCATCCGCATCCGGGAGGGGGTAGCGGTCCGTCATGTGGATGCGTGAGGCGAGTCTCGCCAGCTCGCGATGGTTCGAAGGGGCAAGCTGACCGTTGCGTTGCCCATGGGTCACGTAGGTGCCGCTGTCGATGTGCCAGTGCCCATCGGGCTCCACGTGAGCCTCGAAAGAAGCATCGTAGTGCCCGAGCTGGCGAAGGGTGATGCGAGGAAAAGACAACACGTTGGGGTGGGGAGGATGCGCCATAGGCGCATACGATGGAAGCGCAACATGGGACCCCGAAGGTGATAGATTGCGAAGGTTCTGTGAGCGGCGACGTCATGGATCGCCCAGACACTGCGGGTGCAGTTGTCCCCACCAGGCCTCACGCTGACCTTCCCCAACCCACTTGGATATGTATCGACTTTCCTTCGTGCTCCTTCTCGGAGCTCTTGTTTTCTCCGCGTGCGACACAGCCAGCACGGATGGAGAAGAGGCAGCGGCTCGCGTGGCCTCAGCCTCTACTGAGGCAACACCGGCCACTCTGACGCTTCCCGATGGGCAGACCATTACGGAAGCCCCCGTTTCGCGTCACATGGTCTATGCCCGGCGCATGCCGCGCAACTTCGAGTCCACCGTTGAAGGACTGGGCGGAACGGTTTCGTTCCTGCACAAGAAGACCGGCTTCGCGCTGGTGGATGGCCTCTCCGATGACGCGGCCAACGACCTCCTCGCCATTCGCGGCGTCAACGAGGTCCTTGCCGACATCACGCTCGACCGCGACCCGGAAGACAACGAGATCGCGCCTCGGGATGCCAGCGTAAGCTCCCCGACAGGTTCGTTCGCCTATGGCCTCGGACTGCAGTGGCACATGGATGCCGTGGGCGCTCCGGCTGCATGGGCCGCAGGCCGGACCGGCTCCTCGGATGTGACGGTCGCCATCATCGACTCGGGCCTCGACCCTGTCCATAATGACCTTGTCGGCCGCATTGATGAGGCTCGGTCACGCGCGTTCCTGCCCGCAGGTGAGTTCGACTATCTGGTCCGGGATGTCAACTTCGCCGCCTATCCCGACTGGCTCGATCTCAACGGCCACGGGACGCACGTTGGATCCACCGTGTCCAGCAATGCCGACGTGGCGTCAGGCGTGACCGATCAGACGACGCTCATCGCCGTCAAGGCCTGCCGGGTCGACAACTCGTGCTCTGGATCCGCCATCATCGCGGGCGTGCTCTACGCGGCCGACGCAGGCGCCGACGTGGCCAACATGAGCCTCGGCGGAAGCTTCGACAAGAGCGACGTCGCGGCGGCTGGCTTCGCCAGCTTCACGGGATTCATCAACCGGACGTTCAACTATGCCAAGCGGAAGGGCATGACCATCGTGGTCTCGGCGGGCAACAGCGCCGTGGATCTTGACCGCGACGGTGACTCCTACAAGACCTACTGCGACACCCCAGGCACCATCTGTGTCTCTGCAACGGCTCCATCGTCGAGCGCCGACAACTTCTTCGGCCCGTTCTTCGACATCACCGATCCGGCGAGCTACACCAACTACGGCCGGGGCGCGATCGATCTCGCAGCACCGGGTGGAGACTCGGCGGGCTTCGTGTGGGCCGCGTGCTCGTCTACGCAGCTAGACATTTTCGGAGGCTTCCTCTTTACGACGCCCTGTACGTTCAACACCACCTTTACGACGGCACTGGCCGGCACGTCCATGGCCGCTCCGCACGTGAGTGGGCTGGCGGCGCTGCTCGTGGAGGACTACGGCCGCAACCCGCGCCGCATCCAGAACCGGATGCAGCAGACGGCTGACGACCTCGGTCCCCGTGGAGCCGACAAGTTCTACGGCAAGGGCTACATCAACATCCCGGCCGCACTCGGCGTCCCGGCTTCGCCCCTCCCCTAGAGGGTCAGCATCTGATGTCCCATGAGGGGCGGTGGGCTTCGGCTCGCCGCCCCTTCTTTTTCGCCAGCTCGTTCGCCCGTTCTGGGCTCGAGCTGGCGACGCACCCGGCCGGTCTACCGGAACGCGACCTCCTTGACGACCTCGCGACCGATGTGGGCGTTCATGCGCTCGCGCCAGTCGTTGCGTTGGAACTGGAGCTGATGCCGCCATGCTGCCGAGCGGACCTTGACGTGGAGCACGCCCTCTCGCATCCACACCTGCTCCGTCACGCCTGCGATGGTCGGCCCGACGAGCTGAGGCCAGGCCTCCACCACGCGCGCCGCGTCCAAGCGGTCCCGGAAGCCGTACTGCTCGACCAGATCGGCGAGCACGTTCCCGATGCGCTGTGGGCCGTCAGTAGCCATGTCAGAGAAACCGTGAGGAGAGGGCGGGGCTGAACAAGGTAGGCCCTCGGTGGGCCGTGTCCCGGACCATCGTCGCCAGCTCGTCACGCCGCCCGATGAAATGAGTATGCCGTGCCTCCTGAAGGCGATCTCTCAAGCTCATCCGCGTACCCAGGAGGGTGATAGGCCATACATGTGCTGCATAGAGAGCAAGAGACGCGTTCGCGGGAATCCAACGCCTCTGTGTCTCCGTGTGTTCGCCCGGCTGTTGGATCCGTAATCCCGGCAGTGCGAGGAGCGCGGCCGCGTCTCAGCTCCGAGTCGCGAGGTGCCAGAGAAACGTCATCTCTGCCTGGCTGGCGATCGCCAGCCCGATGAGCCCGCCGGCAGCGATCAGAACGGGAACGCCAAATCCAACCAGAAGCGCACGAGCTGGCGAGAGGTGTATCACGAGGCTGAGGTCGTAGAGCATCCGATAGGCCGCCACGGTCTCGACAAGCAGAGCCAGACCGAGAAGGACCGGCGCGAATGTGGTGGCGAGGCGAGGAGAGATGCCAACGAGCAGGAGCGACAGAATCATCAGGGGCAGCCAGGCCCAGCGGCTCCACACCGCTAGCGAGAGGGCCTGAGCTGGCCGGAGACGGCGTACCCGACCCGCCAGCACGTTGAGCCAGATCAGGTTGAGCAAAAGCCATGTTCCATAGACGAGCGCGAGCACGCTCACGAGGACCAGTGGCCGACCCAGCAGATCGGTCATGCGAAGTTGAGCCTCCGGTGTCCACGCCGAGGTGGCGGCGACCAGGGCATCCGTCCGCCCCAGCGCCCGAAGAATGGAGGTGCCGACCACTCCGGCAGCCAGGCACAGGCCGAGCGCCAGCCCGGCGGTCTCGCTTGTCGAGAGGTCATAGCCTCGGCTGACAGCCTCTCGGTAGAGATCACGGCGCCCGAAGTAGCGCGGAGCGAGAGCCGACAGCTTTGGGGCTCCGGCATAGAACAGTCCCAGTCCCAGCATCAGGATCCAGCCGACGAAGATGAGCGGCGACGCTTGCCGGGTTTCGGCTGTGGTCGTTCCCGCATTGAACGCGAAAACGCGCTGGCGACCTGTGAAGATGCCCGAGACCACGTCGAAGGCGGGGCGAGGCTCGCCAGTCTCGTCGAACAGACCGAACCGGGTCCCGGCGACTTCGGAGCGCTGGTCGCGGCGGGCGGCCTCGTCGGCCACATCACGCCAGCGATGGACGAAGGCGACGACTGGCGGCTGCAGCACTCCCGTCAGCTCGTCAAGGGTTGTTTCGAAGGCCCGAGCCTGGGAGGCGAGCGAGCCCTGTGTTCGCCATCCCCCCTCGCGCCCGGGAACGACGCCTGTACCGTACGACGCCAGGCCCACGGGAGTGTCACGGCGCGCTCGCCACCGCCCGATTAGCTCAACCGGATCCGCATCGCGTGCGTCCAGAAGCACGAGATCTACAGTCTCATGCGCACGGTCGTCGTCTGGGAACCGGGTGATGAAGTAGGACTGTGTTCCGGGTGCCCCGTGCTGGCGAACCAACGCCGTCAGGCGTTCGAAGTAAGGTCGGGATACTGGATCGCTCGTGTCGCTCGCCCGCGCCAGCCCGATGTGGCGCGCCGAGCGGTAGGGGCGGCTGCGCTCCAGGACCTCTCGCAGCAACGGCGCGATGGAGTCGGTGCGGGCGACAAGGAACGACGCAGGGAGGCTCTCGACCGGCAAGTCTTGCCAGATCGCCAGCCCGAGGCGGTCGGCGGCAGCCAACACCGCTTCGTTCTCAACCACACCGGTGCGTACGGCGCGGACACCGGCCTGATGCATGGCCTCGAGGTCGCGGAGGGCGGCGTCGGTGGAGTCCGGGCGTTGCCAGACCATGCCCGCCAGCGAGGCGCGTATGGGGGGGGACGGGTGGCGTGGAGCCGCTCGCGGGTCGTCGGCTCGGAGGGTATCGCTCTCGAGCTGGCGATTCACACTGCTCGGTTCCACGGGCGAGACGTTGGCCAGTGGCTCCACAGGCTGGGCCCACGGGCTGGCGGACGCCACAAAGACGGCGAGCAGGGCGAGGAGGCGAGTCACGAAATCCGGGAACGACGCCGGAAAGATCGCACCGTCACGAGCTCGACCGCTTCCTCAACCAGATACTCCTGTCGGCTGGGGTGGAGTCGTTGAGTGGCGGTCTGGGAACCAGAGCAAGGACCCTGAGAGCCAGAACCAAAGGAGGCCCTGCCGGGGCGGAAGACCGGCAGGGCCTCGGGGCGGGGAGACCGCCCAGGAACAACCCTGGCGAAGTTGTTCAACTCATCACGGCCAGGCCTGGCGAGCCGACCGTCCGTGAGTCTACGGAGCCCCCCTGACACAGGTGCGTCAGGGGGAGTTCCGCTCAGTCCATCATGCGACGGAGAAACGCCGGGGTCTCGGTTTCATCCTTGCGGATGCGCTCGGCGCGCGGGGCATCGCCCGAGGCGAAGCGCACGCCTGCCGGACGGATTCCCTCGCTCTCGCGAGTTTCCTCGTCTTCGCGGACGCGCTCCACGTCCATCGGCTTCGCAGGGGGCGCGCCAGCAACCGGCGTCCGGCGCTCGTAGGCCGGCACGTCGAGCTGGCGGAGATTGTCCTCGCCCTTGTACTGCGGTGGGGCATGGCTGCCTGTGCCGAGCGTCACCGAGCGGCGCAGGCCCGCGTCGGCCTGGGGCTGGGCCGTGTCAGCCTTGTCGAAGCCAGTCGCGATCACCGTCACGCGGATCTGGTCGCCCATCTCCTCGTCGATCACCGTTCCGAAGATGACCTCGGCGTCGTCGCCTGCGGCCTCCTGGATGACCTTGGTGGCCTGCGTGGCCTCGCGGATGCCGAGCGTGATGCCCGCCGTGATGTTCACCAGCACGTTGCGCGCGCCCTCGATGGAGACGCCGCCCAGCAACGGGCTGGCGATGGCCTTCTCGGCGGCCTTCTCGGCGCGGCTGTCGCCGGTGGCTGTGGCCGCGCCCATGAGCGCCGTCCCCCCGTCTACCATCGTCGTCCGGACGTCGGCGAAGTCGAGGTTGATGAGGCCGTGGATGGTGATCAGCTCCGAGATGCCGCGTGTAGCGTCGTAGAGCACACCGTCCGCCATCTCGAAGGCCTCGATCAGCGTCGTATCGTCCTCGGCGATATCGAGCAGGCGTTCGTTAGGGATGATGATGAGCGTGTCGACCACCTCGCGGAGGTGCTCGATGCCTTGCTCGGCGGCCTTGAGGCGCTTCTTGCCCTCGGCGTCGAAGGGCTTCGTGACGACGGCTACCGTGAGGATGCCCATCTTCTTGGCGATGGCCGCCACCACGGGCGCTGCGCCCGTGCCGGTGCCGCCGCCCATGCCTGCGGTGACGAACACCATGTCGGTGCCGTCGAGCGAGGCTTCGATTTCTCTGTGGCTCTCTTCGGCCGCCTGGGCACCCACGCTGGGCCGAGCGCCTGCGCCGAGGCCTTTCGTCAGCTCGCGGCCGAGCTGAATCTTGGCCGGCGCCTGGTTGGCCATGAGCGCCTGCGCATCCGTGTTGATGGCGACGAACTCGACGCCGTGGATGCCCTTGGCGAGCATGTTGTTGACGGCGTTTCCGCCGCCTCCGCCCACGCCGACCACGCGGAGCGTGGCGGTCTCTTGAGCGTCATCGTCGAACGCGAATCGGAGCCCAGAGTCGGAGGCTGGGGGAGTCGAGGGGGGGGGAGTAAAGTCGGGGGTCATGGGGTCCCTCCGGGTGGGAGAATGCCAGGGTTGTGGGGTGAGGGGTGGACCCGTCGCAAGCTACCGGTGCGGGGGCCAATCGTGCACGTCGGTTTCCGCCTCGCGCACAGCTTTCTTTGTGAGTTAGAGTTCGTCGAACCAGCTCCGCATCCGGGAGGTGATGCGGGTGACCAGCGGGTCCGCCTCGGCGGTGTGTCCGTCTCCGGACACCTCGGCCTCGAGGAGGGCTTCGCCATTGCCGTCGGTGGTGGCGTCGTGGAGGCGCGCGGCGCCTTCAGCACCGGCCCGCAGGCCGTGCAACACCAGCCCGACGCCGGTGGCGTACTTCGGGTTGGCGACCTCCTCCACCAGCCCGCCTTCGAGCCCGATCGGGAGCCCGACGCGCGCTTCGAGGCCGAGGATGTCCGACGCCAGCTCGGCGGTTCCGGGGATCAGCGCGCCGCCGCCGGTGAGCACCACGCCCGCCGAGAGATGGCGCCCGTAGCCGGACCGCTTGATCTCGATGGCGACGATCTCGAGGATCTCCTCCATGCGTGGCTGGATGATCTGCGCGAGCGTGCTCTGCCCGATGGACTTGTCTGGGCGGCCTCCGATGCCAGGGATGGTGATCTCCTGATCTTCGCTCACGAGGTCCACCAGCGCGACGCCAAACTGGCGCTTCAGGCGCTCGGCCTGCTCGTGGAGGATGCCGAGGCCCTTGCGGAGGTCGTCGGTGACCTTGTTGCCGGCCACGGCCACGACCGCCGTGTGGCCATATTGACATACCAGAACACCCGCCAGGTCACAACTCCCCAGACGTTCGTCACGTGCATCACAGCGCGAGCGCCGGTACCCCGTTGGCGGAACGATTGTCTCGAACAAAGGATGCGCACCGTAGCGGAGGCCATGTACCTAGGGGAGAAAGCCAA
>JBCBZH010000385.1:0-2753 GCA_039815415.1 Bacteroidota bacterium
AGCAGATCCGACTCGAGCTGGCGAAGAAAGCCGCTACTCTCCGGCCCCAGCCTCTTGCGGTACAGTGGAGAACACGAGCGTTGGAACGTGCAGCTTGGACCGTGCGCCCGTGATTTGCAGCAGCGTACGGTACTGGGAGGCCGGCGCGCTCGCCTCACTCAGTCGGATCCGTTGCATCCCGAGAATCTCACCGGGGGTGATGGTGTAGTTCGCCAGCGCCTGTCCGAACCGGTTCCGCTCATTGACGTTGTCGAGATCCGTCGTCAGCGTCCATGTCTCGGGGAATTGAATCGACAGCCGCTTGGTCGTCAGCTCCTCGTTGTAGATGCGGATCGGTAGCTGTCGTTCTTGAGGATCGACGGCAAACGCCTTCAGAGACGCTGGCGACAGCAAGCCTCCTGTCTGGAAGATGACCTCCTCAGGCGTCACAGTCACCAGGTCGTCAATGGTGTACGCAAGCCGGATGCCGAGCGGAGCGTTGGGGTCCTCCTCATCGATCAGCTCGTAGGTGAAGTCATCCACCTCGGTCTCGGTGTATGTCAGCAGCTCCCGGGCTTCGGTCTCGCGCTCCTCCTCGGTTAGGTCCTCGAACCGTTTCCGCATCCCGAAGGCTGCGAAGCCGCGCAGCGTCGCGGTCTCGTCCACATGCACGATGCCGTCCTCGTCGATCTTGATCTCGTATCGGTTGTCCGTGGTGTACGTCTGGGATCGCGGCTGCGGCAGCGTTATGAACCCATCGAAACCGTCAGAATCGATGCGCATCGCTACCGCGCCCTTGTACTCTTCGGGAATGAAGGAGAACGGCAGCCCGTCGATGTACGGGAAGATCACGTAGTCCTGGCCGGGCACACGCGCCAGCACGGCAGGCAACTGAAACTGTCCATCGTGGATGAACGTCCGGTCGAAGTAGCCTTCGCTGGCCGGATGGATCAGCAAGAAGCTGGTGTCTACCCCAGCTTCATCCAGAAGCGCTTGTGTGAGGCTGGTAATGCGGTAGATGTCACCTTCCCCATCACGAAGCACGCCTCCAAGGTTGTTGGCATCTCCGCCCAGTTCGATGTTGGTCTGCACCCAGGTTGTGATCTGAGCCACTTTCGCCGAGTCGCTTACCGTGTCGTCTACGAGGATGTCACCGAGCTTGCGACGAACCGGGTCCGAGAACAGGCCACCGCGCCGGAAGGCGAAGTCTTTCCACTCATCGGCATACTCCTCCCATGAGTCCGGCGCAGAGTAGATGGAGGGCATTCCGGCAGCCGACGCGATCTCGTTGACGGCGAATTCCCAGTAGGGCGCGACCTCCTTGTAAAATGGCGCATACGGCTCGTCCGTGAAAGCCGGCAGATCCGTGAAGCCGACCTCGAGGATTCGGCGCCCATCGGCGAGTTCCTCGATGCTCATCGGCGGCACCCTGCCCTGGCTGGTCTGCTTGATGCGAAGCCCCCACGACCCGGGAAAGATGTAGCGAGCAGTCAGCGTATCGGTTGGGAACGACTGCTGAAGCCGGATGTCGTGGTAGAGCGGTGGTTGGTAGCTATCGTCCCACTCATGGCGAATCCGGAACGCCTCCTCAATGACCGATCCGCGTTCGATGCCCCGATACGCAAGCTTGTAGGTCATACGGTCTCCGTCTCGCTCCCGGATCAGGTCCGACCGGGTGAAGGTCTCGACGATGCCCGCTGGAGAGGTGACTCGGAAAAACGCGTCTTCGATATCTGCCCGGCGCGGAAGCCGCATCTGGAACGTCGTCATCCGTTCCGATTCCGGGTCCAGAACGACGTACTGCCCGCGGACATCTTCCAGGTAGATCCACACATTGCCACGGGGCAAGGTGAAGATGTGTTCGAGGGTCCGCTCGGCCTTGAAGTAGTGCGCGTCCTGATCGTCTGCGGCGGCATCCACTGCACTCTGTACCCGCGCAGGGTCCACAGGGGCAAGGTCAGCAGAGGCGCGTCCGGAGAATGATGTGCGCCCGTCGAGATAGGCGGATCCGGAGCACCCTGAGAGAGCGAGGAGAGCCGCGAAGGCGAAGAAAAGGGGCCTCAAGGGGATGGGTCGGGTGTGGGTTTGCGAAACGTGAACACCTCGCGCTTGGCATCGAGGTAGCTCGTGGCGAGGTTGATGTAGGCCGCACGCTTGTCGCCCTCGAGCTGGCGTGTGCGCTGGCGAAACTCGTACGTAACCGTAGAACCGCCGTCCTCAGAGGCGTGTGCGGACGCTCTGAAGTGAGCGGGCCCGGTCTCATCTCCCCATTGCACGGCACTCGAGTCGGGCAACCAGCCGCCCTGATCCGTGTGGAGTGTGAGTCGCAGATTGGGCCTCATGTCGAGCGTGATCGGAAGGGTATCCGAACCGCGCGTCTCGATCTCCGACGGTACCGCTCGGAACGGCGTCAGCGGGACATAGCGTTTGGTCGGGGAGGCGATCACGAACTGCGACAAGTCTGCGACGGCGGAGTACGTCCGCTCACGCGGCGCGTCGGTCAAGCGGACTCCGCCCGTGAGCCGCATCTTGTTCACGAGGTCGCCGACGAGCGAGGACAACATGTTTCCCTCCTCCTGATCGCCATCTCGCTCTTCTACCCCTCGGAGGATGCCCAACAGGTGGCCCCGAACAGTGATGTGGACAATCGAGGACTCGGGGGCATCCAGGTCCAGCGCACCAACGACCATTTCGAGTCCGGGGCCTGCATCCTGCGCAGGGACACGGAGCCGCTCCGCCCCAGCGTCCGTCAGGACCAGCGCCTGTCCATCGAC
>JBCBZH010000247.1:0-6767 GCA_039815415.1 Bacteroidota bacterium
CGGCGCTGGCCTCGGGGGCGTTCGTGACGACGGTGACGGATGTGGTCGGGTTCTTTGCGTTCCTGGGCCTTGCGGCTGTGGTGTTGCTGTGACGGCGGGTGACGCTGTTTTGCTGCGCAAAAGGCGCCCCACCCGCCGCCCCCCGGGGCGCACCTAGTGGAGATCGCGGCGCAGAAGGCCGCCTTGCGCCGGGCGGCCTTTACGGCGCGCAAGGCGAGCGTGCCTGGCGCTCAGATGTTCGCCACCACCAACCCGGACAGCCCCTACCACTACCTCAAAACCGACTTCATCGACCGGGAGGCGGAGCTACGCGCCTCCGGCCTCGATGTGCGCGTCTGGCACTACACGCTAGACGACAACCCCTATTTAGATCCGGCCTACGTCGCCTCCGTCAAGGCGGCGCATACCGGACTCTGGTACAAGCGCTTCATCCTTGGCCTGTGGGTACAGGCCGCTGGCGCCATCTATGAGCAGTGGGACGACACCCACCACGTCCGGGCAGCGCCTCCGCGCACGGATGCCCCGGATACAGCCATCGGGATTGACTACGGCACGTCCAACGCGACGGCATTCGTCCAGCTCGACGGATGGCGGGTCACTGGTTCAGGGTCCCCACTGCTGTACGTCCCACGCGCTGAGGCCCACGACGGGCGCGAGGAAGGACAACGAACCGACGCTCAACACGCCGACGCGCTGGCGGCCTTCATGGAGCCGCTGCCCGGTACACCTCCGGTCTATGCGGACCCGTCGGCCGCGTCGTTCATCGCCGTGCTGCGAGAGCGTGGTTTCTACGTCCGCCCGGCGGATAACAGCGTCGTTGACGGCATCCGGTATGTGTCGGCGGCGCTCGGAAACCCGGACGCCGCCGACAACCCGAGCCCGGTGCGACTGACGGTCTCGCCCCGGTGCGAGGATCTGATCCGGGAGTTCTCCGCCTACGTGTGGGACGAGAAGGCGCAGAAGAAGGGTGAGGATAAGCCGGTCAAAGCCAACGACCATTCGCTCGACGCCCTGCGCTACGCCGCCTTCTCCCACTTCGCCAGCCTGCCCCGGCGCCCACGCACACACAACGTCAACTTGTAATGCCTACGCTTCCTAAAATCGAATCCATGCTCCACGAGTGGGAGGTGGTGCGAGATGTCCACCAGGCCAACTACCTTCCACGCCTGAAAGCGACCGCTTCGGCAGCGTCGGTCACTACGGCCGCACAGCGCGTAGGTGACAAAGCCGCCCGCTACCTGCCCATGCGGGACCAGGGCGAAAACCTCGACGCCTACGAGTACGCCGTCCGTATGGTCGAGCCCGGCGGGCTTCTGGCCTACACTGTCGGTTCGCTCGCCGGGCAGATCGCCGCTGCTGAGGCCGAAATCGCCCGCGTCTGGGCGCCCGACGAGGGACAAGGACTATTCGGCTCACCCGAAGAAGAAGGCACGGAGGCCGCCCGACTGTGGGCTGACGCCGACGGCGAGGGCACCAACTGGGGCGTGCTCTTTCGCACGCTCACCACCAGCTCGATCCTCTACCAGGACTACTGGCTCGTGGTGGACGGCAAGCGCACAGAGACCATTACGCGCACGGACCCGACGAACCCAGAGAACGTCACGGAAATCACGGTGGAGCGCCCGCCGTGCGTTCGGCTCATCCCGCCGTGGTGCCTTGAAGCGATGGAGACGAGCGGCGGCATCCTGACGCGCGTGCAGTTCAAGACCGAGCGCATCGACACCGACGAGAACGGCAACACCAAGGAAGTCGAGGTCCTGTCCGATTACACGCTGGGGGGCTGGGTCCGATCCGTGCAGAGCGGGGATAGCGTCGAGGTGGAAGCATCGGGCAGCTACGTCTACTTCGATGACACTGACCGCACGGTGCCGCGCCTGCCGGTCTACCGCGTCCGCCTGCCGTTTGAGACCTACCACGCGCACCTCTGGGCACGCAAGGAGCTGTCCATCCTCAACATGCAGATGCGTGGCGATGCCATGCTCAACCTGGGCAACTCGCCCCGGCTCATCCGCATCAAGGGCGAAGGGGAGTTCGAGCGCCCGGACGCCACCACGCCCGACGGCTCCACGGGCTCGCGCACGGCCGACGAGATCCAAGCGGGCGGGCGCTACCACGAACTTGGCAACGGCGGGGACATGCGCTACGTCGAGCCCGCAATGGCGGCCATCGGCGCTACGTCGGCGCGGCTCGCGGAGAAGCGCAAGGCGTTCCGAGAGGAAGCGTTCCACCTGATGGCTGACGAAGCGCGGCAGGTGACCGCTACCGAAGTCCGGCAGCGTTCGTCCTCTGGCACCGATGCCATCCTGTCTCTCATCTCTTCCACCATCGAGGAAGCCGAGAACCAGGCGCTGTTCCTACTCGCTCAGACCATCGCACCGGACAGCCCGACGAGCTGGCGCGAGGCATCTGTGAAGCGGAGTGAGGACTTCGTGGCCTTCGACGCGGCCGAGCGGTCCAACGAGATGACGGAGCGCGTATTCGGTCCCGACGCGATCCCCGTTGGACAGACCGCGCAGGTGGAGGCCGCCAAGCGGTGGTGTGAGACCCACGGGCTCGCCTACAAGGAAGAGGAGGTGCAGGCGTCCGTCGAGACGTGGAACACCACACGCGGGCAAGTGAGCTTTGCCCGGCGTCAGGACATCCTCGCGGGGCTGGCGGGTGACGGTTCAACTGAGGGCGTGCCGGATCTGGGTCTGTGACGCTATGAACCGCCTCTACGATGCCCCCGCCGTCATCTTCGACACCAAGGCCGAAGACGTGACTGGCGCCGTCACCACTGCCCCCATTCGGGTCACGCTTGACCTGGAGCGGGTCATTATGGCCCGCGATGACCCCGATGATAGCTCACGCTGCATTGTCGAACTGACGGGCGAGTGCGTCACACTCGCACAGTCAAAAGATGTGTTCACCGCGAACTGGGAGGCATACCGTCGGAGCGCTGATGTACTGTGGCAGCCGCCAAAGAAGCAATGATTCCAACGGCTTCCGAAGTTCGCGCGCTTCTGAACACGCTGGAGGCTGACGCCGTGGCGGAGGCTGCGCTTGTCGGAGACCGGGCGCCCATCGATGAGGCCGCTCTTCGCCGTGTGCTGACCGAGGCATGGGGCGGGGCGCTCCGTGGCATCCTCTCCGTCATGAACGCGGCGGGGATCGGTCCCGACGCCGACCGTGACGGCACGATCTCCGAGCGAGAACTAAACACCTACCTGGAGATCCTGCGCTATGCCGTTGCCGTGGCATTCGCGGCCCCGGCCCTCGGGCACGTTGCCTCTCGGCTCAGAGACACCTACCGGCAGGCTGCACGGCAGGAAGCCTCTGAGATCGAGCTGGCGTTCTCACTCCGCACACCCGACCGTCTCGCGCAGGCTACGGTTGCCCGTACCCATGCCCATTGGGTGACGGCCTACGGGCAGCGCCACCTGGAGCCGCGCATCGCGGACGCGGTGCAGGCCATGCTAACCGCCGAAACGACACGCGCCGAGGCCGCCGATGGTCTCCGCCAGCTCGTCGGGAAGGTCTACCAGCACGGCATGAACTACTGGGATCTCGTGGTGTCGAACGCCGTCACGGATGCCCGTGAGATGGCGCGGATCTCCGTCTATGCCGAGTCGGGACTGGAGGAGGTGTACCTCTCCACTGTCCGGGACCGGCGCCGATCCGAGGTGTGTAACCTTCTCAAATCACGCGCCTACCGTGTGCGCGACCTGACAGCCTACCGAGACGCCCGGTTGGCGGCCCCGACACCAGAGGCCGCGATGAGTGTCGCGCCGATGTGGACCGACAAGGACGTGCCAATCCTGCGCCGCATGGTGAGGAGTGCGGGCGGCCGCATCCCCGGTTCCATCGGGCCGCCCCCGCTGCATCACCGCTGTCGTTCTCGCCTCGTCGCTCGCCAGCCCGCCGAACCCGTCACCCCGATCTAGCCCAATGGACGCGTTGACGATCCCCACCACCGGCTGGCATCCCTCCAACGTGCGCCGCGTGCGCCGTGCGCTCGATGTGTCGCTGCGAAATGAGGAGATCCGCGCGGCGTACCATTCGCGCGGAGAGGAGAAGCCGGGGGCCTGCATCGAGCGGCTTCGGCTGGCCTATTGCCTGAGCTACGCCACCGTGGAGCGCATCGTCTTTCCACGGACGGCGGACATAGAGTAGTCACCGTGCCCGGAATTACGGTGCGAACGGACGATTGGGGGCCGTTTTTGAAGTGTGGCAATCCGCCATGCGCCTGCCCGTACCAGCGCACCCTTCCAGCCGGGGTAGATGGAACGCGACTCTGAGGCTGAGGTCGAGCCGCCTCCGCGCCGCTCCCCGCACGTTCCTTCCTAGTGCCTGACTTCCAGATCCCCGGCGTCGATGGCGCCGAACCGACCACCGTATCCCTGCCCGATGGTTACTCGCTCGTTGGCGAGGGCTTCGACCCACCCGAAGGCTTTGTCCCTGCCGAGCGCTTCAAGTCGGAGGTAGATCGGCGGCTCCAGTCCACGATTAAGAACCGTGGCTACCTGACGCCAGAGGAGGCCTATGCCGACGACGCGATCCAGGCCCAGCTCCGGGAGCGAGGCTACGACCTCGACGCCGACGGCAAGGTGCTCGGCAAGCTCGACCCCGACAAGATCGAGGCAATCCGCACGGAGGCCGTAGCGCCGCTTCGTGAGCAGCTCGACGCCGCCAACGGCGCGATCCGCGAGCTTCGCCAGAAGGCGCTCCTGGCCGACATCCAGACGACGCTCACGGCGGAACTCTCCGATGCCGCGTTTACGCCTGCCATCCCTGGCACGCCGTCCCCTGTGGAGGCGCTCATTGCCAGTCGCGTGCAGACCGACGACGAGGGCCGCCCCTACGTCGAGTCCGACGCCGGAATCCCCGAATACGACGTGCCGAAGGCGCTTCTGGGCATCGTGCAGCAGAACGCGAAGGGCCTCCTGCGTGATAAGACGCAGGGCGGCGGCGGCTTCGGCGGCGGCAAGCCCGGCAGCGGTGGATCTGGAAAGGTCAAGACCCGATCCCAATTCGAGGCGCTCGACCCGACGGCCCGCATGGAGTTCATGAAGGCCGGGGGGCGCGTCACCGACTAGTGCGCTCCCGCGTGGGCGCTGTGTGCAAATCATCCTCCGCCCACCATCATGGCAAACACTCTCACCGATCTCTACCCCGATCTCTACGCCGCGCTGGACATTGTGCGCCGTGAGATGGTCGGATTCATCCCGGCTGTCAACCGCAACTCGACTGTCGAGCGTGCCGCCATTGGGCAGACCGTTCGTGTGCCGGTCACCGAGCCGGAGACAGCCGCCGACAACACGCCTGGCGTGACCGCCCCCGACACGGGCGACAACACGGTCACCAACATTCCGCTGGCGATCACCAAGAGCCGCCACGTGCCGGTGCGGTTCAACGGCGAAGAGACGATGGGGCTGCAGAATGGCGGCACCTACAACACGATCCGCGCCGACCGCTTCGCGCAGGCCATGCGCACGCTCGTCAACGAGATGGAGTCGGACGTGTCGGATGCGGCCTACAAGGCATCGTCCCGTGCCTTCGGCACCGCTGGCACCACGCCGTTCGGGACCAAGGACGTGCTGACCGACTTCGCGGGTCCGCTGCAGATCTTGGAGGACAACGGCGCCCCGAGCACCGACCTGCAGCTCGTCGCTGGCTCGTCGGCCTTCTACAACCTGCGCGGCATCCAGACGGGGCTCCTGCAGCGCGTCAACGAGTCCGGTTCTGCCGATGCCCTCCGCATGGGCGTCTTTGGCGAGGTGCACGGCTTCACGCTTCGCAACTCGGCGCAGGTCAAGTCCCACACCAAGGGCACCGGAACGTCCTACCAGCTTGCCGAGACGGGCGAGGTGGACGAGACGGAGCTGTCCATCGACACCGGCTCCGGCACGGTGCTCGCAGGCGACGTGATGACGGTCGCAGGAGACACGAACAAGTACGTCGTCAAGACTGGCGTGACCGCACCGGGCGACCTCACGCTCGGCGAGCCGGGCCTTCGCGCGGCAGCGGCCGACAACGCAGCGGTAACCATCGGAGACAGCTACGTGGGCAACGTGGCCTTCCACCGGAACGCTCTCGTGCTGGCGACGCGCCTGCCCGCGATGCCCGACGGCGGGGACGCTGCCGACGACCGGCTCTCCATCACCGACCCGATCTCCGGGCTCACGTTCGAGGTGGCGGTGTACCGCCAGTACCTCCAATCGGTCTACCACGTGCGTCTCGCGTGGGGCGTTGGTGCGCCGAACCCGGCGTTCATCGCCACCCTGCTCGGATAGAGCAAATGCGCGGGCACGATGTCCGCAAGCCCATCGGTGGGGTAATGCCTGCCGCTGGGTTTTTCCCCGCTCAACCTGCCAACAGCTATGGCCTCCATCGAAACCGTCGCCATCGAAAACAAGGACGCCGCCTCCGGCTTCACCATCGTCAACAAGGACGACGCGCCCGAAAAGGCCAAGGTGCTGACCGACGCGGCCGTCGCCAAGCTCCGCGAGAAGGTCGCCAAGGCCGATGGCTAAGAAGCAACCCACCGCCGAAGCCGACCCGCCCAAGGCGCCTAAACCCGTAGTGGTGAAGATCGCCACTGGCTGCCCGTCGGTCTCCGAGCAGGCAGAGATCAACGCCTTCCGCGAGGCGGGCACCCCCTACACCGTCAAGCGCTT
Organism: Bacteroidota bacterium; assembly: GCA_039815415.1. Taxonomy (GTDB): domain Bacteria; phylum Bacteroidota; class Rhodothermia; order Rhodothermales; family Rubricoccaceae; genus JBCBZH01. The sequence continues at coordinate 6,657 of JBCBZH010000247.1, forward strand.
CTCTGGCTAATGCCTCTACTGACCGCCTCCGTTGTCTCCGATGCCACCGGCCTCGACGTGAAGCCTCCGGGCGACACGCGCAACGGGGTGTGCGAACGCGCGGTGCTGGTA
>JBCBZH010000171.1:0-9349 GCA_039815415.1 Bacteroidota bacterium
CCCGGTAACAGCCCAATGGCGCGAAGCACCGGAATAATGATCCCCACGACGAGCAGGGCCAGCGTCGCCAGCCCGATGAGCCACGCCAGCGCGGTGCGAAGGCCGCTGCCCATCCACCAGCCCGCTTCTGCCGCCAGCGCCAGCGCGATGAGTGCACCGATGACGGCCAGGAGGGCGAGCGCGCCGCCGGTGACGGCGCCGAGCGTGAGGCGGCGGCGGGCAGCAGCGAGGCGCCGTTGCAACTCGAGAAGGATCTGGCGGGATCGGTCGCTCAACGGAAGACGGGGTGACGATGGGTGAAGATACCGGGCAGGAAGCTCGAACGGACGCTGGGCGGCCTGTAGTGCACTCCTGCGGAGCTGTGACGTGTCCTGCGGTTGACGGAACACGAAGCACGCCTCCAAGGCAACAGAAGAATGATGCCACACCGATTCCACAGAGGGGCGTGTCCGCACTATCCTCCAAGACCCTGCCAGCCGCTTCATGCACGCCCTTCATATTGCCGCCGAATGTGCTCCGTTTGCGAAAGTGGGCGGCATGGCAGACGTGGTCGGCGCGCTGCCAGCCGCGCTGGCGGAGCACGGGGTTCGGTCCTCCATCCTGATGCCGTTCTATGGCGGCCCTAGCGGGCGCCTCGCCCAGCGAGCTGGCGAGCTGGAGTCGATCCATTCTGGCGTCGTGTTCCACAACGGGGAGTGGTTTCCCTTCGACGTCTTCCGCTCACACGCCCTCGATGACGTCGATCTCTTCTTACTCCACGAGCCTGCGCACTTCGGCGACGACGGCGTCTACTTCCGCGATTCTGATGGCGCCTGGTTCGAGCGGGGCGATGTTCGGTTCCTCGTGTTCCAACTCGCGGCGCTGGACTGGCTTCGGTCTCACAACACTCCGCTGACGCCGGATACGGTTCTCCATCTCCACGATCATCACACGGGACTCATTCCGGTACTGCTCCGCTACGATGCCGCCAACGTGGACATCGCCAGCTCGCCGACGGTGTTCACCGTGCACAGTGCCGATCACCATGGCGAGTTCGACTGGGACACCTGGAACCGCGTATTCGTGGAGGTGCCCGACTGGCAGGCGCTTGACCACCTTGGACGGGTCAACAGTCTGAAGGCAGGCGTCGGACACGCCTCGGTGGTTACTACCGTCAGCCCGTCCTATGCCGACGAGCTGCTGTCGGGCCCCGACCCCTCGCACGGGCTCGACTACGCCTTCGAGCTGGCGAAGGACCGCCTGACTGGGATCCTGAACGGTGTGGACTACGGCGTGTGGCACCCGAGTGTGGACACGTTGATTCCGGCGACCTACTCCTCGGAGGATCTCAGCGGGAAAGCCGAGGTCAAGCGTGCCCTTTGCGCGGAGCTTGGCCTGGACCCCGAGCGTCCGCTCCTGGTGTTCATCGGCCGCCTCACGCCCGAGAAAGGAGGGGCCATTCTCACTCCGGGTGTGGAGGAGATTCTCCGTCGCTCGGAGGCGTCGGTGGCGCTGCTCGGGACTGGGTACGCGGAGTACGAGAACGCGGCACGTGATCTAGCTCGCCAGCTCGACGTCTCCGGCATGGGGGGGCGATTGGGCGTCCGTCTGGCGTTCGACAACGCGCTGGCGCATCGGATGTATGCCGGAGGCGATGCCTTGCTGATGCCCTCGCTCTCGGAGCCCTGCGGCCTGAACCAGATGTACGCGATGGCCTACGGGACGCCTCCCGTGGTGCACGCCGTCGGGGGGCTGCGCGACACCGTTACCGAATGGGACGGGACAACGGGAACGGGCTTCCGGTTTGATGCTTTCACTCCAGGCGCGTTCGCCGACGCGGCGCTCCGCGCGTTGGCCGCCTACGCCAGCCCGCCCGGCTGGAACCGGCTCGTCCAGAACGCGATGGCTGCAGACTTCTCTTGGAGTCAGTCTGCACACCAGTACGCTCAGATCTACAAGCAACTCGCCTCCTAACTCTCTCTTTGATGCACCATGCGTGACACGCTTGCAGTGATTCTCGGCGGAGGTGCCGGGTCCCGTCTCTTTCCCCTGACCTCCCATCGCTCCAAGCCTGCGGTGCCGCTTGCCGGGCGCTACAGGCTGATCGACATCCCGATCTCGAACTGCGTCAACAGCGAGCTGATGCGGATGTTTGTGCTGACGCAGTACAACTCGGCGAGCCTCAACAGGCACATCGCCCGCGCGTACCGGTTTGACCGGTTCAGTCCCGGCTTCGTGACCATCCTTGCTGCTGAGCAGACACCCGGCTCGGATCACTGGTTTCAGGGGACAGCGGATGCGGTCCGGCAGTCTCTGAAGCACATCAATGCGTTTCCGCACAAGCGGGTGCTGATTCTCTCCGGGGACCAGCTCTACCGCATGAAGTTCAACGCATTTGAGGCGCATCACATTGAGAAGAAGGCCGAACTCTCGGTGGCGACCATTCCTGTGACGGCCGAGGACGCGGGAGGCTTCGGGATCCTCAAGACAGACGCCAATGGCTTCATCACGGAGTTCCACGAGAAGCCTTCGCCCGACGAGCTGGTGGGGCTGGAAAGCCCAGTGAGCCCGGAAATGGAAGCTCAGGGACGCGTCTACCTGGCATCGATGGGCATCTATTACTTCGACAAGGAGGTCCTCGGCGATGTCCTTGAGAAGGATCCTGACCGCATCGACTTCGGGAAAGAAATCATCCCGTCGGCCATTGCGACACATCGGGTTGTCAGCTATCCCTTCGAAGGTTACTGGAGCGACATTGGGACTGTTCGCTCATTCTACGAGGCCAACCTCGCGCTGGCGGAGAAGAATCCGGCGTTCGACCTCTACGATTCGAGCGCGCCCATCTACACCAACACTCGAATGCTGCCTCCGGCCAAGTTCCAGGAGGCGACGGTGACGGATTCCATGATTGCGGAGGCGTCCGTGGTGATGCGGGCGACCGTCGAGGAATCGGTCGTCGGCATCCGCTCCTACATCGCGGACGGGGCCACTCTGCGTCGAACCGTGATGCTCGGGGCCGACTTCTTGCCGTGGAGCAACCGAGCCACTCGCCCCGGCATCAACCCGCCAGAGCATCCCGGGATCGGCGAAAACAGCCACGTCGAGAACGCGATCATCGACAAGAACGTGCAGGTCGGGCGTGACTGCCAGATCACGAATGCACGAGGCGTCAACGAGGACACAGGAGACGGCTGGACGATCCGCGACGGCATTGTGGTGCTCCACAAGAATGCCGTGATCCCGGACGGGACGGTCATCTAGCCCGCCTGATCCGATACCACCTCAAACTGGCTGTGCGCGATAGGCGCAGCGGCGAACAGGGGGGTGGTGCGCGCCCAGGTGGTGCTGAACAGCTCCGAGTGCCTGTAGGCTTTGAGGGCGTCAGCGTCGGTCCACCTGCTGAACGTGGTAAGCACGTTGGGGAACCGGGCATCTTGCCACAGCTCGAGGTCGTGGCATCCGGGCACTGCCCGGATCTTTGGCCGTGCCTCCGCGAACAGCTCCAGGAACGCACCGAGCTGGTGAGGAGCGAAGGTCATGCGGACGGTTCGGAGAAGCATGGTGCGAGTGAGTGGATTGTCTAAGGCGGCTACGCGCGCCACCTCCACGGTGTGAACTCGACCTCTGCGCCCGCCGGGGCGTCGGTCCAATCGGCTGGGAGGTGCGCCAGCCCGTCGGACAGCGAGAGCGTGCGAGCAACGTGACTGCCCTGTGGGCCTGCCGACGCCAGGTGCAGAGCACCCGTAGCGTCTCGTGTGGCGACGACGCGCGCAAACGTGTGGAGGCCCGCAGGTTTGGACACGGGCTCAGACAGGCGGCCGATCTGTGCGCGCGGGGTGGTGCGTCCAAGCATGGCGTCCAACAGCAGCCGGACGTAGACCTCGAATCCAACAGCCGCTGAGACGGGGTTGCCGGGCAGGCCGAACACGGGGCGGGGCCCCAGCGCTCCAAACGCGAACGGCTTTCCGGGGCGCTGGCGGACACCCCAGAAGTCCCACTCAACGCCACGTGCCTCCAGCTCCGGGCGGATGAGATCCCGTTCACCCATCGATACGCCCCCGGCAATGACCAGCACGTCTGCCGTCGAGCTGGCGTCTAGGACAGCAGCGACGGACGCAGCCGTGTCCCGGGCTCGGTGCGGACCATCCACGGAGCATCCGGCAGCGATGACCTGTGCGGCGAGGCCAGGACCATTCGAGTCCCAGATCTGGCCTGGTGTAAGCGACTCCCCAGGTGACACCAACTCGTCTCCGGTCGAGATCACCGCCACCTTGGGGCGGCGAACCACGCGGAGAGAGGACTGTCCCACTGCCGCGGCCATGCCGATGACCGCAGGGGTAACGTGCTGTCCCGCGCCAAACAGTGGGTCGCCGTGCCCGACCGCGCTGCCCCGACGCCGAAGGAACTGATGGGCTGTGGGAGCACGGTCAATCCGAACCCGGTCGCCAGCTCGCTCCGTCCACTCCACCGGCACGATGGCATCGGCGCCAGCTGGGAGCGGCGCGCCGGTCATGATGCCCATTGCAGTCCCTGGTGGGAGCGGCGCAGGAATCGGGTCGCCGGCATAGACGGTCCCTGAGATCGGCATCTCGACCGGTAGCGAAGCCAGATCAGCTTGCCGAATGACAAACCCGTCCATCGCGGACGTGTCGAAGGGGGGGAGATCGGACGGACTAGCGATGGGATCGGCCAGCACACGATTCAACGCGTCTGAAAGGCCGACATCCTCAGAGGGAAGCGGCTGCGCTCGGGCGAGCACGGCTTCCCTGGCTTCCTCGACGGAGATCATGGACGTCATGCGTCGAGCGCGCGGAACGGATGAATCACCAGCTCGAGGAACGTCAACGAGCTGGCGAGGGGCTTCAGCCGCCAAAGAGCGTCATGAACTTGGTCGCGAAGGGGACCGAGCCCTTGAGCTTCAGCTTGCCCGACATCATCGCCATCATCGGGTTGATCTGGCCGTTCTCGATGGCCAGCCAGTCGTCGGCATCGGCGGTGAGTCGTAGCGTTGGGTCGTCGGGTGCGTCGCCCTCGGTGACGTCCAGCTCCCCGTGGTGGACGTGAATGATGATGCTGCGTGCATTGTCACCCGTCAGGTTCATGTGGACCTTGTCGTCCATCTCCTGAGCCTTGTCGGCCTTGAAGCGACCGGGATAGGATGCGAGGACCTCATCGAGGGAACTGTAGTGGGGCATGCGGTTCGAGTTGACGCTGTTAAGTGAAACTGCAAGATAGGCGTGAGGAGAGGGGAACCCCACCCGGGGCAAGCCGTGCCGGGAGCCCGCTTCATTCCATGCCGTGTCCACCGATCACGAGGCGACATTTTCCACCCCGCGCGGGCTCATCCGGATTCTCCATTCGGGCGAGGCATCACGCACGCGCGTAGAGCGGCACCTCCGCTTCCTCGTAGACAACGGCGTCGAGCTGGCGGCGGCAGCATTCGAGGGCTACACCCGTCACGGTGCTGGAGCGGTGGTCGTATGGCGGGAGGAAGCGCCTCGACGGTTTCGGCCACGCCCCTTCGAGCCTGAGCGGTTGTGGTACAGCACGCAACTCCACGTTCTGCCGGGGGCGACAGCGGCCACGTTCAGCGGATGGGAAGCGCAGCAGATCGAGATCTATGATCCACAGATAGAAAGTGTGGTCCTATTCCTTGAGGGGAGCCGGTTCAGCGCCTACCGCATCCAGGGACCGATGACTCCGCCGCTGGCACTGCGGGGCGCCCAAGCAGTTCTGAATTAGGGATCCAGGTCTGTGGCAGGATCCGGGTCATCGACGATATCAGTCGATGGCGGCCTTGGTTCAACGTCAGGAAATTCCCGGCGTGGAGGGAGTGGCGCCTTGTACGCGATCCATAGGCCCAATAGCCCAACGGCGAAGAAGGCCGCGATCCGAACCAGAGAGTCCGCTCGGGAGAGGTCCACGAAGAACAGCTTGAGGACCACCAGAGCCAGAACTGCAGCGCCGAAGAACCACATCGGTCGGCTCTCCTGCCGGACGGCCACGATGGTCAGAACCAGCGATAGGACCGTCCACGAAATCGCCAGCGCGGCCTGGAACGTGGCCGAGTTGAAGAGTGGGTCGATGTCGAAGGCGACGCTATCGAGCTGGTGAACACTGCGCGCGACTTCGAGCGTCAATCCGATGAACCCGAATATCCCTGCCAGTCCCCAGATGGCTGCCTTGAGGGTGGGGCGAGCGAGCCATGCAGCAAAGACGACGAGGCTGCCCAATCCCGCTAGTGACGCCAGCCCGAGCGGATTCAGAACGGGGAGATAGGGGAGTGGATCGGCGCCCCCCGGGACACTGGCAATCGCGAGGATCCAGATGGCGAGGGCTCCGGTGACCCCGGCCGCCGCCAGCCCGAGGCCAGTCCGAGACGTGACGCGGTTGAGGAGGTCCCCAGGAACTCGGAGGCTCCCGGCAAGCGCTCCAGCGAACACCAGCCCGACCCCGGCCGGAGCCCAGCCGGAGCCCAACTCGCCTCGGCCGCCCAACCATCCGAGTTCGGTGGCGAGCACGAGCGCGATGAGCCAGGCCGTGGTGGCAGTGGCGACGGTGTGCAGGCGAGGTCGCGTGTGCCGATTGATCGCCAGCGCGAAGACAGCTACGCCCAGGGCGGCGGGCCACGCCAGCCAGCCACCGTCGGCGAAGAGATGACCAGCGTCGATGAGGCCAGCCAGCCAGAGCGTAAACCCAACGGGGATTAGGCCGAACGCGGAGAGCCGCATGGCTGACCAGTCGAGAGCGCGTCCCCCCAATAGCAAGCCCGCCGACGAAAGGGCGGCGAAGCCTACCAGAGCGGCGAGCTGGCGATCATCCGGCACCAGCTCGAGGGCATGCACGAACCCACTCGCGCCCCACCACAGGAGGCCTGCAATCAACAGCCCATGGCTTGCAAGCCTCTCCCATGCCCATGTGTTGGAGCGGTAGCGATGCAGGACATACGCGGAGAGGCCGAGTGCGATGGCGACGATCCATCCCGTCAGCGTCTCCGGGCCAAACGCCTCGTCGGGGTCGAGCACGCCCTGACGGAAGAGCACAGCAGCGGCGACGAGCTGGAGAGCGAGGCCGCCCCAGCGCATCCAGGCCTTGCGCTGACGCGCGCCAGTCCAGACAAGTGCGGCGCCTTCCAGCACCCAGAGCGCACCCACGAGCACTCGGTTGAAGGCCAGCGGCAACGCCAGCGTTGCGAACACCAGCCCAACGGCCAGAAAGGCGTCGGCGAGGAGGCGCAGGCTGGGGCCAGCGCGGTAGAGCCAGATCGTAACCACGAGATAGATCCCGGCGAGAATCGAAGCGCTCCACGCGTCGCCATAGGGCATCGTTTCGACCAGCCCGCGTTGCAGCACGAAGGTGGCTGCTGGGAGGCCGAAGACGAGCGTGCCATCCACGACGAGAACTCGCTCGGGTGGCGTTTCAGCCCGAATGGCGCGACGGGCAAAGTGAATCGCCAGCGCGAAGTAGATCGCGAAAAACACGATCAGGAACGGCTGGGTGGTGGCGTACAGCTCGGGGCGGTAGGTGAGCCCGCCCCAAAGGCCTCCGATGATGAACGTGCACCCGAACCCGAGAAGCGCCAGCGACCTCCAGCCCTTGATCCAGGCAATGCCCAGTACGCCGAGGTTGAGCGCCGTGTAGTAGCTGAACAGCAACACGTGGTTGCCGCTGTCGCTCCCTGCGAGGACGGGGGCCATGAAGCCGCCCAGCACACCAATCAGCGCAAGCGCCGGAGCATTCTGGATCACCGCCAGCGCGGCGCAGCCCGCCGCCACGATGGCCATCAGCACCAGCGCGACAAACGGGGGGAGCAGGTCGTAGAGCGCGTACGAGGCGTAGATCGTCAGGTACAGCACCGCCACGCCGCCGCCTTGGAGCGTGAGTGCGAACGCCTCGGATTTGGAGCGGACCCGCCAGCCCGTAGCGAGCAGCGCAGCCCCAACCGCCGACGTTGCCAGCAAGCGCACTTCGATGGGGAAGAGGCCCTGCTGAGCCGCATACCGGATGAACAACCCGACGGCTACAAAGACCAGCAGCAGCGATACCCGCGCGACGAGGTTGCCACCTGTCACGAAGGCCATGGCCCGGCGTAAGCCATCTCGCACGGTTGCCTCCATCGAGCCCTCGGCTGGACCCGAGGCGGTACGCTCTGCGGGAGGGCGCTCCGCACGAGGTCGTGCCTCGGGGCGTCGTCGAGGGCGCCGGGGGCGGCGTGGAGCCTGAGCCGTGGATCGGTCGGGGCGAGGAGGCTCAGTGGGTTCGCTCTCGGGGAGCGGTGAACTGGGAGAGCGAGCCGTCCGGGTTGGCGGGTCCTCGAGCTGGCGTTCCAGGCGACGAAGGCGTTGCGCATCCCGCATGCGGAGCCCGAACAGGCCTCCCACCACTGCGGCAAGAAGCGTCTCCACCTCAGATGCACCGAACGCTAACGCAGTGACAACTGCACCAATGGCGAAGAGGAGGACCGGGACGAGTGTAGACATCGATGCACAAGCTACCGGTGCCGGATTCCGCGGACCGCGTAGCTTGCAGACACGTTCCGGAGTCGCCAGCTCGAGTAGCAACTCTGTCGCTCCGTTTGTGTCTCCCTGCCGGATTGCCCGAAGGGTCTTGATGATTATGAACAGAATTGGGGTGTGCCTGATAGGTGTCGGGCTGGCGGCATGTGCGAGTATGCGCCCACTGACCTGGGACGAGCTGGCGGGGACCCGTTGGGCCGAGATTTGCCCAGACGAGCAGATCGCGACGGCCTTTCTTCGTCTCGAGCGGGATTCGAGCCTGGCGTGGAGCTACGAGCACCCGGACTCCCTGGCCTCGAGCGATGTGCATAGCTGGAGTATTGACGAGGGGCGCCTCGTAGTGAGCTGGAACCTCGGAGGGGCGGTCTCGCATTACCCAGCGAGTGCTGGCACGGACCTTGTCGGTTCGTCAACCTTCTGTTCAGAAGCGACGACCCTTGTGCCGACGCCGTAACCTCGGGCGCACGAACGGCGTCTTGGTCTCGTTCGCTGATTGCTGCACCGGACCGCTTCGCTCCTTACGTCCCCCCGAATGCCGATTCTCGCCCGAGCCGCTGCCCTGGCGCTCTGCCTCCTCGTTCCCGAGGCCCTTGCTCAAACTGCGACCCTGAACGGTTTTGTCCGTGATGCGGACTCCGGGGAGACGCTCATTCAAGCCACCGTCCTTCTCGACGGTCCCGTTGAGCGGGGCGCCGCGACCAATACCCAAGGGTTCTACACGGTCGGGTCGCTGCCAGCGGGCGCCTATGCGGTGACGGTCAGCTACGTGGGCTATCAGACACTGCGGGAGTAGCGTGCAGCCTACACGCGACTAGCGTTTAGCGGTGGGAGTCGTCAATTACAGCTAAAAACTA